>DATFWL010000592.1:0-15854 GCA_035259385.1 Vicinamibacterales bacterium | reverse complement strand
GCGCCGGAGCACCAGGATTTCTTGTTCGAGCTCCGACGTGTTTCGGTTCGTCACGTCCGGGCTTACTACCGCCTTCGGTGTGTTGCGGAGCCACCCACGGGCCGTCGAACGAGGAACGCCGAGATTCGTGGCGATGGTGACGTCCCCCCGGGCGCTGCACGAGATCCCGAAAACGGTGGTCGTAGCGCTGCTGACGGCGTCCCGTGGTCGTCATGGGATGATCATCGGCCGCCGTTCAGCTGCGCCGCAAATCGTCCTTGAGAACGTCCATCGTCCGAGGCCGTCAGACGATGCGCCGGAGTGACGACAACTCGCCCTTGAAAGTGCAGAATGTCAGTGTGCACCGCTCCGCTGTCCACGCCGCCATGGGGTGGTCGGTAACGGCGACGTGCACGACCCGGCGGCGCTCGTGTGCCAGGATCACGAGCACGAACATGGACGTCATCGCGACCAGAGCCTACCGGTCTCGGTCCGCAAACTCAACGGCGCCAACACGTACGAGATTTTCAGGAGGCACTGGTCGAGTACGAAGACGCGCGGCGAAGGCATCGGATTTGTCGGAGAGTCCGACGGCTGCCTGGATTCCGGCGCCTCCGGGATTTCTTGCCGTTGCCTCCGACAAAGATCGGTGAATTATAGTGTTGCACGCCCGCCCGTACGGGTCGGCGTCGCCTGACGTCGGAGCAGAACGAATGGGAGCGAATCGTCGCAGCCTTGGCGCAGGGGTGGGTTCGAGCGTCCTTGCGGGCAGCGTCGTCGGAGCGTTGCTGATTGTCGCTCTGTCGGCGCAAGGCGGCCCGCCGTCGTCAAAGCCGGCGATCGCCGTCGCCGATTCGGCGACCCAGCGCGCGATCGTCAACCAGTACTGCGTGCCGTGCCACAACGCGCGGCTGAAGACCGCCAATCTATTGCTCGATGAAGTCGACCTCGCCGCGCTCGGATCGCATCCCAGCGTCGGCGAGAAGATCGTACGCAAGCTTCGCGCGGGACTCATGCCACCGACCAACGCCCGGCGGCCCGACCCGGCCACGATGGAGTCGCTCATCCGCGGCATGGAAAACACTCTCGACCGTGCCGCGACTCCCCATGTTCCGCCGCCGGGACTGCATCGCCTCAACCGCACTGAGTACACGAATGCGATTCGCGACTTGCTCGCGCTCGACGTCGACGCCACAAAGTTCCTCCCCGCCGACGACTCGACGCGCGGTTTCGACAACATCGCCGGCGCGCTGACGATGTCGCCCGCGCTGATGGAAGCGTATCTATCAGCCGCCGGAAAGATCAGCCGGCTTGCGATCGGCGATGTCTCCGCGCCGTCGCAGGTGGTCTTCGATGTGGCACCCGACACCGCTCAGAACTATCACATCGAGGGCCTGCCCTTTGGCACGCGCGGCGGGATGTTGATCCCGTATCAGTTTCCTGTCGACGGCGACTACTCGTTCAGAGTGAAGGGCGTCACCGGCTACTTCCAGGCGGTGCTTGGCGGCATGAAAGGCGAGCAGCTCGAGGTCATGATCGACGGGGAGCGCGTGACGCTGTTTGATTGGGACAAGGAAATCGCGAACACGACGGGAAACGGGCGCTCGACACCGCGAGTTTCGGTGAAGGCGGGCCTGCACGAGGTTGGCGTCACGTTCCTCGCGACCAACGACATCCCGGGCAGCGAGCTGAACCGCCCGTTCCAGCGGACGATGAATACGCCGGGACAGATTCCCGGCTTCCTGTTCTATCCGCACGTCGGCCAGGTCTGGATTGAAGGGCCGTACAACGCGAAGGGAGCCTCCGACACGGCCACCCGCCGGAAGATCTTCGTGTGCAGGCCGGCGAACCCGCGCGAGGAGGACGGATGCGCGCGGCGCATCGTCACGACGCTCGCGAAACACGCCTTCAGGCGCCCGGCAACGCCCGCGGACGTGAAAACGCTGATGGACTTCTATCAGGACGGCCGGAACGAGCACGGGACGTTCGACGCCGGCATCGAAGCCGCGCTTCAGCGAATGCTCGCCGATCCGGAGTTCGTGTACCGCGAAGAGCGTGAGCCTGTCGGTGCGGCGGCAGGCGAGACGTATCGCATCAGCGATCTCGCGCTCGCTTCGCGGCTGTCGTTCTTCCTCTGGAGCAGCATCCCCGACGACGAGCTGATCGACGTCGCGGCGCAGGGCCGGTTGAGGAATCCGGGTGTCTTCGAAAAGCAGGTGCAGCGGATGCTGGCCGACCCGAAGTCCCAGGCGCTCGTGTCGAACTTCACCGGTCAGTGGCTCAACGTTCGCGGGCTGAAGACCAGCGAGCCGGTCGTCAACACCTTCCCGGACTTCGACGACAACCTGCGCAGCGCCTTCCAGCGCGAAGTCGAGTTGTTCTTCGACAGCATCGTGCACGAGGACCGGAGTGTTCTGGATCTGCTGACCGCCAACGACACGTTCGTCAACGAACGGCTGGCAAAGCACTACGGCATCCCGAACATCTACGGTCCGCAGTTCCGTCGCGTCACGCTGCCGCCCGAGCTCGACGTTCGCCGCGGGCTGCTGGGCAAAGGCGCGCTGCTAACCGTGACGTCGAACGCGGCGCACACGTCCCCGGTCGCGCGCGGCAAGTGGTTCCAGACGACGTTCCTTGGCGTCGAGCCGCCGCAGCCGCCGCCGGGCGTCGACACGAGCCTCAAAGAGAAGACCAACAGCGACACCACCGGCAACCTCAGAGTGCCGACAATGCGCGATGTCATGGAGCGGCATCACACGGACCCGGTGTGCGCGTCGTGCCACAGAATCTTCGAGCCGATCGGGCTCGTGCTCGAAAACTTCGATGCGACCGGCGCCTGGCGAACGCTCGACGAGGGCAATCCGATCGACGCGAGGAGCGTCATGATCGACGGCACGAAAATCGACGGCGTCGTCGGCCTGCGCGGGTTCCTGGTCAAGTACTCGGATCAGTTCGTGCGCGTCGTCACCGAAAAGCTTCTGACCTACGCGCTGGGCCGCGGCGTGGACGACGGCGACATGCCGACGGTGCGCGCGATCGTGCGAGCCGCGGAGCCCGGCCAGTACCGGTTCTCGTTGATCCTGATGGGCATCGTGAAGAGCGATACGTTCCAGATGAATCAGAGGGAAAACGCGAAGCGCGAAGCTCGTGTGCGAAAGTAAGCTCACAATAGAGGCGTGATGTTCATTACCAAGCGACATCTCTCGCGACGGGAGGTCCTCAAGAGCGCCGGCGCCACGCTCGCGTTGCCGCTGCTCGACGCGATGGTGCCCGCGGCGACGGTACTGGCGAAGACGGCGGCCAGCCCGCCCCCCCGTTTCGTCGGCTGCTTCGTGCCGCACGGCATGGCGCCCGGCTACTGGGTGCCGGAAACGGTCGGCTCGAATCCCGAGTTCCCGTTCAACTGGAAGCCGCTCGAGCCGTTCCGCAACTACGTAACGATCCTGAGCGGACTTCATTCCCGGTCGGCCGAACCGCCGCCCGGCGCGACCGGCGCGGATCACTGGGTCGCCGCGGCCTTCCTGTGCGCCAACAAGCCGAGGAAGACGACCGGCGCCGACGTGTACGCAGGCACCACGATCGATCAGATCATCGCGCAGCGGATCGGCACCGAGAACCTGATGCCGTCGATGCAGCTGGCCGTCGAGGATCCGGGCTCGAACTCGAGCAACTGCGGCGAGGGCTACAGCTGCACGTACACGAACACCATCTCGTGGGCGACGCCGACCTCGCCGCTGCCGATGGAGCTCAACCCGCAGGTCGTCTTCGAGCGCATGTTCGGCGACGGCAGCACGGTCGACGAGCGCGCGTCGCGCCGGATGCGCGACCGCAGCATCCTCGATTCGCTCACGGGCAGCCTGTCTCATCTGCGGAGCGAGATTAGCGTCGCAGATCGGGTGCGGCTGGACGACTACACACAGAACGTGCGCGAGATCGAGCGCCGGCTGCAGCTCGCGATGAAGGCGTCCACGGTGGCGCCGGCCGACTTCGAGGTGCCCGTCGGCGTGCCGCAGACCTTCGACGAGCACATCAAGATGCAGTTCGATTTGCTTGCGCTTGCGTTCCAGGCCGACATCACCCGCGTCGGGACGCTGCTGTTCGCGCGCGACCTGACCGGACGCACCTACCCCGAGAGCGAAGCGCCGACCGCGGGCTTCCACGGCGTGTCGCATCACGGCGAAGATCCACACCAGATTGCGACGCTCTCGAAGATCAATCAGTACCACGTGAAGATGCTGGCGCACCTCGTCGAGCGGCTGGCGAAAACGACCGACGGCGACGGGACGCTGCTCGATCACTCGCTGATCCTCTACGGCAGCAACATGGGCAACTCGAACCAGCACGTCCATTACGACGTCCCACACGTGCTCGTGGGCACGCTGAACGGGAGGGTCGAGGGCAACCGCCACATCGCCTATCCGACGAGGACGGTGCCGACGGGCAGCCTGCTGCTTACGATTCTCGACAAGTTCGGCATCGCGCAGGACAGCATCGGCGACAGCGAGGGCAAGCTGGCGACGGTATAGCTCGGAACTCGAAACTCGGAACTGAGAAGGACCGCCGTGACACAACGCATAGCGGGCATCGGGATCCGTCTCGCGGCGTTGGCGATGTGGTCGACGACGCTCTTAGCCGGCAGGTCCGATGTCGCCGACGCGGCGATGCACGGCGACAACGCCGCGGTGCAGAAGCTGCTCTTGCAGAACGCCGACGTCAACGCGCCGCAGGCGGACGGCGCGACGGCTCTGCATTGGGCCGTGTTCCACGGCGACCGAGCTCTGGTGCAGATCCTCGTTCGCGCCGGCGCGAAGGTGAAGGCCGCGAACCGCGAGGGCTCGACACCGCTCTGGCTGGCCAGCATCAACGGCGACGCGTCAATCCTGTCGGCGCTCATCGAAGGCGGCGGTGATCCCAACGAGCAGCTGCCGCTCGGACGCACGCCGTTGATGATTGCGGCGCGAACCGGCAGCGTCGACGCGATGAAGGTCCTGCTCGATCACGGCGCGGATCCGAACGCCAAGGACGCACTTCGCGGCACGACGCCGCTGATGTGGGCGGCCGACGAGGGTCACGCCGCCGCGGTCAAGCTCCTCATCGACCGGGGCGCCGACGTGAACGCGCGTTCGGCCCCGACCGAGCGGGGGCGCGGGCCGGCGCTCGGCAAGTCCAACGATCCCCGACGGGCTGTCGCGGCCCTGGGCGCGGCGATTGCGGCCGGCCAGCCGATTCCCGGTCTGGGCCAGCTTGGAGCGATCGGCAGCGGACGCGCGACAGTCGGCGGCGGACGTGGCGGTGGCGGCCGCGGTCGTGGCGCCACTGGAGGTGATGGCCGCGGCGATCAAAACGACGACGCGTTCGTCGCGGCGTTCGGTCGCGGTGCACCGCCGCCAAAGGACGGCGGCGAGCTCACCCCGCTCATTTTTGCGGCGCGCGCCAACGATCTCGAGTCGGTGAAGGTCCTGCTGGCCTCCGGCGCGGACATCAACCAGACAAGCGGCTACGGCTGGAGCCCGCTGCTCGTCGCGACGCAGAACCGCTACTACACACTCGGCACGTACCTCCTCGAGCACGGCGCCGATCCAAACCTGCCGAACAAGGGCGGTTGGGTGCCGCTCTACCTCGCGACCGACAACCGCAACATCGAGAACGGCGATTATCCAGTCCGCAAAGGTGACATGGATCACCTGGACTTCATCAAGCGGCTGCTCGCCAGAGGCGCCGACGTCAACGCGCGCGTGAAGGACAGCACCGAGACGCGGACCGTGTTCACGAACCAGTGGCTCGACGAGAACGGCGCCACCGCGTTCGTGCGCGCGTCACAGTCCGGCGACCTCGTGCTGATGAAGCTGCTGCTCGAGCGTGGCGCCGACGCGAAGATCAAGACCGAGCTCGGCGTCACGGCGCTGCACGTGGCGGCCGGCATCGGCTGGGTGGAAGGCATCACTTACGAGTGGTCGGCGAAGGACACGCTCGAGGCCGTGCGCCTGTTGCTCGACCTCGGCCTCGATCCGAACGCGCAGGCCGACACCGGCCGCGTCGCGCTGCACGGCGCCGCTCACAAGGGCGCGACGCCAGTCGTGCAGCTGCTCGTGGACCGCGGCGCGCGCATGGACATTCGCGACTACGGCAACACGGACAACCGCGGAAGCAAGGAGCTCGCGACGCATACGTGGCTGCCCGTCGATTATGCGGACGGCCTCGTCCGCGTCGGCGTGCAGTCGGCCATCGCGCACTCCGAAACCGGCATGCTGCTGCGGAAGCTGATGGCGGACAAGGGCATGCCGGTGCCGCCTGTCGGCCGCACGCTCGAGTCGATCTGTATTACGGAAGCCTGCAAGTAAGTCTTTCCTGCCTACCGGGAATCCTGGCAGATGTACTCGAACATCTCGCCGCCTTCGATCCATTTCGAAGGCGTTCGCTCGGTGATCGTCCAGCCCCCGATCCACGGCTCCGTGTAGACGCCCGGATCGTCGACCGTGAACTGGTACGAGAGCGTTCTCAGATTTGGTCGGGAGATGCGCTCGATCATGTGCAGCTTGTCGGTCGTTGGATACGAGCCGGCGATCCACTGCTTCTCGTTGAAGCCCACAGTGTCGATGACGAGCGTGTCGCCGTCCCAGCGGCCGATCGAGTGCCCGAGATACGTGGGCCGGAGGTTCGCGGGATGCGTGCGTCCATCCATGTAGACGGCCCGCCACGTGTGCGGGCCGGCGATGTTCAGGATGTAAATCTTCTGCTCAGGCGGAACGTCGACGATCTCGAAACCCGGAGGGTTGAAGAATCCTGGACCGCCGGCCGGCTTGCACCGCACGAGCGGTGAATACAGGTCGTCTTTCGAATTCCTGAACTGCTCGATCGCGCGTGCCCACGGCTGCGCGGGGATGTCATTGCCGCGGGGCATACCGCCGAGTCCGGGTCGGACTTCCCAGTAGCCTTGGTGCTCCGCCGTCGAGCCGAGATTCACGTGGCCGTCGGGCCAGCGCGGCGCGGGCTCCGGGGTTTGTGCAACAGCTCTCGCGAGCAGCGATACCACGAAAACCGCTGCGCTCCCGGCGCGGGCCGAGGTCCTCGTGATCCTCACCGCATCGCCAGCTTCTGGCCGGTTGAAAGGACCATCATCGTCGTCGGCATGGAGCCCGCCGCATTGCTGCCATCTTTGGCGAGAGCCGCCCCCTCGACGGTCACCTTATCGCCGATTTTCAGCGTGTCCTTCTTCCAGCCGCCGCGCACCAGTGCGTAGGGCGGGCCCATCTCCACGCGATAGCCTTTCACCCTGCCTGTGTCGTCGGTCGAGTCGATGTAGACGAAGGCGTGCGGGTTGAGCCACTCGACTCTGGTGACGAAGCCGGAGATGTTCGCCACTCTGTTTGGATCGTATTCGGCAGTGAACGAGTGATGCGCGAGCGCCGGCACGGCGACGGCAACGAGTGCGACCGCGATCAGGCTGCGAGTCATGACGTCTTCTCCTCGCAAAAAAATTCCTGAAGTTCCTGGCCCGCGACCCAGCGCATGGTGTAATTCATCGTCCACGGCTTCGTGTACGTCCTGAAGTCGTCGACCGTCACCTCGTACTTCAGAGTACTCAGGTCGGTGCGTGTGAAACGCTCCGTCAGATGCAGCGCCTCGGTGTGAGGAAGCCCGCCCCGGTGGAACCAGAACTTCTCGTTGTAGCCGACCGAGTCGACGACGAGCGCGTCGCCATCCCAGCGGCCGACCGAGGTGCCGTAGTAGCTCGGCACGGCGTCGGCGGATTCGGCGAGCGGACGCCCATCCGTATGAATGATGCGCCAGTTGCGATTGCCATCGCCGAGCAGGACGAGCACGCGCGTATGCAGGTCGACGAACTGAAAGCCTTGCGGTCCGAGGAACTGACGTGGCCCGCCGGGCGGGACACACCGTTCGAAGGGATCGTCGCGGAGTTTGGCAAGCTGCCGACCCGCATACACCGCCTTCGCCCACGGCATTGCTGCGAGCTGTCCGGCTTTGAGGTTAGTGAGGTCGAGCTCCGCCACGTCGGCTTTCCAGTAGCCCCTCGATCCGGGTGGCGGACCCAACTGCACGTGTCCGTCGGGCCATCGCGGCACCGGGCCGTCCGTCCGGTGCGTCGTCACCGAGAGCTTGAAGAGCAGCGCGCCGCCTCGCCCGGCCGTGACCGCGGACGCGAGCGCGCGGTTTCTTTCAGCAGGTGCGGCGACGGCCCGCACAGTGACGACATCGCCGACCTTGAGTGATCCTGCGCCGTAGCCGCTGCGCTCGAGCGCCGTGGCGCCGTCAGGCAACTCGATGGTCCACTTCCGGCGCGAGGCGCGATCGGAGACGGCGAAACGCACGCGCGGGTTGATCCACTCGACGCCGGTCACTTTACCGCGCAGCGTCAGGTGCGCACCGCCGTACACGATGGCGCGCGGCGCATCACCGGAATTCGACGATGATGACGTCGCATCGACGCGGGCAAGTGTGATTGGCGAGCGGACACCGGCCTCCGTCCACGTTCCTGATAGCGTGCGGCCGGGCGAGGTGATGTGCGTGATCCGGCCGTCGACGGCGACGCGTTCTTTGCCTTCGGCCTCGATGTGGATGGTCCAGGTGGAGATGTCGGAGACATCCATCGTGGCCGCCGTAATCTTCGCGGCGTTCGGTCCGGGATTGATCGTGCCGATGATCGTTTTGCCGTCCCACTCGAGCGCGACCGTCACGTGGCGCGCGCCGACGTCGCCGGTCCACGTGCCGGTGAGTGGGTGGCCTTCCTGTGCACCTGGTCGCGCAGACACGAAGGACACGAAGGCGAACAGGAAAACCAAGCGGCTGTTTCTTGCACTTGACAACGGTCTTTCCTGCTAGAAGTCGACCTGAACGTTGATCTTCGCGTAGCGAGCGGTCGCGATCGTCGCCGGCGCCGGCCAGACGCTATTGGCCGCCGTCGAGTAAGCCGGGTTGTACGTCAGGACGGCGTCCGAGTTCAGAACGTTGTAAATGTCAACGCCGGCCTGCAGGCGCGTGCGACCGACGCGGAAGATCTTCGCCGCGCGGAAATCGAGGTTGTTGATCCGATCGCCATAGAGCGTGCCGCTCGGCACCACGTTCACGGTGATCGTGGCATTGCAGGCCCCGGTGGGGGCCGGGCACGCCGACAAGTTCCTCCCGAGCAACGGCGCCGCGACAGCGTTTGTCACGACGTAGTTCGCGAGGATGGCTGGCCCTGGGTCGCTTCGCCACGTCGCGGCGACCTGAACGTCCAGTTTCGGAACGACATACGTGGCCAGACCTCGAAACGAGGTTTGGAACGGCGTGACGATTCGGCAGTAAGGACTGGTCAATCCTGCCGTCGAGTCGCCCCGCAACGACTGCGTGGTGTCGAGGGTCGTCCAGTTGTAGGTTTCAGGCACCACTGATCGAAGCGCGCAGTTGTCCTGGACCGTGCGGCCTGTGCTTGTGCCGCCCTGGACGATGAGCCCATTGCGCAGCCGCGCATTCACCGATGTGTCGAACCCGTGCCAGTACTCAGTCGGTTCGGCGCCGAAGTTCCGGTCCAATTGTGCGAGGTCCTGCACCTGGCCGACCTTGGTGAAATTGACGTTGTAGATGCCGCTGACCACGCCGCCGCCGCCGCCCGGCAGGCGCGGATCCACCGGAATCGGCACGCTGAACTGCGTGTAGTCGGACGCCGCCGTCAGCGTGTTGTCGAGCGTGTAGAAGTTTCCAAACCATCGGCGGTAATAGCCGATCGTGGCGCCGATGCGCGGCGCGACCTCATGTTGTACGGCCACGCCGAGGTCCCACGTGTATGGCCGCTTCCCGTAGCCGTTGATGAAGTTCGGATCGAAGGTCCGCGTGAAGAACTCCTTCCCGAAGTTCTGATTGTCCATCGGGCCGCATTCGCCGTTTGCGGCTGGATTCAAGAGGTCGCACTGCGGGATGTAGTCTCCGTTGATCCCCAGATTGTTGCGGTCGTTCCACGACCGCGTGGTCACCAGGTTCAGGCGAATCAGCGGATTGAGATCCATGTCGCTGTTGCTCGCCGTGAGCGCTTGCATGTACTTTCCAATGCTGACCTTCACCGCCGTCTTGCCGTCGCCGAACAGGTCGTACGCGGCGCCGATTCGGGGCGTCACGTCGTGCCAATGGACGCCTGGCGTCGAGCGTGCCGGGTAGCAGATCCGCGTCGGCATCATCGGGTAGTCGGGGCCGCCCACGCACGAGTCTGGATACGACGTCAGAATGTAGTCGTAGCGCACGCCGCCTTGCAGCGTCAGCCGCTGGTTGGTCCACTGATCCTGCGCGTAGAAAGACGTCGGCGCCAGGTTGCGGACGAATTCGACGGCAGACGCGCCGCTTCCGCCGAACTGGGCGGTCTCCGTCAGCTGATTCGGCACGCCGCCGTTGAAGCGGAACTGAACGAACGGCGTGAAGTTGTAGTACGACTGGCTGGGGTTGCTGAAGCCTCCCATGTACCCCACCTTCAAGTTGTGAGCGCCGGTGACGTAGGACACAGAAGCCCGCAGGTTGGCCAGTGTTCCGATCTGATGATGCTGGAAGCCGCCGCCGAGGGGGTTGTCGAACCGGTACGTCAATCCGGTGATGCCCGTCCCTGGAGAGACGCCCTGGTCGAGCACGGAAATCAGCGCGTTGTTGTGCAAGCCGTCGACGCGCGGCGCGTCGTTCGCATAGTTCGACATGTAGCTGCCCCAGCCGGCCTCGAAGAGCATCCTGTTCGTGAATGGCGACGTCCAGGTGAACGTCCGGGTATGGCCCGGTGTGTAGAGCGTGAGCCCCTGCGCTTCAGGAGTCCGTGTGGAGGAGCCGCCGCCAATCTTGTTGCGAATCGAGTACTGCTCTGAATCCTGAAAGGTGAACTTGTTGCGCGGGGTGGCCTGCCACGTGAGGCGCCCGATGTACGTGCGATCCCGAACGTCGCTGAAGGCGGGCCGGCTCGTGTCGAAATCGACGAGCCATTTCGTCGGGTCACCGCCGTTTCTGTTGAACCACATCCCTGGGATCGTGTTCTCTCCATACGTCTCGCGGTAGCTCAAGTAGAACCACAGCTTGTCGCGGATGATTCGGCCGCCGCCCATCGGGTTGATCTCCCATACCTTGAGTAGCGCCGCGGGCGACCTGAGGCCCGCGTCCTTCAGCGCCTGCGTGTAGTTGCTGCCCTGCATGCTGCCGCTGGCGCCGTCGAACACGACGGTGCCGCTGAAGGTGTTGCCGCCGTCGCGCGGCACGACGTTGAGGACCACACCGGCCGTTTCGGCTTCGCCCAGGCCGCCCGACGTGCTCACCACGATTTCCTGTGCGCCCGCCGAGTTCAGGACGGCGGCGTTCGAATTCGCTCCGGCCCACCCCATGTTGAGCCCGTCAGACATGGTTCGCGAGTCTGACGGACGTCCTCCGTGCAGGCTGCCGGCGCTCCCACCGCTCCCACCGTTGATGCCACCGCTGTCAGTGATGCCGAGGCCGACCATGCCCGGGATGACCGCCTGGAGCCCGCCGACGTTTCTGGAAGTCGGGATCGCGGAGATGATGTCGCGATTGATCGTCGTCTGCGCCTTGGCGCTCTG
Organism: Vicinamibacterales bacterium; assembly: GCA_035259385.1. Lineage (GTDB taxonomy): Bacteria > Acidobacteriota > Vicinamibacteria > Vicinamibacterales > CAVVIG01 > QHWK01. Next base: position 4,317 of record DATFWL010000592.1, on the reverse strand, counting down.
GACGTCGACGATGGGCGACTCGCCGGTGACAGTGACCGTCTCCTGGATCGCGCCGACCCTCAGGTCCCCGTTGACGGTCGCGACGAACGTCCCGCTCAGTTCGATGCCTTCGCGCTTGACCGTCGTGAACCCGGTCAGCGTGAACGTCACCGAATATGTGCCCGGCCGGAGATCGACGATTCGATACTGGCCCGTGCCGTCTGTGACGGCGGAGCGCACTCTTTCAATGAGCGCGGGGCTGGCCGCTTCGACGGTGACGCCTGGCAGGACAGCCCCTGAGGCGTCTTTGACAACGCCCGTAATCGCTGCCTGTGCCCACACCGAGGACGGGAGAAGAACCAAGGCGACCACGCCGCCGAAGAAGACCCGGAGCAAACTGCGCATATGGCCTCCTGACGGGATGATGGGAAGCATCAGGGCTGTTCGCGGCGATAGCGGCTCCTGCTCGGTCTTGGTCAGCTCCTTTTCGACGGCGCGGATAAGGCGCCCTGTCGGCTGCTATTTTGTGTACGCGGGCGGGGAATGGCAAGGGCAATGACCGGCAACTCCGCGTCCGAACGTCCTGGAGTATCATCTGCCGACAACTGGCATATCTGTTGGGCGCTGCGATGATCATCGATGCACATGCCCATGTCACCGCCCCTGAGAGCCTGTACGCCCACGAAGACATCATCAAGGCGCTGAACGCGCCCGTGTACGGCGGGTCGTCGCATCTGGCGCAACTGCGCGAGGCCGGGACCGACATGCAGATCATCTCGCCGCGCCCCTATCAGATGATGCACAGCGAGCACCCCAAGCTCGTGACGTCGTTCATGGAGGAGACCAACGACATCATCGCGCGGCGGGTGACGCTGTTCCCGGAGACGTTTCGCGGCGTCTGCGGTCTGCCGCAGAGTCCCGGCGTGAGAAAGCAGCCCGCGAGATAGTCGTGATCGTCGGGAACGATCAGCGCGAACGCTTCGACGAGGACCTGACGCCGTCGATGGCGTCTCTCGAGACGATCGAGAACGTCCAGTTCTTGCACGCCGAGCGCCGCCGCTACCACCAGGTCGACTACGTATCCTGCTGGTCGTCCAGCAAACGCTGGGGCGTTTCCCGGCCAACGGTCTGCCGAACGGCACCATCGCCGTGAACCTGCTCCTGCCGGCCCAGGTGTACGGCGAGCGGATTACTCAGATCGACGTGCGCGTCGCCAAGGTCCTGCGGCTCGGCAGCACGAGAACCGTCGCCGGCGTCGATCTACAACGTCTTCAACACGAGCGACGCCACGACGTTCCTGGAAACGTTCGACTACGCGACGCACGGCGCGACGTATCTGCAGCCGACGACTATCGTGTCTCCGCGGTTCGCGCGGATCAACGTGACGGTGAGCTTCTAGCGGAGATCTCCACATGCGAAATCGAGTCATCGGAGCGCTGGCGGTCGTCGCGGCCGCGGGCGTCGTGGCGTTCTGGCTGGCTTTGTCGCCACGCGCGCAGGCGGAAGGCGCGGGCACGCAGACGCAACTGCCGCCGCCGCGCGGCCGGCCGATCGGACCGCCGCAACCGACGCCGCGGCTGCCGGACGGGACGCCGAACCTCGGACGCGTGTCCGGCGAAAAAGGGATGTGGAACCCGCGGATCGTCCTCGACTTCGGCAACCGGGTCGTCGGCCACGAGGTGCCCGAGGCGATGAATCGCGGCAGCACGACGACGGCGCTCGGCGGCGCGCACCGGCAGCCCTGGGTCCCGTTCATGCCTTGGTCGGCGGCGATCTACAACTACAACCTCAAGAACGAAGCGAAATACGATCCGGAGGGCTATTGCCTGCCACCTGGTGGTCCACGCCTGATGGCGACACCCTACCCGTTGGAGATCCTCCAACTCCCCGAGCAGAAGCGCATCATCATGATCTTCGAGGGCGCCGCCCACATCTGGCGCGAGATTTACATGGACGGGCGCCCGCATCCGCAGGGCGACGCGCTGAACCCGACGTACCTCGGACACTCGGTGGGCCGGTGGGAGCGCGACACGCTCGTGGTCGACATCGTCGGCTTCAATGAAGGAAGCTGGCTCGACCCCGTCGGTCACGTGCACACCGACCTGCTCCACGTGATCGAAAGGTATTCGCGGCCGGAGAAGGGTACGCTGCACTACGAGGCGACGATCGACGACCCCGGGGCTTATACCGCGCCGTGGACCGTGGGATGGGATGTCCGGTGGAGCCCGAACGGCGAGCTGGCCGAGTACATCTGCCAGGAGAACAACCGGTACATGGCGGCGCTGAAGGACGACTTCGGGAACCCGATTGTCGGGAGGAAGCCGTGAAACCGTGACGTGTTCTTGCGCAGTCGGGCTGACCAACGCGACGCCGATGCTCGCGACGAGCGCGAGACTCCTACACATCGTCTCGACCGATGTTCACGATGAAATACCGGGCGATCGTTGCTCCGACGTTCTTCGCGTTGTGCAACTCGTTGGATCCGATGACGCCAACGTCTCCAGGTCCAAGCCTGTACGGCTTGCCTGCGATCGTCAGCTCCATAGTCCCTTCGCGAATCAGCATCATTTCCTCGCGCAGGTGCTGATGGGGCGGATGATTCACTTCGCCCGGCGCGATGTCGCTCATGTGCGATTCGATCTTGAATCCGGTGTGCGTCTTCGCCGTGAACATCCGGCGCTGTTTGTTCTTGCCGTTTGTCACGACGGCCAGCTCGTCGTAGGCGAATCGCTCGGTCTTCATCACCGACAGATGCTCGACGTCGTTGTTGGTGGCTGGCACGGCCTGAACTGCGAGCAGCGACGGAAAGAGCAGGCCGAAATCGCGGCGTGAACACGTCATCGCAGCCTCCTTAACCGGGTAATGTTGTCGAGATAGAGATCGCAGTACGGACGTCGCAGTCCTGCGCGAGCGATCGGACCGCTGTCGGTGAATTCCATGTATCGCAGCGTCGACGCCGTGAACGTCGGCCACTCGGGCAGCGAGCTCGATCGGGTTGGAAGGTTGGGATTGCCGGACGTCGCGAAGTTCGCCCAGTACGTCTGGATCGCCTCGGAGATCGCGCGGTCGGCGTCAACCCACCGCGCTCCCGTGACGCCGAAGACGTACGGCAGCTCAACGCCGTGCGTGGCGCCGACAGCTTCGCGTCCAGGCGGCGCGCGATCGAACTGATATTGATACGCCCTGTTGGCGGCCGCGGCGTGCCACGCCTGCTGCATCACGACCGGACATCGATACATCGTGTCCACGACCCACTGCGCGCCCACGGTGCCATAGAGCGCGTCTGTCGTCGCGTTGGAGAATCCGTAAAGCGCGAGCGCACGGTCGGCGAGCGGACCGTACATCGATTGTGCGGCCGCGACGAGTGCGTCCCCCGTGACGTCCGGTGTCCGTTCGCGCGCGTTGCTCCCCACGAGCAGAGGGACGCGGTGCTCGCGACCGTGGATGAACGTCTCAGCCGGCGACTCCGGCAGGACCCAGCCGTCGACGATGATGCCGTTCGCCGGACCAATGCTCTTGCGCGCTCCGGACGCGGCCTGGAGCAGCGCCGCGGTCGACAGCGCTCGTGGGTTGTCGCCCACTTCGGCGCCGGCGCGTTCGGCTTCGACCAACGTCAGCGCGTCGGAGTATGTGTCGCGGCTTCGCGCCGCCATCGTGGTCGCGAGCCCGGTCATCCGAATGGTCGCGTCGTCGGCCACACGGCTGACGGTGCCGCTCTGGGCGATTGCACGATGGAACAAACCCTTTGCGAGAGGCGATGTCATGATCACGTTCACGTCGACCGCGCCCGCCGACTGGCCGCCGAGCGTCACGCGCGATGGATCTCCGCCGAAGCTCCCGATGTTGTCGTGCACCCAGCGAAGCGCGGCGATCTGATCCATCAGGCCGTAATTGCCCGACGCGTGGTGCGCCGATTCGCGCGTCAACGCCGGATGGGCGAAGAATCCAAACGGGCCGAGCCGATAGGTGAGCGTGACGACGACAAGGCCGCGGCGCGCGAGATGCTCGCCGGACGAATTGACGTCGGAGGCGGTTCCAGCGAAGTTGCCGCCGCCGTGCAGCCACACAAGCACCGGCTTTGGGAATCGCAGCGGCCACTCCGCGGTCCAGACATTCAAGTACAGGCAATCTTCGCTGCTGCTCTCGAGCACGCGCCCGGTTGCGTTCTGCGCACACGGTGCGCCGAACGTCGTCGCCTCGCGGACGGCCGTCCAGGGCACAGCCGGTAGCGGCTCGCGCCACCGGAGATCGCCGATTGGCGGGCGTGCATAGGGAATGCCTTTGAAGACGGCAATCGAGGCCGCGCCATCCTTATTAATAAGCGCGCCTCGCAGCTGG
>DATFWL010000591.1:0-7754 GCA_035259385.1 Vicinamibacterales bacterium | reverse complement strand
GGCGGTGACCGAGCGCGCGGGTCTTGGACGTCTTGTGCCCGCCGACACGTTGAGTGCGGAGACCTCTGCGGCGCGGAAGACCGCCACCGCGAAGGTCTCGGGAAGGAAGCGGACACCCGCCCCGCAGCATTCGCCGGCAGCGCCGATCGTCGTGTTCGATCTCGACACTCGCCAGCATCTGACCATCGAGCCTTCTCGCGCGGACGAGGAATCCGCGCCGTCGAACGGCCATGCAGCCGACGTAACCGAGCACCACGAAAGGGCTGTGTATTCTGCCGGCTCGCGTGGAGTCACGCCCCCGGTGGACGTCCGACAGCAGCTACCGACCGAGATTCCTCCGACCGTGAAGCCAGAGCAGCTCTGTCGCGTCGAGTTGATCGTGTCTGAGATCGGCACCGTGGAGTCCGTGAAGCTCGTGGGGCGTCCCCGCAGCGTCCGCGACTCGATGTTTCTGAGCGCGGTCAAAGCGTGGCAGTTTCATCCGGCGATGAAGGACGGGCGGCCGGTCAGGTTCCGGAAGACCGTCTGGATTCTGGCGGATTGATTCCTCGTTTCAATTTTCGTCCCTGAAGATTCTGTGCCGCGAAAGACGATTGTCTGGTCGGGGCAGGCAACTCGCCGTCGCGCGAGCTCGCGCATCCTGGCGCGCATCTTCTTAAGTGCCTCGCACTCGAACAGTTAGCACGCTCACGACCTGTCGGGTCCTGGACGGCGACGCATTTGCTGACGGCAGTACAGGAAATGGCCGGTTCAACGTTAGGCGGTCTCGCGGCGGCGCTGCGCCGCGGGCGCAACGTCGATGGTGGCTGGGGCTATTACGCGGGGAAGGCGAGCCGGATCGAGCCGACCTGCTGGGTGGCCCTCTGTCTCGCACGTGCCGAGACGCTCCCAACGGATGCGTCTGACGATGCCTCGCGATGGCTCGCGGCGCGTCAGCGTCCCGACGGGTTCATCGGCGACGGAACAGCGGAGCCGCCGAACGTCGGCTTCAACGGACTGGCGGCGCTTGCGGTCCGGAACAGTGCAGCGTGGTCAAGCGAAGGCGCAACGCGATTGATCAACGGGCTGGGCCGGACAAAGGGTCTCGCCTTGAAGAACGATCAAGACCGGCAGGACAACACCCTGCAGGGTTGGCCATGGATCGAAGAGAGCTTCAGCTGGGTCGAGCCAACCGCGTGGTGCATGCTGGCAATGAAGATATCGTCAGCGCTATTGCCAGACCGCGAGCGCGCCGCGCGGATCGACGAGGCTGAGCGGCTGCTGCTGGATCGCATGTGCCAGACGGGGGGATGGAACTACGGAAATTCGAACACGCTCGGCCGGGAGCTGAGCGCGCACGTGCCAACCACCGCGCTCGCGCTGCTTGCGTTGCAGGATCGCCGCGATCATCCATCCGTTCGGAAAAGTATCGAGTACCTTACGCGTTCCCGGCTTGCCGAATCGGCGGGGATGGCGCTGTCGCTGACCTCGATTTGCCTGCGCGTCTACGGCGTGCCGGCGCCTGACGTCAACGAGCGACTCGCGGCGCTGGCACAGAAGCACGCATTCTTCGGCAACCTGCACATCGCCGCGATGGCGCTCTACAGCCTCACGGGACCGGAACATGACGTTCAGGATTTCAGGCTGTAGCGACGACTCGCCGCGCCGGCAACAGCCTCGTGCGGGTGACGCCAGTACGGGAGCCAAGATCTCGCGGCGCGCGTTTCTCGTAGGGCTGCCGGCGGCGGCGGCTGTGGCCGCCTGGCGACGTCCGCCATATCGCCAAGAAGATTTCGTCCTCCCGGGACGCTCGCCGGTGGCTCTAGTTCCGGCGAGCGGATACCACGTCGACTTCGCCGACGCCGTCGGTCGCGGACTCGCACTCTTCGATCTGGACGTTCGCGGCAAGCGGGTGTTCCTCAAGCCGAACCTCGTCGAATACGAGGCTGGAACGGTCATCAACACGCATCCATACGTCGTCGCCGGCGCCGTCGAGGCGTTCCTGCGGGCGGGCGCCCGCGAAGTCGTCGTCGGCGAGGGCCCCGGGCATCGCCGCGACATCGAGTATTTGCTTACTGCCACGGGCCTGTCCGACGTCCTCGCCGATCTGCGGGTCCGTTTCGTCGATCTGAACCACGACGATGTCGCGCGCGTGAAGCTGGCGAGCCGCTTCACGGGGCTGACCGAGATTTCGCTTCCGGTCGAACTCCTGAAGTCCGACGTCGTCGTCTCGATGCCGAAGTTGAAGACCCACCACTGGGCCGGCCTGACAGCGAGCATGAAGAACTTCTTCGGAGTGGTGCCGGGCGCCGTGTACGGCTGGCCGAAGAATCTGCTGCACGTCAAGGGCATCCCGAACTCGATCGTCGATCTGAACGCGACGATCCGGCCGCATTTCACGATCGTGGACGGCGTGACGGCGATGGAGGGCGACGGGCCGATCATGGGCCGCGCGCGAGCGCTCGGCATGCTGGCGATGGGGACGGATGTCGTGGCCGTGGACGCGACCTGTGCTCGCGTCATCGGACTCGATCCCTGGCAGATTCCGTATCTTCGGACGGCCTCGGCGTTCCTCGGCAACGTCGATCCTCGTCGGATCGTCCATGTCGGCGAGCCGCTCTCCCGCTACGCGACGCAGTTCGACGTCGTCGAGCACTTCAGGCGCATCAGGCTCGCCGGGTGATTGTCACTGGCGAGGCGGTCCTTACGTTGCCGAAGAAAGCATGGTTGTGCACCTGACAGACGACGATCTTCCGCCGGTGCTGCTTTTCATCGGGTTCGCGGCTCTCGCGCTGTGCATGCCGCCGCAGAACGACACCTGGTGGCACCTCCGCGCCGGGCTCGAGATGATCAACAGTGGCGGGATTCTGGCGACCGAACGATTCTCACATACGAACTTCGGAGCACCGCTCTATCACAATCACGAGTGGCTGACGCAGCTGCTGTTTTACGGTTTGTTCGTGGCGGGAGGCCCGGTGCTCCTGGCTGTTTTCTGCGCCGCCTGCGCCGTCTCCGCGATCGCCGGAGCGTGGCGCCTGGTGCAGGGCGGTCCGGAGGCCCGATTCGGCTTCCTGGCGCTGATGATGGTGGGTTGCGTCGTCGAGTGGGCCATACGGCCACAGGTGATTAGCCTCGCGCTGTTCGTCGTCGCAGTGCACCTGGTGCTCAAAGGCCGGGATCGATGGCTTCCGCTGCTGTGCGTCGTCTGGTCCAACATGCACGCCGTCGCGATTGTGGGGGCCGTGATTGCGGGCTGCTCCGCCCTCGAGGCGGTCATCTGGTCGCGCGCTCGCGCACGGCGTGCGATTCTCATCGCCGCCGCATGTGTCCTCGCGGCGATGGCCACTCCGCAGGGGTGGCACAATTGGCCGCGGGTGGTCCAGGTGGTGCGGACCGTGCGCGCCCTGCACATTCACGAGTACCGGTCGGCGTTCGAGATCGCGCAGCTGCCGTTCTGGCTCACGCTGCTCGCGCTGGTTTTGGTCGTCGCACGCAAGCTGCCTGAGGCCGCCGAGAGACCGCGCGAGACGCGGCTGCTGCTGGTTCTTGCGGGTGTGTTCGCGATCGCAGGCGCGCTGGCGGTGCGGAACGTTCCCCTGTTCTTCATGGTGGGCGTGCCCGCCCTCTCGCGCCTGCTGCCGCTCCCGGCGAGGCGGCGAACGCCGAAGCCTGCGCCCGCCGCGGCGGTTCTGGCCGGGTTGATGGCGCTGATTGCGGCCGCTGGCGTCGCTGTCGCGTGGACCGGCGGGGGCGCGCGGCTCGGTTGGAAACCGATGTCGGCTTCGGCCATCGTTGCGGTCCGCGAGTGCGACGGTTCGTTGTTCAACGGTTTCGCCGATGGCGGGATCGTCGCGTGGTTCGTCCCCGAGCGCCGCATCTTCGTCGACAGCCGCGGCGTCGAGGCGTACCCGATCCAACTGCTGCTGCGCAGCCGGGAAACCGATCTTTCTGGTGAGTACCGACAGGTCTTTGCCGATTTTCAGATCGGGTGTGCGGCAGTCGCGGCGAACTCACCGGTTGTGACGCGGCTTCGGGAGGACCCGCGCTTTCGTCAGCACTACGCAGACGATCAATGGGCGGTTTTCGCGCGCGTCAACCCGTGACCGCGGCGCCGGACGCCGCCTGGCGCGTGCGAGATGCCGCGTCGAACTGCGCGGATTCGTGAACAGGAACGCAGCTCGCAGCCGTGGCGGTTTGCAGGCGCTAACGAACGTCGTTCAATACGACACTAAGAGCAGGTTGCAAAGTTAGCTCGTTCGCGGGTGGCCGCGAACGGGGCCGCCCCGCCGGGCGCGGAGCCGTGGGGCGTGACCAGTGCTTTTCTGGCGAGCACCCGGTGGGGCCGTTCGCGGACAGGACCCGCCTTGAGCTAATTCTTGCGACGCACTCTAAGTCACTTGAGAGCATTTGAGAGACATCATGTCCCGTTAAAGGACATCGGCCTAAAACTCCTTATTTTTGAAGATGTTAATAGCGATTATGAATTTTGTGTGTTTCGTTTCGACGCATATGGAGGTCTGAGCGGTTACTACATCGCTTGAAGACCTCAATCCCGCTTCGTGTTCGAGTCGGCAGCGTTATTGCTGTGTTAGCGACAAAACTGGAATCGTCAGCCAGCGCGCAGCAACGGTGAGGAACGCTCCACATGGACCTTGGGACAGAGACGGCCACGATCTCGCTCGGTGCGATTGGCGGCGATATCGTGACGGCCAGCGATCAGATGCGGCAATTGTTGGCGTACGCCGGGCGAGTGGCTACCGGCGACGCAAAAGTCTTGATAACCGGTGAGAGCGGTGTCGGCAAAGACGTGATCGCGCGCTACGTGCACGCGCACTCGAACCGCCGCCGCCGCGAGTACGTGGCGGTGAACTGCGCCGGCATGACCGAGTCGCTCCTTGAATCGGAGCTCTTCGGGCACGTGAAAGGGAGCTTCACTGGCGCGTATCGCGATAAGCGCGGCAAGCTGCAACTCGCGCACGACGGTACGCTGTTTCTCGACGAGCTCGCCGAGATGACGCCGCGGATGCAGGGCATGCTGCTGCGCTTCCTCGAGAACGGCGAGATCCAGGCAGTCGGGGCCGACGCCGCGGCGATGCGGGTGAACGTACGAGTGATTGCGGCGACGAACCGCAATCTGCCGGAGATGGTCGCCGCGGGCAGCTTCCGCGAAGACCTGCTGTATCGGCTGCGGGTCGTGCACCTCCAAGTGCCACCGCTGCGAGAGCGACCCGAGGACGTGCGTCCGCTCGGCGCGCACTTTCTCAGCAAACTGCAGCGGCAGGCGATGCTCACCGATGAGGCGTGGGCGGTGCTCGAGAAATACCATTGGCCGGGTAACGTCCGCGAGCTTCACAACGTCATCGAGCAGGTCTCGTGGTTGACACCTCCCGGAGAGCCGGTCACCGCCGATTTGTTACCGACGATGGTCAGAGGCGGCGGCGCGATCGTGACGCCGGCGCGTGAACGCCGCCGTCGGCTCTCCGACGAGCTGTTCCGGATGATCACCGAAGAGTCGTATACGTTCTGGGAACCGATCCATCGGATGTTCCTGGCGCGCGACCTGACGCGTCGCGACATCCGAGAGCTCGTCTACCGCGGGCTGCGCGAAACCCGCGGCAGCTATCGAGCGCTGGTCACGCTGTTCAATCTGCCGGAGTCGGACTACAAGAAGTTCATGAACTTCCTGGGCACGCACGGCTGTCGCCCCGAGTCCCGCGATGTTCGAAACCCGCCGGCGGCTTCTGAGGCGTTCCGGTCACCACTGGTGCCGCCGATCGCAGGCCCTGAGCCGCGGTCGCCACGCGCACCGGCCCCACGATCCGATCGCGCCGCGTCCTGATCGGCGCAATCCGGCGTGTCGACGTTCACGTGGGCGAGCCGTCCAGTGTGAGGGTGGCTCGCGGTCCGCGCGTATCGCGCCGGCGGATTCCGAGCCGCTGCGCCAGGGCGCGGCCTCCTCACAATCGCCGTGATCATCGCGACCGCGAAGTGTCGCGAACATCGAGCTCAGCGCGCCGTCACTGCGCCTTACTGCCGACCGCAGCTTGAATGCCGGCCGTCGTCGCGACCAGCGCTCCGAGGTGGCTCATGGCGCGGTCAGTCGGACGACCGCGCGAATCCTTGCTGCTGCTGTCGCTCGCTTTCAGATCGAATCCCGGAGTCATGGCACCACAGCGCACGCATTTCAGCCGCCAGGTGGAAGGCGTCCGATGATGCAGCCACTCATGTCCGCACATCCATTGAGACCAGCGTAAGTCGTATGCGCTCATACCCGCTCGACCAGCAACTATCAGACCGTTTCGCGAGCATCGATGACGCCAGCAGATTTCGGGGGGCGCGCAGCGCGGCGGGACCAACAGTACCGCCGCAAACACAGTCACGGTGCTCCACGACCGCTCGGCGGTCCACGCAACGCGATTCTCTAGCCGCTCGATCTCGCTGCCCGTTCCATCTGTCCATACCCAGAACATTTTCTGGCGCCGCTTCTCGAGACAAGCGGGCTCTCGTCGGCCTCTCGTCGTCGCGCGATCGCGCGGGTGTGCCCACGCAGGCACACGTGTGCAGATCCGACGCGGCGGTCGTTCGTCGCCGTCGCCCGCGGGTCGGAAGCGAACCGGTATTCACCTTGCTCAGACGACGGTACCCGCTCTCACTGGACCGGGACACGCAGACAGGACACATGAAAAAGATTCTTCTCGTCTCGGGGACCCGGCCGGAAATCATCAAGCTCGCACCGGTCTACCACGCGTTGCGAGCTGCGTCGTGGGCGCACGTGCACTGGCTCCACACCGGTCAACACGGCGACATGGCGCAGCAGATCCTCTCGTGCTTCGACATCGTGCCAGATATCGCACTGGGCCGGCAGGGGGCGACGCTCTCCGAATTCAGCGTTGGGTGCAGGTGGCAACTCGAAGCGGTGATGACCCGGCAGCCATGGTCGACAGTCGTCGTGCAAGGTGACACGGAGAGTGCGTTTCTCGGGGCGCTGACCGCTTTCTACAATCGAATTCCCGTCGCGCATGTCGAGGCCGGTCTTCGCACCTACAACCTGGAGCGGCCGTTCCCCGAGGAGGGGCTCCGGCAAATGATCGGCCGCCTGACCCGTTTTCATTTCGCGCCGACGCCACTGGCGCGCGCGGCCCTGCTCCGCGAGGGCATCGCGGACAGCGATGTCTCTATCACCGGCAACACGGCTGTCGATGCCCAGAAATGGAGTTGCCGGCACAAAGGCATTCAGCGCCGCACCGCCGGCCGCGGCCATCTGTTGGTCACCGTGCACCGGAGAGAGAGCTGGGGGAATCAGCTCGCCGAGATCTGCCACGCCATCGCCGATGTGGCGGCTTTGCATCCCGCCCTCGAGGTGCTGTTTCCCGTGCACCTCAACCCGCAGATTCAGGCTCCCGTGCATGCGATGCTCGGCGGCTGCCCGAATGTCCGGCTGACGGCGCCGCTCGATTACCTCGCCATGCAACAGGCGCTCGCCGACGCCTATCTGGTGCTCACCGATTCCGGTGGACTGCAGGAAGAGGCGCCCACCTTTGGCGTACCCCTGCTGGTCCTGCGTGAAGAGACGGAACGGCCGGAAGCAATCGAGGGCGGGTGCGCCCGCCTGGTCGGCACGGCGCGCCAGGCGATTGTGTCCGAGGTCGAACGGCTGTGGCACGACGTGGCCGCCTACCGTCGAATGCAGCGCGCCGGGAATCCGTTCGGCGACGGCAATGCCTCGCAGCGCATCGTCACGACGATTGAACGGCATTTCTCGGCGACGCACACCA
>DATFWL010000590.1:0-14952 GCA_035259385.1 Vicinamibacterales bacterium | reverse complement strand
ATGTCGTAGCTGCCGCTCCGATCCGACGAAAACGCCAGCGAATTGCCGTCAGGCGCCCACGCAGGCTCGCGATCGTCGTACGGGCTCGAGGTCACCGGTTTCAGATCGGTGCCGTCCGCATTGATCGTCCAGATCTGCCACGTGGCGTCGCGATACGCCTGAAACGCGATCCGCCTGCCGTCAGGGGACCATGACGGCTGCCGCGCGTCGAGAAAGATGTCGGTGATTGCGGTCGCCGTGCCGCCCTGCACCGGCATCGTCCACAGCGTGCCCAGCAGATCGATCGCGATGGTCCTGCCGTCGGGCGACAGCGAGGCGGCCATGTTCGTGCCTTCGTGAAGCGTCAGGTGCACGTTCCGCGGTCCCTGGTCCTGCCCGCGCGCGACCAGAACAGCCAAGGCGATGAGGAGTACGGCCGCGAGGACCTTCTGCATGGCGGCTAGTCTACTGTGTCGCCGCCGACGCCTCGACGTCTATGATCCCGTGCCGTTGCTCTTACCGGTACACATCACGGCAGGCGGGCTCGCCATCATCCTCGGCGCGGTCGCGCTGCTGTCCTCGAAAGGCGCCACGCTGCACCGCCGGAGCGGGGCGCTGTTCATCGCCGCCGGCTCGCTCTTCTCGATCCGCGCGCGCGTCGCCAGGATCCTTCCGGAGCCGCTCACGACCGGAGCGATGCGCGCCCTTCCGGTCGTGCTGATCTTCGTCGCGATGTTCTACTGGCTGTGGCGCGTCCACGGACGCCGGACGTTCGCGCCGGCGCGGTCGGTGCAGCGTTTGGATCTGTCCGATCAGGAGGGCTGATCGAGAACGCGCCGCTTCTCACGTTCGAATTCGTCCTCGCTGAGCACGCTCTGCTGCCGTAGCGCCTGCAGTTTCTCCAGTTGCTCCGCGCGGGACAGCGGCGTGAGCGCGCCATTCCGGCGGTCCGTCGTCCCGACGGCCCATCCACCGAGCGCCATCAGCCAGCCCGTCCACCCCAGACCGCCGGGCACGATATCTACCCACGATCCGAATACCAACAGCGATCCCACGAGATAGAGCACCCAGCTGAGTTGCGCCCTGGTCACGTTGCGGGGGAACGCAAGGCAAGTACCGGCGCGAACCGCGAGAATTGCGGCCGTGCGCGAGATCGGCCGTTCGGAAATCGTCGGTGGCGTTACAGTACGGCCGCAACGTGCCGCGTCGGAGAGGGTCGATTCGCCGTGTGCTGACACCTCGCGTCGCCGTGCGATCTGAAAGGAGCGCTGTGCTGTGAGCGACCTCACACGTCGTGAGCTCGGGCGGATCGCGGGACTGGTGGCGGCTCGCGCGCTGCCGGCGATCGCCGTCGAACAAACGCCGGCGCCGGTATCTCCGCAGTACGTCGGTCCGTTGACCGGCGTCGAGCGGGGGCTCGAGGATCGGCGGTTCGATCCGGTCCTGTTCGCGCGCGATCTCTACGCGGCGGCGCCCCGGCAACTCCGCTTTCAGGCGCGCACCCGCGCTGACGCGGAAGCGTGGCAGCGGACCCTCCACGCCAAGCTCACCGAACTCGTCGGCGGGTTCCCGGCCGAGCGATCGCCCCTGCGCGCGGAGATCGTCGAGTCGCGATCGTTTCCGGCCTATCGCCGCGAGAAGGTCGTGTTCGACAGCCGGCCGGGTGTGAGCGTGCTCGCCTACGTGCTGACTCCATCCGGCGGGCGGACTCCCTTGCCCGCCCTGATCTGCGTGCCGGGACACGGCCGCGGCGTCGACGACGTCGTCGGCATCGACGATCGCGGCCGCGATCGTACGGACAAGGCTGGCTACCAGCACGACTTTGCGATCCAGGTCGCGGAGGCCGGTGTCGCGGCGGTCGCCATCGAGCCGATGGGATTCGGCTGCCGGCGCGATCCGCTGAACGCGACGCGCGGCCTCGCCCAGAAAGGGTGCGAGCCGATCGCTGGCGGCGCGCTGATGCTCGGCCAGACACTGATCGGCTGGCGCGTGTGGGACATCATGCGCACGATCGACTACATCGCGACCCGATCCGATCTCGACGCGTCACGCGTCGGCTGCATGGGAATCTCCGGCGGCGGGACCGCGACGCTCTTCGCCACCGCGCTCGAACCGCGACTGCGCGTCGCGCTGGTCAGCGGCTACCTCAACACGTTTCGCGACAGCGTCGGCAGCCTCGCGCACTGCGTGGACAACTACGTGCCGGGCATCCTGAACTGGGCGGAGATGCACGATATCGCCGGGCTGATTGCGCCGCGTCCGCTGTTTGTCGAGTCCGGTGAGCGGGATCCGATCTTCCCGGTGAAGGCGAGCATCGAGAGCGTCCGCGCCGCCCGCGAGATCTATCAGGTGTTCGGCGCCGAGGATCGCATCGAGCACGAAGTGTTTCCCGACGAACACACATTCTGGGGCCGTCGCGGGATCCCCTTCGTGGTTCGTCACCTCCGCGCCTGACGGGCGCATCGCGGTTCTCTTCCTTCACCTCTGCCGAGGACATCGCGCGAAGGCTTTACAGCCGAGCGTCCGTGCAGTCGCGCGGCCGAACGACCGAATCGATCACACCACCGCAAGAGCTTGCGCGCAGAGCGGCCGGTCGCCTCCGTGTTGCCCCGATTGTTCCCGGATGGTGACGCGCGCGTTGCACGACGTTGACCCGGCTCATTTACCGTCTCGACCAGCATGTCTCGTGGACGCCACTCGATGAGGATCGACAGGACCGTGGCGTTCGTGTTGGTCGCGATGCTGCTGTGCGGCGGCGCAGCCGCCCAGACGCCGCCAGCACCGCCGCCGGATCCGCCGACACCGGATCCGCCGACGTTCCAGGACACTGTTCAGGTGACCGCCACCAGATTTGGCGAGCCGGTCGCGGAAGTGCCTGGCTCGATCAGCGTCGTCAGCGGCGACGAGATCCGCGCGCGCGGCGCGACCGATCTTCGCACCGCGCTGGCGCTGCTCGGCGGCGTCAGCGTCGCACCCGGCGGCGATGCAGGTCCGGCGGGCGCGGTGCCCGGCCTGCTCGGGGTCCGCGAGGTGGACGACTTGCTGCTGCTGATCGACGGCATTCCTGCCGGCGGCGCGTTCGTCCCGCAGATCGAGGCGATCAGCCTGAACAACGTCGAGCGCATCGAGGTGCTGCGCGGCGCCGCGCCGGTGTACTTCGGCACGACCGCGTTCGCCGGAACGATCAACGTGATTCACTACGCCGCGGGAAGCGCCGATCGCGTGACCGGCGTTCACTTCGGCAGCTACCAGTCAGGCGGCGTCGGCGGAGCGGCGATCCTGTCGACGGGCAGCGTCCGGCAATCGATCAGCGCCGAGGTGAGCCGCGACAATCTCTCCGACGATCGCGCGAACTTCCGCCGCGCGCAGGGCATCTGGCGGCTCGCGACGCAACTCGGCGCCGGCAGGTTCCGCGCGGACGTCGATCTGCTGGCGCTGCGCCAGAAGCCGAACAGCCCGGCGCCTATCGACGAAGCGACCGGCACGTTCAGCACGCTGCTGCCAGTGGACTTCAATCAGAACCCGGCGAACGCGACGCTGGATACCAACCGCTACAAGGTGGTGCTCGACTACGAGATGCCGCTGTCGTTCGGCCGGTGGGGCAACACCGCCGCGTTCACGCAGACGCAGACCGACAGCGTGCGCGGATTCATCGACGCCGGAGATACGCCGCAGCCGTGGACGGCCAGGACCAACGCCGACCTCGAGTCGTTCAAGCAGTCACTGGATCTCAAGGAGCTGTTCCTCGACAGCAACCTCACCACGCAGCCGAGCAGCCGGCTCGACCTCACCGCCGGCGTCAACCTGCTGGTCGGGCGAGCCGGCGCCGACAGCCTGCGCTACGGCCAGCGATTGCTGCTCGACGGCGTCAGCGAGGTGCCGAGCACCGACACGGTCAATC
The DNA here is from genome assembly GCA_035259385.1 of Vicinamibacterales bacterium. GTDB lineage: Bacteria > Acidobacteriota > Vicinamibacteria > Vicinamibacterales > CAVVIG01 > QHWK01. Next base: position 11,072 of record DATFWL010000590.1, on the reverse strand, counting down.
CGAAAGGCACCGTCGACTTCGACGATCGCCGGCGGTTCGTCGGTCTCTACGCGCAAAGCCACTACGCGCTGACGTCCAGCACCAGCCTCCTTGCCGGTTTGCGCTGGAACACGACGCACGAAACCCGCAACGACGCTCGTGTCAACAGCCGGGGAGTCAGGACCGTCACGCCGGGCGTGCAGGACGTCAATCGCCTGACCGGTTCGCTGGGCGCGGCGTGGCGAGTCTGGCAGGACGCCGGCACTCCCATCAGCGCGGTCACGCTCCATGGCAACGTGGGATACACATTCCAGCCGGCGCAGATCGATTTCGGTCCCGATCCGGAAGCGCAGCCCGAGGGCGGCGGTCTGCTCAAGCCGGAAACGCAGCGCAGCGTGATCGCGGGGTTGAAGGCCGATGCACCGGGCGGCCGGGCCGAATGCGACGTCGACGCCTTTTTCGTGGACTTCTACAACCAGCCCGTGCAGGCGACGTCCGGCGGCACTACCGTGCTGCGCTCGATCGGCCAGCAGCGCTACAAGGGCATCGACGTCGAGGGCGCGATGCGCCCGTCGAGAGGGCTGACGATCAAGGGCAATATCGGATGGAGCGACGCGCTCTACGTTGACTACCTCACCAACGTCGACGGCCGGCCGACGCAGCTGGCGGGCAATCATCAGCTGCTGACGCCGAGCGTGCGCATCGGCGGCGGCGTGCTCTATGCGCCCGAGCGCGGCTGGCGCGGATCGCTGACGTCGAACTGGATAGGCGAGCACTGGCTGAACAGCCTCAACACGTTCGAGGCGCCGGCCTACGCCCTCGTCGACGCGTCCGTCGGCTACCGTTTCCCGCGCTTCACCCTGGCGGTTCTCGGGTCCAATCTCGGCGATCGGCGGGACGCGGTCCAGCTCAGCGAGCTCGGTGAGGGACAGTTCTACCGGCTCCCCGCACGCCGCATCGACGCGACGCTGACCTGGCACTACAAGTAGCGTCGCAGCCAGTCGGCCGCGTCACCCGGCCACGTCGAGTGTCACCGTAAAGGTTCCAGCGGCGGAGGCGGAGTCTTCCCAGGGACGCGATTTCTTCAGCTCGATTCGTGTGGTACCGGCGGCCTTTGCGGTCAACTTCCACACCGTGATGCCGGCGCTTCCGGTCGCCGGGTTCACGGTGTCGTACCGCTCACGGCGCACGTCAACGCGCGCGGGATCATCGTGCGTGGTGCGCCACTGATAGCCGCCCGCGGCATTCTCGGTCAGGTGCAGCATGATCACGTCGCCGACGCGAACGCTGACCCTCCGGCCATCGTCCGCATCGGTCAACGTCAATTCGCCCACGCGCCGATCGTACTCGCGATCGCTTACAGCGTGACGCCGTAGGATTCGTCGAAGAAGCCGGCCGCGATGTACGCAGCCGAGACGTAGCCGAAGCCGTTGTCGCCCCAGCCGGTACCCCAGCTGTTCCGGACGATGAAACGGCCGGACGCCGTGTAGCCGACGATGGTCACCGCGTGGCCGCCGCGAACGGTATTCGGCAGGAACACGTCGATGTTGCCGCCGGTGGCGTGGGCGTTGTCCCACGTCTGGTCGACGCTCAGTCCCGCCAGAATCGGTCCCTGGGACGCCAGCCACGACTTCCACTGCGTGAGCGTGCGATGCAGGTTGAAGTAGGAGGCGATCTTCCGCTGCGCGGCGGCAGTGTAGAACGCGTTTTCGTTGCCTGTGTACATCTTGGTGTTGATATGGAACGGCAGCAGGTCCATCGTCACGACACCGTACTTGCGGACGACATCCATGGCCGCTTTGAGCGAGGTCCCCGCGCCTTCGATGAACGTCTCGGCACGGGTGACGTATTCGTCGGTCTCCTTCGACGCCATCCAGACGAAGCGCGGCGACAGCTGCACGTTCTTGGCCAGCTTGCCGGCCTTCACCATGTGATATCGCATGACCCCTTCGGCCGTCGCCCAACCCACGCACGATCCGGTATCTTCCTGGTCGTCGATCGCCCACCACGCGGCCCGCAGATCGACCGACGAGGGCAGTGCGGCGACCGCGCCGAGCGCGCCGCCCGCCACGGCGTCCCGATACGTCCAGTCGCTCTCGGTGCCTTTCGACGGAACGAGGTTGCAGATCCGCTGACCCACCGTGGTGTCGCCCGATTCCCGGCTCCGTGACTTCGCCGTCTTTCTCGTACCTCTCTTGGCCATACACGTCCTCCGCGTTCGACATGAGCGTCGACCGCTGCTAGGGATGAAACGTCGGACCTGGAGGATTCGAACGGAGTGCGGTCGACGGTTCTGTCATTCGCTTCGCAGCGCGACCACCGGGTCGGCGCGGGCGGCGCGCCACGCCGGGATCGCCGCCGCCAGCACCACGATCGGCATCACCGCCAGCAGCACGCCTGCATAGGTGATCGCGTCGGTGGCTTTCATGCCGAACAGCATCGTGTTCAGCACTCGCGCGGCCGCAAACGCGATCGCCAGACCGATCGCGGCGCCGGCAGCGGCCATCAGTGCGGCGCGCCCCAGCACGAGCTCGACGACGTGGCGCGGCGACGCGCCCAGCGCCATCCGCACGCCGAACTCCGCGATGCGCTGCGTCGTGACGTAGCTCATCACCCCGTACATGCCGGCCATGGCGAGCAGCAGCGCGAGGCCGGCGAAGACGCCGACCAGCATCATCCGCAGCCGCGGCGTCGCGATCGAGCTCGACACCATGGCGTCCATGGTCGTGAATCTGGTCGCCGTGCCGGCATTGAGCGAGTGCATCCGGCTTCGCACCGGATCGATCAGCGATGCCGGCGCGACTGCAGAGCGCATCACCACCTGTACCTCGTTGGCGTGATACGGCTGCTGCAGCAGCGGCATGTACAGCGTCGGCCCCGGCGTGGCCGCGGGCGAATCCTGCCGCACGTCGGCCACCACGCCGACGATGGTCATCCACTTCAACGACTCGAGGCCGCACATGATCGTGTGGCCGATCGGATCCTGGCCGGGAAAACTCTGCCGCGCCAGCGACTCGCTGACGATGGCGACGAACGGACGATCGTAGCCGTCCCCCGTCGTGAAGTCGCGGCCGCGCAGCAGCGGAATGCCCATCGTCGAAAAGTATCCCGGCCCGGCCAGACTGAACGTCGCCTGCGCGAGGTTGCCGACGCGCTGGCGGAAATCCTGACCGTCGACGACGTACCCGCCGTTGGATCCGTACTGGCCCGTCGGCACGCCCATCGCCGCCGCCGCGGAAGCGACACCGGGCATCTCTCGAATCTGCTCGACGGCATGCTCGAGGAATCGTCCGGCCTGCAGATACTCGTCGAGCGTGTGTGCCGGTTCGTGGGTGTACATCACCAGCATCCCCTGCGTCCGGACGCCGAGGTCCACGCCGCTCAGCGCGACGAAGCTGCGGACCAGCAGCCCGGCGCCGATCGCAAGCGCGAACGACAGCGCTACTTGTACGACCACCAGCACAGTGCGGACACGGTTGGACGAGCCGGCGAGGCCGCGGCCCGCCTGCTTCAACGCGTCGTTGACGTCAGCCTTCGCGGTCTGCCACGCGGGGCTGATGCCGAACAGGACGCTGGCCACCAGCGAGACGCTGATCGCGAACGCGAACACCGTCCAGTTGATCGCGATGTCGCCGAGGCGGGGCAGTCCAACCTGCTGCGCGGTCGCCTGGGTCAGCACGCGTAGCACGACATTCGCGAGAAGCACGCCGAGCGTGCCCCCGGCCAGTGCGATGACGCCGCTCTCGACCAGCAGCTGGCGCGCGAGCGCGAGTCGGGTGGCGCCCAGCGCCGTCCGCACCGCCATTTCACGCTGACGGGCGGTGGCGCGCGCCAGCAGCAGGTTGGCGACGTTGGCGCAGGCGATCAACAGTACCAGCGACACCGATCCCATCAGGAAGTACAGCGTGGCGCGTACCGGACCGACCAGCTGCTCCTGCAGCGGCACCGCGAGAAATGTCTTGTCTCGATTGGCCTCGGGAAACGCCGCCTGCAGGCGCGCGCCGATCGTGCGCAGCTGCGCATTCGCTGCGTCGAGCGACGTGCCGGGCCGCAGCAGCGCGACTGCGCGGTAGTTGTACGCCGTGCGCTCCATGCTGTCCGGCCGCGGCGATGTCGCGAGCCAGACGTGCGCCTCCGTCGATGGAGGAAAGCGGAACCGGGCCGGCATGACGCCGACGATCGTGTACGCGACGCCTTCCATTCGCAGCGTCTGCCCGAGCGCCGCCGTGCCGGAGCCGAAGTTGCGCTGCGCGAACGGCAGGCTGACGATCGCCGAGCGCCGCGCGTCGTCGATCTCGAACGTGCGTCCGATCGCCGGCGCGGCGCCGAAGATCGCGAAGAAGTTCGGTGTCACGAGATAGGTGCCGACGAACTCGGCGTGATCGGCCATCTGCACGCCCAGTTGACCGCCGGCATAGAAGCTCACCTGCTCGAACAGCGACGCCCCGGCGCGGATGTCCACGGCGTCCGGGCCGGTCACGCGCGGAAACGATCGGCCCCGCTGCGGGAAGGACGTATTCAGCTGCACAATCCGCGAAGCGTTGGGGTAGTCCAGCGGCTTCAGCAGCACGCCCTCGACGACGCTGAACATCGCGGTGTTGGCGCCGACGCCGAGCGCCACGGTGAGTATCGCGACGGCAGCGAAGGAGGGGTTGTTCCTGAGCGTGCGGAGCGCGTAGCGAAGCTCGTCGAACATCGTGCTGCTCACGGACAATAGACGTTCAGCGTACCAGGAGCGTTGCTCAATGACACCGGGTCGCGCGACGGTCGCACCGACCCCACATCCTGCCATTCCTGAACGTGCGATTGCGAAAAAGTCATGGCCGAGGCCGTCGTGGGGTCGCCCGCGTCAGCTAAGCGCTGCAATCGTCGGATGTTACGACCGCGCGCGCGCTGGTCCCGATGTTGAAGCTCCACCGCCATTGGCGCGTACAGCCCGCGAGGCCGTCACCTTGTCAACGCCTGCGGATCCGAAAACGGCTTCGGCGCCGCGCAAACGCGTCCCGGCGGGCGCGGCGCTCTCGCGCGTGCAGGCGATTGTCGGGACGCTGGCGGGCCTGGCGACGGTCGCGGGAGTCGTGTTTCCGCTGCTGCAATCGGGCCGCCCGATGAACACGGGTGAGCTCGTCGCGATCGTCGAGACCGCCGGCTCCCGGCACACCGTCACGGAGGCGACCATCGAGGTCGCCACCGCTGACAACGCGATCGTCGCGACGCTCCGGCCCGACGCGCGCGGCCGCGCCACGCAGGAGCTCCGGGAGGGTGCCTACGTCGTGCGCATCAGCAGCCCGCGATATGCGGACGATGTCCGCCGCATCCAGCTGCTGCCGGGGCAGACGATCGAAATCCGCTCCAGCCTGCGGCCGGAATCGCCGCCGTCAGAAATCAGATCGAGCCAGCGGGCAGGATCGCCATCGCGAGTGGAGCGGGCTGTCGACGATGGCGTGAGCGCGCTCCGGAAGGCGCTTCGATTCTGATCGACGACGATCTGTCACGCGCCGGCATGACGCCGATGCGTCGCCCGTAACGCCGACCGTAGACGTGGACCGCGCTCGGCATCGTGCCGAACGACGAGGGTCACGAATCGCTGTCCATGGAGACACGGCGTCGCCGCGTTCGGTCGCCGTCCGCGGCGAGCAGGAACGTCGCCACCGACAGATACGAAGGCCGGCGCTGCGGATCCTTCTCGAGGAGGACGCGCGTGAAGAGCGGGCTCATCGCGGATGGTCGGCCGGCACGTCCATCTCGCGAAGAATCGACTGGAAACGCGGGTCGGCGCGGAGCGGCCGCCACTCCGGAAAGTGGCGCGCGAAGAGGATGAAGGTGGGTTCGCGCGCGGCCCAGGAGCGCCGCGCATAGTCGATCGCGAGATCGCGATCCCCTGCAGCATCCGCCGCATGCATCAGCAGGGCAGACGAGACGTACGTCCGCTGCCCGCGTTCGGACAGCTCGCGAAGCAGCGCTCGGGCGGTGTCGCGTCTTCCGAGCCGTCCGCTGGCGGCTGCCAGGCTGGCGATGGCGTACGGATGGCGATTGGACATGTTGGCGGCGTGCTCCAGCGCGGCGATCGCTTCTTCATCGCGGTGCGATTCGATCAGGGCGCCGCCAAGGGCCCAGCGCGCGACGAACGACTCCGGATCGCGCTCGACAGCGAGACGGCCCGCCTCGACCGCCTCATCGAGCTGGCCGGCCGTGTTCAGGCACTCGGACAGAATCATCGTCACGTAACTCGAGAGCGGGTCGCTCTCGAGCGCGCGCCGCGCCTCCGCGATCCCTCTCGCGAAATCTCCGCACGCCCACTGGAGGTAGAACAAGGCGTACCAGCAGCGCGCCTGTACATAGTGCGGGTTCGCTTCGAGCGCGCGGACGAATGCCTGTCCCGCGAGCTCCCTGTCGTTTTCGTACAGCAACGTGGCGTTGGCAAGCGCCGTGTGCCCGGCCGCTGACGAGGGGTCGAACTCGAGAGCCTTCCTCGCGGCGGCCAGCGCCTGTGGCTTCGAACTGCCGGGCGGCTCACCGCCGAAGTACGCCGACACGGTATGAGCATCGGCGATGCCGGCCCAGGCCAGCGAGTAGGTGGGATCGAGATCGACCGCCTTCTTGAACAGATCGAGCGCCGCCGGAATGCCCGCGCCGCGGCGATTCAGCAGCGAGCGGCCCTGCAGGTAGAGCTGATAGGCCTCGACATTCGTCGTTCCATGCTCGACGAGCCGCGCCAGACGGTCGAGCGGCGTATCGGCGAGCGTGACTCGCAGGCGCTCGGCGACTGCCTTGGCGATGTCGTCCTGGATATCGAAGATGTCTTTCAGCTCACGGTCGTACCGTTCCGACCAGAGCTGAAAGCCGGTCTGCACTTCGCTGAGCTGGACCGTGATCCGGACACGATCGCCGGCCCGGCGGACGCTGCCGCCGAGGACGGAAGTGACGTTGAGCTTCTCGCCGATCATCGTGAGGTCGTCGCTCCGGCCGCGCAGCGAAAATGCGGACGCGCGCGCAGCGACGCGCAGGTTCCCCAACGGCGTCAACGCGTTGAGGATTTCTTCCGCGATCCCGTCGCAAAACCACTCCTGATCTCTCGCTGGCGAGAGATCGGAGAACGGCATGACCGCAATCGACGCGACGCGATCCGACGCTGGCGATGTCAGTGGCGGGATCGCGGACTGCGGACGGGCGACATCCGCCGGTCGATCGGCGATCGCCCGCGCCTTCTCGAATCCTTCCACGAGCCGGTCGACGAGGTCCCCGTCCCATTGCCAGGTCGACCAGAACGTCCTCACGTTGCCAGGATCGAGATACACCGGATGGTGCTTGCGGATCGCATCGAGCGCGGCCTTCGCGTCGGCAGCGAGGCCGAGTTGTCCCGCTGCGACCGCCATGCAGAGCGGCGTCCAGACGAACTGCGTCAGGTTCGCGCGCTTGGACTGGACCAGCGCCTTGTCGAACGCTCCCTTGCGATAGTGGTCCGTCGCGAGGACGTAATGCACCCAACCCGGGTGGTGCCGGTTGAGATCCATCGCATGTTCGACGAGCTCGACGCCGCGGTCCCACTCTCCGGCGTAGGCGAGCATCACGCCCACATCGGCGACGATCGTCGTATGCAGCGGGTTGAGCATCACCACGCGCTCAGCCGTGACGCGAAGACCGTTCAGGTCCCGTTCGAAGAAACGCAGCGCCGTCAACGCCCTCCATCCGCTCTGGCAGGTGGGATCGAGCTCGACGGATCGAGCCGCGGCGTCGGCACTTCGCTGCAGCGGACCCGGCAACGGGTTCAGCGGCTGCGAATATTCCTGCTCGTACAGGATAGAGAGATAGGCCCAGCCCTGCGCATGACCGGGTTCGCGGACCAGGGCCCGCTCGAAGGCGTCGCGCAGGCGACGATGCTCCTCCGGCCTGAAATGCTGCGCATAGCCGAAGAAGCGCATGACCAGCTCGCCGACCGACAGCTCATCGGCGTTGCGGTCCTTCAGCGAAGCGGCCAACGATCGCGCGAGCACTCCGTTCGTGTCGCCGACGGTCGCGACGACGCGCGCCGTCAGGTCGTCCTGGAGCGCGAACAGATCTCCGCCGAGCGAACGGTCGTAGTTCTCGGCCCACAGGTGCGCGTTCGTCGTCGTATCGACGAGCCGGACGTTGAGTCGAACGGCCGTTCCTGCGGTTCGCACGGTTCCTTCGACGAGGTAACGCGCGCCGACCCTCTCAGCGGCCACCGCATCAGCCGACTGACCTTTGGCGTGTTCGGCGTCACGTCGCGAGACGACGCGAAGGTACTGAAAGCGTGACAACCCCGCCGTGATGTCGTCGGTCAACCCGTCCGCCAGCGCTTCGGCGTCGACGCCGCCACGAAACGTGAACGGAAGCACCGCGACGCGGAGATCGCTGGCGGCCGTCTGCCTGGAAGCCGATGCGCGCGGTACGGCCGCTGCCGCAGTCCCCGATTCCCACGAACGGCGGAGCGCTTTCAGCTCGAGATGGATTTCCTGTGCGCTCTGCACCCGATCGTTCGGCGACTTCTCGAGGCAGCGCGCGGCGAGCTGCCAGATCCCGTCGGGCAGATCGCTGCGGAGCTCGGTGAGCGGGCGAGGATGGTCCTTCAGGATTGACGACATCAACGCCGGCGATGTGGCACCGCTGAATGGCCTCGTTCCTGCCGCCATTTCGTAGAGCACGATACCAAGCGAAAAGATGTCGCTTCGGTGATCGACCCGCTTGGCCTCGATCTGCTCAGGCGACATGTAGGGCACAGTGCCGACGACGATCCCGGCCTGGGTGAGATCCAACGACGTCGCCCCCTCCTCGCCGGGGCTGTCCTGCGCGTCGCTGTCGCGCGCCAGGCCGAAATCGAGCATCTTGACGAGGCCATCATCGGTCACCAGCACGTTGGCCGGCTTCACGTCGCGATGGACGATGCCTTTGCGGTGAGCGGCTGACAGCGCGTCGGCGAGCGCGACGCCGACGTCGAAGAACCGGGCGAGCGACAGTCCACCGTCGGCCAGCGCGCGGTCGAGCGATCGTCCCTCGACGAGCTCCATCGTCATGAACGGCGCGGCGTGCGCTTCTTCGATCGAGAAGATGGTGACGATGTGAGGATGATTGAGCGCAGCGAGGGCGCGCGCTTCGCGCCTGAATCGGGCAAGGCGCTCCGGATCGGCGGCGACCGCGGCGGGCAGCACCTTGAGCGCCACGTCGCGGCCGAGGCGTGTGTCGTGAGCACGATAGACGTCGCCCATGCCGCCGGCGCCGATGGCGGTCCGGATCTCGTATGCGCCGATGCGCTGACCGGGTGAGAGGTTCACGGCGAGGTAGGAATCTTACCGCCGAATCAGCAGCTGAGGGTTGCGTCGTCCGGTGCTGATCGGTTACGAGATCAACCATGACAGTCAGCGCGCCATGGACTGGCGGGCGCAACCGACGGCGGAGTCAAGCCGTTTCGCCTCGTCTCGCGGTTGGCCGCTGGTTCTGGGTCGCGGTCCTGGTGTCGCTGGCGATCAGCTTCACCCCCTGGGCGCAGGTTCTTCTCTATCCGTTCAAGCTGTTTACGACCTGGGTCCACGAGAGCAGTCACGCGCTGATGACAGTCCTGGTCGGCGGCCGCGTGCAATCGATCGTCATCGAGCCGGACACGAGCGGCCTGACGCAAAGCCTCCTTCCGGCCGGTCGTGTGGCGCGCGGCCTGGTGGCGTCTGCCGGCTATCTCGGCGCCGCCATCGTCGGCTGCCTCCTGATGGCGTCGACGCGCGTCGAGAAGTGGGCGCATGGCATTCTGCAGGGCATCGGCGTATGCCTGCTCCTGACGCTCGTCCTGTGGATTCGCAACCCGTTTGGCGCGGTCGTCGTGCTCGCGTGGGGTGTCGCGCTCATCATGCTGGGCCGCAGAGGCGTCGCCAACGCCGTGCGGTTTCTGCTGAGCCTGCTGGCGATTCAGGTCGCGCTCAACGCTGTGTACGACATCCGCGTGCTGTTCCTGATCCGTCGCGGCCACTCCGACGCTGCGACGATGGCGCAACTCTTCCTGCTGCCGGCGTGGGTCTGGGCCACCGCGTGGATGGTTGTGAGCGTCGCCCTGCTGAGCGCCACGCTCTGGACGACCGGCGGCCGACGGTGACGCGTCCGTAGTCCGGTTTCAGCCCCGCCGCAGGTGAATGTGCCTCTCGGGATCCGGCGCGTGGCGAACACCCCGTCGCCGATCGCGGCGTGCACGAACCGCTGCTCCGAGTCGGGGTGGACCACGTGACGCGCTCTCGTTGTTCGGGACCATAATCAGGGGCCATGGCCGTTGCCACGTTGTGGGAGCGCCTCGCCGGCGCGCGCGTCATCGATCTCGAGCAGCCGCGTTTCGCGGGGATGCCGATTCATCCGGCCCACAGGCCGGGATATCACTACGCGCTGCACCGGCGGCACCGCGACACCTACCGGCCCAAACGATTCGGTCCGCGCTCCGGGTCTTCGGGCATCCTGACGATGATGGAGCACAGCGGCACCCACATCGACGCGCTGTCGCATCAGGCGTGCGACCTGCAGTTCTACCGGGGTGTCGCGGTGGACGAAACCGAGCGCGCGGACGGCTACACCGAGTACGGGGCGGAGACGATCGCGCCGCTGATCGGCCGCGGCGTGCTGCTCGACGTCGCCGGCTGGAAGCAGGTGGATGCGCTGCCGCCGAACTACGCGATCAGCGCGGACGATCTCGACGGCTGTGCCCGGGACTCGCGCGTCGTCGTGCGGCCCGGCGACGTGCTGCTGGTGCGAACCGGCTTCGCCGCGCTGTGGAACGACGAGGCCGCGTACCTGAATGCGGCCGGCGTGTCGAAGTCGGGCAACATCTGGGCCTCCGACCGCGGTGTCCGTGCGGTCGGCGCCGACAACATGGCGTGGGACTGCATGACCGAGAAGGATCCCGAGACGAACATGGTGCTGTTCGGCCACGCCCACCTGCTCGTGACCCACGGCATCCATATCATGGAGAACCTGACGCTCGACGAGCTCGCCGCGTCCGGGTGCCGGGAGTTCTGTTTCATCGGCATCCCGCTGAAATTTCGCGGCGCGACCGGCTCGCCGATACGCCCTTTGGCGTTGGTCGACTGAGGCGGTGTAGT
>DATFWL010000589.1:0-3445 GCA_035259385.1 Vicinamibacterales bacterium | reverse complement strand
TGTACGGACGTCACTGATGTACGCTAGAGACACTGACGGCGCTCCGGATTGTGACAGTCGGCGTTAGACACCCGCGCTCGGCCCGATGCCACCGGTGGCTCCAGCCGTGAGGCCGCGTCTCTTGCGCTACGTCCTTGTGGGCTTTTCGCTTCTCGGTCTCGCCGTAGGAATCCTCTCGACGGTGGTCACCCACGTGATGACGGGCCAGCTCCGGGCCGAGCCTGTCTTACACGACCCGATCACTCCGCTCCTGCTCTCGCTGGCATCCGCTGTGGCGTTGCTCGCCTCGAGCGCCGCGCCCGGTCGTCTTCTTCACAAACCCGTAGTGATCGTCTGGCTGTCGGTCATCGTCAGTGCGCTGCTGATTGCCACGCTGTCGGTGTTCTTCCTTTGGGCGGCCGGCGATCTCTACCCGGTTGGTGACGAGGCGATTCTGGAGATTTACACACTGCACGCGGTGCGCGGATTCTGGGCGCTGGGCCCGTACTCACAATTCGTCTGGCATCATCCCGGTCCGCTGTATTTCCATCTGCTCGCGCCCTTCTACCTGCTCAGCGGCCAGAAGACGATCGCGCTGCACGTGGCGGCCTTCTCACTCAACCTGCTGTCACTTTGCGGCGTCGCCTATAGCGTGAGCAGGTATGCGACCTCCGGCGTCGCGTGTGGTGCAGTCCTGGCCCTTGGCGTCTATCTATACAGGCTCGAGCCCGTCATCTCGAGCTACTGGAATCCACACATCGTGATCCTGCCGGCGGCGCTGTATCTCGTGCTCGTCGCGGCGGTTGCGGCAGGCCGGCATCGCGCGCTGCCGCTGTCCGTGCTCGTCGGCTCATTCCTGGTGCAGACCCACGTCTCGCTCGGTCCCTACGTCGTGGTCCTGGGAAGCGGTGCACTGGCCGCCGGTGCCTCGCGGTCTGCGCGCATGCAGACGCGCGACCGATCGCTACGCAGATGGATCCTCTGGTCGACATGCTTGTTGGTGCTCCTGTGGCTGCTGCCGATCGCGGAAGAGACGAGCCACTCACCGGGAAACCTCACTCGCATCATGCACTTCTTCGGTGCGTCCTCGCCAGGCCAGGACTGGCGGACGGCGTTCATCGTGTGGGGCGACATGATCTGCGCACTCTTCAAGAGAGACCTGGCACTTCCCGACGGCTCGCCGTTGTCTCTCTCTCCGCAAACGATCACGCGTGCGGGCGTCTGTGCCATCCTCCAAGTCCTGTTGTTGGTGGCCGCGTGTGTGGACGCGCGGCGGAGGCAGGATCGGTTCGTCGTCGCCTTGACCGCGGCCGGCGTCATCGCGTCCATGAGCGCCCTGTGGTCGATTACCCGCGTGAAGTCGCTCATCGGGGACTACACGATTTTCTGGCTGTCCGCAGTCGGCGCGCTGAACTGGGGCGTGATCGGCGGCGCCGCACTCACGCGCGTCGTTGGTGTGCGGCTGCGCGCCGCGCAGCAGGCAGCGGCGCTTGGTTCGTCCGGGCTCGTCGTGTCGGGGTTGCTCTACTTTGGCAGCGACCAGCTCAAACACGTGAGACGGAGGGCGCTCCTCCCGCAACGCGACAGCGCGAGAGTCGTCCAGCTCGCCTCCGACGCGATTCTCGCCGATATGCGGCGCGAGCACGTGCAGCGTCCGCTCTTCCAGATGCAGAGTCGGGACTGGGCGACGGCCGCCGGCGTCCTGCTGCAAGTCTACAAGCGACACGCGCCAACGTCGGTGGAAGGAAGCGCCGACTCGTTTTTCGGTGAGCCGCTTACTCCCGACGGTCGGGAGGATCGCGTCTTCGTCATCGGAGATCCGACGCCTCAAGGGACGCTCGCCACGCGGGCGGGCGAAGAGCTCCTTCCAAACGTGGAGCGCCTATCTATCCACGCGGCTCCGCTCATGAAGGGACAGTCGCTGGCACCAAAATCGCGATAACCTTTCAAGCGGCAGGCATCAGTGGACCGGGGTTCTTCGGAGCCATAGCTCCAGGTGGGCTTGTCGGTGCGGTCCCGCCCGACGACACGACTTTCGTCCAACGCTTGGACACAAAGCCCGACGTGCCGTCGGAGAGACGGACCTCGTACCAGTTGGGAACCGAGCCGGTGAGTTCCGCTTGCTGGCCCGGCGTGAGTGACCCGACTTGGGCGCTTTGCGCTGATGCACTGGCTCGCACGATGACTCGGGTCGTAACATCCGGCCCAGGCACGACGACATCCGCGAGTGCGGTTGCGGCGAAAAACGGCGAACCGATCGCCAGAAGTACCCAAAGAAGAGGGAGCAAGCCGCGACGAAATTGCATGGTCGTCTCCTTGTCGTCGGGAGAGACGCCTACCGGACCAGCGTAAGGCCGTGCGCGTAACGCGCCGAGCCGAATCGGAATCGGGTTTGCCGAAAGCGTGAGACGCGACCAGAATTCAGCAATGCTCGACGACGTTCAAGTGACGGGAGGGCGGGCCAGTTCGCGCCGCCGGCGTCCCGACGCTGATTCGCACGAAGAACGCGAGTCTCCCATCAGATGGCGCCGCCCGGCGTATCTCGAGGATCGGCCGCGCGCCGATTCGGGGAATGTCGTCATGACGACCCCCTGACGTTCGTGGACCGAGTCCGCCTGCCGACGCCGCGATCAATCCGCCCGAGCAGCACGTGCGTCTCCCGTTCGTCGAACGCGCGGATTTGTTTGCACTTCAATCCGGTAACGGCTTGGACTGCGTGATAGACATCCTTGCGCGTCCTCCATCCTGTGTCGGCCGCGATGGCGTCCATCTTCCAGCCTTGACGAATGAGCTCGACGACGCGCCGCACCCGCACGCGCGTGCGGTATTCGAGCGGCGTTTCGCCGATTGTGCACACGAAGCGGCGGCGGATGACGGAGACGCTGGCCCCGGTGTCGCGCGCCAGAGCGGCGAGGGAAAGGCGCTCCGCCGGATTGCGTAGCAGCCGCACACGGGCTCGTTCAGCGACGAGATCGTGCGTCCGTCCGACTTCTTCCGTGAAGCGCCGGGCCCACGAAGCAACCATCTCCGCCGGACACCAGGCCGACGGATTCGACGGATCGATGTCAATCGCTGGAACGCAGCGGTTCGTGCTGAAGGCGCAGTTCACCGGCCGGGATGTGTGCAGCCGAAGGTGCAGCCTGGTACCAAGGTCCTTGATGAAGCGCAGCAGGACCGTCGCTGCGGTCGACGCATCGGGGAACGACCCGGCGCGCGGGACGGACGCGAATCGCTTTGAGAGACCGGCGACATCCAGTCCGGCAGCGTCGAAAAGGATCTCACCGATTACATGCTGACACAGTTCGACGAGCGCAAACGTACAGGAGTACCCGACTTGCTCGCACATCGGATCGACGAGCCCTCGCAGCAGGCGCGGCTATATTAGCGCGGCTCTCAATGCTTGCAAGTGGTCGTGTGTTCCCAATTCAACCAGACCGCGCGTGAATAGACCGAATCGGGAACGCGA
>DATFWL010000588.1:0-3339 GCA_035259385.1 Vicinamibacterales bacterium | reverse complement strand
CGAAGCAGGTTGTCGGCGACGCTGTCGAGCAGCGCGAGCGCGTCGGTGTCGTTTGACATTGGAGGCCCCGACGCACCGTCGCGCGCGCAGCCCGCCACCAGCGGCAGCGCCGCAGCGGATGCCAGCGTGGCTATGGCTTCGCGCCGACTAAGCACGTGATGTCACCGAGAAGAAACCAGCGATCATGCGCATGCAACCCCATCACACTCGAATGAACCAATGCCGCCGATACGGCACGTATAGAAGCAGCCAGATCGTCAGTGTGAACAGGCAGGCGTACACGAGCGACGCCATTTCCGGAGACAGGACGCCGCCGGCAGCGGCCAGTGACGTCGTCACGAAAACGGAAAACGGCTTGCCCTGCACCGTCACGACTGAAAGCACGCTCGCGGCGAGCTCCGACAACACGTAGGCCAGGATGGCGTTGCGCCCGAAGACCTGCACGGGCCACACCGGGTTGGGCACGTGCCTGACGTCGATCAGGAGATAGCAGACGCCGAACGCCACCATCGCACACCCATTGGCAAACAGCACGTAGGTGGGCGTCCAGATCATCTTGACCATCGGCAGAATCGGACTCAGTCCCCACCCGAGCGCGGCACTGAGCACGCCGAAACCGATGATGCGTGCGCCGAGCCGGGACGAGGGCGCTCGACCGGCTACCGCCATCCCCGTCCAGCACCCGAGCAGCACGGACACGATCGCCGAGGGCGTGCTGAGCAATCCTTCCGGCTCGGTCGGCCACACGGTGTAGACGTGCGCCGGTCCGAAGACTTCCAGCTCGAACCAGCGCGGCAGGTTGGCCGTCGGCTCGAGCTGGCCTGGAGCCACGTGGGGCGCAGCGACGAACAGGAGCAGCGCAGCGTAGCCTCCGAGAATCGCCGCGCCGATGACCCACTGCCAGCGCCGCGGGACGCGCAGGACGATCAGGGCGGCCAGAAAGAAACAGACTCCGATGCGTTGCAGCACGCCAGGAATCCGCCAGGTCGCCAGGTCGAGAGTCGGCAGACCGTTGATGAGCAGCCCGAGCAGAATCAGCACGGCCGCGCGCCTGGCAAGGCGCAGATACAGCGCGCGATCGGGCGCGCGCTCGCCGGCCCAGTAGGGCCGAAGCGCCGCGGCAAGCGCGACGCCGACGATGAAGAGAAAGAACGGGAAAACGAGATCCGTCGGCGTAATCCGGTCCCAGGTGGCGTGCAGGAGCGGCGCATACGTGTGCGACCCATCGCCCGGGTCGTTCACGAGGATCATCGCGAAAATGTTGAAGCCTCGGAAGACGTCGAGCGACGCCAGGCGCGTGTTCACGGCGCCAATGGCGCTGGACATAGGCCGCGCAGCGGCGACGGGTGCAGTCATCGGCGTGGAGCTCCTGGTTCCCTGCGAGCGCGCGGATTCTAGCACGCAGGCCTCTTAGAGAAGATTGGTGGCCACGTCGCACACGGTCTCGGACGGCAAACTGGTGTACGTCGAACGTTTCGGCTCAGAGCCGCCCCCGCCCGACCGCAGGGGGCGGTTAGACGGCATGGCTTTGCGCTCGGCGAATGATGTCGTACACCTCGCGCGCTCGAGACACACACTCCAATTCAGGAACCTGCGATGCCGTCCCTGGCCATGACCCCCGCGCGAAGCGACCCGCGAACGGGATGGATCCGAGTACGACGTCTCCAGATCCGTCTCGTCGTTCCGCGAGCGCTATCTCGCCAAGCGTTCTCAAGCTGACGGATCTCGTGCTACGTTGCAGGCCGCCACTGACCAGAATGACGCGTCGATCCGTGATCGCATAAGCCGTGCGCGCTCTGCGCCAGGCGTCATGAAAAAACCGGCCGACGATCAGGTAGAGCCCGACGAGCACAAAAGGTACACCCCAGAGGCGAAAGAACAACGGCGCGTGAGACCGAAAGACCAAGGTTTCCCAAAAAATGGCGAATCCGCCCCATACGAGACTGAAGGGGATGAAGAGCGCGTCACCGGCTCGGAGTCGAATACCCTGACAGGGCTGTCCGCTCCACAGCAAACGTTCGCCGCTGTCCAACTGCCGCAAGATGTTCTGCTCGGCCTCTGTATCCATGGATGATGAGTACCTTCTAGTAACCGCGAGCTTCATTTCTGACCATTTCCATGAACTTTTCACGCGACTGCGTGAAGAACAGCTTCGTGCGAGCCAGAACCTGGTCTCGCGACGTCAAGCGCTCGTCACACCGACGATGGCCGATGAAGCGAAGGAGGGGATTCTTCACGAGACTGAAGTCGTACTCCACGTCGATCGCATCGGGCGCATGGAGACAGATCTGTATATAGGAGCCGTCGTCTCTGGCAAAGCCAAACATCGTGGCTGCTAACGCTTCCTCGCCAGAATCGTAGTGAGGGCGAAGGCGCGAAAAATACTGATCGATGATGGCGTACGCCTCTTCGAGGTCAATCGCCTCATGATCGACTGTTCGAAGGCTCGCGTCGATCGAGTACCAACGAGTTGTCATCGATGTTCACGTGCGCCTGACGATCCTGCCGTTCAGCGGCATGCACGAAAGGAAGCCCGAAGGGCGATCCACAGCCACGTCCGTCTGTAACGGAGGGTTGGGCGGTCTCGTCGCGAATCACCCCTTGAGATAGTTGAGGTAGATAGCCCGTCCATCGCGCAGCACAACCAACCAGTTCGAACCCCAGAGCCACACAAACTGGTCGTCTGGGCGGAATTGCGCGTACACCTCTTTCCAGTCTTCCTCGTTCTTCTTTCCTTCTGTGAGCGGCGCGAATGTCTTTGCGAGATCCTCTCGCGTCTTCCCGATGACGATCGAGTCTCGATCGACATCCGCCATGAAGGCGCCCTCGAAGCCGCTGCGGAAGGGCTGGTAGCCGCGTTTCCAGAGCTGATATCGAACACTGCGATGGTCATCGTCCGGTACAGCGACCCAGGCGGCTGCCGCGACAGCCGCGAGAGCAACCGGAGTGGCGACGACCAGGATCTTGAGTCTGCGCCTCATTCCGAATCCTCACGAATCTCCGCGTTCAGTCCCGCCACGCGGAGAGGAGCCCATATCCACCGCGGATGAGGCCGATCACCAGGAGTGCCAGGAGGGCGCGGACAACAGGTCGCTTCATTGCGTGGGCGTCAAGCCTACACGTCCTCGTCGGTTCTGTCACTGCTTCGGTCAGCACGCGCGTCGTCTCCTGGAACGCCGCCCAGATGAGCGAGCCTGTCGAGCGTTCCACATCGAGCACCGTCAACCGCGGCGCGACGCCGGAGGAGGCCCGGGCGCCGGCGGCGGATCGTCGGCGTGCCACCACAGATCCGGCGCCCTGGGATCCGCCTGGGCGCGGCCGACATTCTCCGGCCGCACG
>DATFWL010000587.1:0-7441 GCA_035259385.1 Vicinamibacterales bacterium | reverse complement strand
GTGGTACGAGCGGATACTCGGGAACGTCTTGCCGCGCTTCGGTTACGACCTGTATTCCGACGAACTGTCGACGCTTGCCTTTCCCGGCGCGGATTCTCTGCGCTGACGAAGAGTGCTCGAAGACCGATGCGATCTCGTCGCGTGCGCGCGGGCCGCTGTCGGGTCGCCTGGCGGGAGTCCTTTGATCTGCCAGCCGCCCTCTTGATCGGCACGTGCCGATCGCACATAGCGTGAGTCGTCGGTCCATTTGCCGGCGTCCACGGCGAAGACGACGATCGTGCCGTCGACGGCTGGATGTCCCCTTTCGTCGGACACGTGGCCGGCCACCGTGGACACGCGGTCGGTGATGATCAGCTGCACGCCCGACCACGTTTCACCGCTCCGCATCTCGATCGGCGTGTCGAGGATGTCGCGTCCCTCGTAGTGCGCGGACTTGATCGCCCAGCCGTCAGGCAGCGACATGCGGAGCCGCGAGCGGCCAAACACACCGTTGATCGTGAAGGCGCCATCGTCGGCGACGTCGGACGTACCTGGATTCTTGAAGGCGCCGACGAGGACCGAGCTCGGCTGGCCAACGATCTGATCGCGCACGGTCACCTGCAGGCGTGGCAGCGCGGGCGCTGCGCCGGACTCGGTCAGCACCTGACCGGCGATGGTTCCACCGAGCGAACCGATCACGATCAGGTCGTCGAGATCCGTCCCGTCGACCGTGATTGGCATGAACGCGGCTTCCGGCACATCAGACTCGCCGCCGCGCGATGCCGAGAGAATGTAATCGCCCGGCGGCACGTTGTCGATGGCGAACGTGCCGTCGGCGGTTACCGATGCTGACGCGACGCCGGCGATCGAGTAGAAGCCGTTGCCTCGCACTTCGCGCGCGACTTCGACTTGCGCGAACGGCCGGCCGTGGGAGTCGACCGCGCGGCCTGCAATCCGCGCCGCTCGCCCCGGCTGCAGCGCGACGTCCGTGTTGCTCACTTCCTTGCCCAGCGACACGGTCACACGCTGAGCGTCGGTCAGTCGCGTCGTCGATGGAGCGTAGGTGGACGCATACCCCATCACCTGCTTGACCCCGTCGCGGTTGACCGTCCAGGTTTCCCGCGTCGATGCGGCCACGAGATAGCTGCCGGGCTCCAGGCCGAGCAGCCGGTATTGGCCGGCATCGTCGGTCCGCACGGACGGCCCGCCGCCGGTCGGCACGAACTGTCGGCGTCCGTTGAAGAACATGAGGCGGAGCGCCATGACGTTGACGCCTTCGATCGGATCGCCGAACTCGTCGACGACGCGCCCGCTGATCAACCCCATCCTCGCAAGCGAGAAGTCCACGTTGTCGAGGGTCTGACGGTCGAGCAGTTGCAGCGGCTTGCCCTGCTCGAGCGGCCGTCGCTGGCCGTAACGCAGCGGCAGATATCCGCTGCGCGTGACGCGAATGGCGTAGCGGCCGGCGGGCAGGCCGGTCAGCTCGTAGCGGCCATCAGAGTCGGTGCTCACGGTCCGGCTCTCGCCGGCGAGTTCCGGCGCCAAGGCTGCGATGCGCGCCCGGCGAAGCGGGCGGCCCGTATCGGCGGCGAAAATGCGGCCGCGAATCGCCGCGCTGCCAGCCTGCGCAGGAGGCCGCGGCCGGTCGCGAGGGGGCGGCTGCGCGGCGCCGAGCGACGCTGCCATCGTCGCGGCGAGCAGACAGAGCAGCCATCGACGGACGCCCGGCATGAACGCCCTCCTTCCCGGTCACTATATGTCCGACGACGGTCGAGCGTGCGAAATTGCGACACTCGCGACATCGTCGGACGGGCCAGCCCAATAATGCAGATTCGGCGTCTAATGCAACACGCGGAGGTCTGCGTGGAAGGACTCATTCAGGACCTGCGATACGCGGCGCGGAAGCTGGCCGGGGCGCCCGCGTTCACGCTTGCGGCGGTGAGCACGCTGGCGATCGGGATTGGTGCGACGACCGCCATTTTCAGCACCGTCAATGCGACGCTGCTCCGGCCGCTTCCGTTCGTACACCCCGAAGAGCTCGTCGCGCTGCGAACCGCGTACAGCGACGGCCGCGTCACGACCGGGCTGGTGGCGGCGGCGGAGGTCGCGCGATTGAACAGCTCGAACATCTCCCTCGCGCACGCGGTCGGG
This sequence comes from Vicinamibacterales bacterium, assembly GCA_035259385.1. GTDB lineage: Bacteria > Acidobacteriota > Vicinamibacteria > Vicinamibacterales > CAVVIG01 > QHWK01. Next base: position 5,311 of record DATFWL010000587.1, on the reverse strand, counting down.
ATGTCGTCGGCTCCTTTCGACGTGACGCTGCTGCGCGACAACGCGTCGCCGGTTCACGCCACTGCCTACGCCGTGAGCGAGGGCTTCTTCGAACTGTTCGGTCTGCCGATGACGCTCGGGTCTGCGTTCACGCACGAGCAGCAGGCGCCGGTTGCGCAGGGCCCCGGGCAGGGACCCGGGCCGCCGCCGGTGATCGTGCTGTCGCACAGGGCATGGACGGAGTGGTTTGGCAGCGATCCGCAGATTGTCGGCAAGACGGCGCGGTTCAACGAATTTCCACCAACGGTCATCGTGGGCGTCGCCGCGCGCGATCTCGACATTCCGCACAACGTCGATTTCTGGGCCAACGGCCGGTTCAGTCCGGAGGATGTCGGCCACGGGCTTGCCGGGATTCTGCGCGTGAAACCGGGCACGCCGCTCGACCGGCTGCGCAGCGAGCTCGGCGTCGTGATGACGGGGCTGGCTCGTGATTTTCCGCTGAGCGATGCAGGCCGCGTGTTCGTGGCGCAGCCGCTGGTCGCGTCGATCGTCGGTGACCTGGGACCGACGCTGATCGTCGTCTTTGCGGCGACGGCGTTGCTCCTGCTGCTGGCGTGCGTCAACGTCACGAACCTCCTGCTCGGGCGCGGCGCGGCGCGCGCGCGGGAAGTGGCGGTCCGCACGGCGCTCGGCGCGAGCAACGGGCGGATCGCGCGGCAGCTGCTGACGGAGTCCTTTCTCGTGACCGCGCTCGGTGCGATCGCCGGCGTGGCGTTCGCGTACGCCGGCGTGCACGCGCTGCAGACGCTCGGCGCATCGAAGCTGCCGCGGCTCGAAGCGGTGCCGTTCGACGCGAACGTGATCGCCTTTGCCGGGATCGTGATGCTCGCCAGCGGCATCATGCTCGGCGTCGGACCGGCGATCCGCCTGTCGCGATCCGACTTGAAGACGCTGATGAACGAGAGCGGCCGGAGTGCCAGCGGCGGACCGGGCATGGCGCGGATGATGGGCGTGATGACGGTCGCCGAAGTCGCCCTCGCCGTGATGCTCGTGGCCGGTGCCGGCTGGCTGGTGCAGAGCTTCTCGCGATTGCACGCGATCGATCCCGGCTTCCAGACCGGCGGGCGGCTGATGGTGGACGTCCGTCCGAACCCGCAGCGCGTGCGCGGGCCGGAGCAGACGATCGCGTGGACGCGCAATCTGTTCGATCACCTCCGCGCCATTCCTGGTGTGTCCGGGGTTGGCTCGACCCTGTCGTTCCCGCTGCGCGGCAACGTCGACGGCTCGGTGTTCGTGCAGCTCCAGGGTGACGCCTTCGATCCCGCGCATCCGATGGGCGCACGTCAGCGGCTGGTGACGCCCGGCTTTTTCGACGCGATGGGAATCCCGCTCGCCGGCGGCCGCGACTTCAACGCGGACGATCGGCAGAGCACGGCGCCGGTGGCGATCGTCAACCGTGAATTCGTGAAGCGCTATCTTCAGGGCCGGGATCCACTCCGGACCGCGTTCGCGTTCGGCTATCCCGCGATCGACACGAAGACGTTCCAGACCATCGTCGGCGTCGTCGGCGACGTGAGGTACCGGTCGATTGCCGAGGAGGCGGAGCCGAGCTTCTACGTTCCACAGGGGCAGTTCCCGTTCCCGCGGCAGACCGTGGTCATCGCCACGCGGCTGGCGGACGCGACGGCCATGGCGCCGACGATTCGCAGCGAGATCGCCAAGCTCGAGCCGCAGCTGGCCGTGGAAGTCGACATCGTGTCGCAATTCGTGGCCTCGACGCTCACCCGCCAGCAGCTCGGAATGACGTTGATGCTGATTTTCGGCGCAACCGCGCTGGTGCTGGCCGCGGTCGGCATCTACGGCGTCATCGCCTACGCCGCCTCGCAGCGCCTCGGCGAGATCGCCACGCGTCTCGCGCTCGGCGCGACGCCCGGCGAGATGTTCTGGCTGATGATGCGGCGCGGCCAGTGGCTCATGGCCATTGGCGTCGCGATCGGCGTCGCCGCGGCGTACGCCGGCGGCCGCGCGGTGTCGAGCCTGGTGTTCGGCGTTCGCGCGTCGGATCCGCTGGTGCTCGTCACCGCGACGGCGGTCGTCGTGCTGCTCACCTGGGCCGCAACCGCGATTCCGGCTCGACACGCCTCGCGCACCGATCCGATTCTCGCGCTCCGTGGTGAATAGCCGGCAGTACTATGAGAGGCACCATGAACATGGACCCGACAGCGGAGACGGGATCGTTCGGCCGGATCGTGAGCGCCGCCGTTGCCCTTGCGGCACTCGCTGTCGCGGTTGCGGCGCCGGTTCGCGTCGGCGCGCGCGGCACGCAGACGCAGCCGGGCAGCGCCGCGCCCGCCTTCGAGGTGGCGTCGATCAAGCCGAACAACTCCGGCGACGGCCGCGTCATGCTCGGCAACCAGCCAGGCCGCTTCACGGCCACCAATGTCACGCTGCGGATGCTGATCCGCCAGGCGTATCAGCTTCAGGACTTCCAGATCACCGGCGGCCCGAGCTGGCTCAACTCGGATCACTTCGATATCGTCGCCAAGATCGACCCGGCCGTGCAGGAGTCGATCAACGCGGCGCGCGGCGGCATCGGGCCGGCAGCCATTCCCGGACAGGGACCGAATCCGCTGCAATTGATGATTCGGTCGCTGCTGGCCGAGCGGTTCAAGCTGGTCGTCCACAACGAGACGAAAGAGCAGACGATCTACGCGCTCGTCCTCGCGCACAGCGACGGCAAGCTCGGGCCCGACCTGAAGAAGTCCGACGTCGATTGCGCGGCGCTGATGAATGCGCGCGCGCGTGGTCAGGCGGCGGCGCCACCCGGACCGCCACAGGCCGGCCAGCGCATGCCGTGCGCCGTGCGGATCGGCCCGGGCAACCTGTCCGCCAGCGCCGGGACGCTGGCGCAGTTCGCGCAGAGCCTAGGCATGTTCGTCGGCCGCGTCGTCGTCGACAAGACCGGACTCACCGGCGGCTACGACATCGACCTGACGTGGACGCCCGATCAGATGCCGCAGAGGGCAGGCGGCGCTCCGGGCGATCAGCCCGTCCGCGTCAACGGCGTCGACATCGATCCGAACGGGCCGTCGATCTTTACCGCGGTCCAGGAGCAACTCGGCCTCAAGCTCGATTCGCAGAAAGGGCCGGTCGAGATGCTCGTGATCGATCGCGCCGAGAAGCCCGTTGAGAACTAGGTGCCGGGAGCAGGGTCGAGTGTAGGGCCGCCGTTTCAGGGCGGCCAGAACCCGGGCGGCCTGAAAGGCCGCCTGTACTGGATATGCGGTGTGCGTCGCCACGTTCTCGTCGTGGCTCTGCTTTTCGTCTTCGGACGCACGCCGCTGGCCGCAGCCGAGCACAAGGGGCGCGTGATGTTCGGCGCGGTACCAGTGCCAGGTGCGACCGTTACGGTCGCGCGGGGTGACGAGCGGCGCGCGACGGTCACCGATCAACAGGGCGCCTACCGCTTTGCCGACATCGCCGACGGCGTCTGGACCATCCGCATCGAGATGATCGGGTTCGCGCTCGTGAGCGCCGCGGTGACGATGGGGGCGGACGCGCCCCCATCGACATGGGAGCTGAGGCTGCTGCCGTTCGACGAAATCGCGCGCGCCCTTCCACCGTCGTCACCGCAACCTCGCGAGGTCCCGCCCGCGTCGATCGCCGGGCGTGCGAGCGCACCCGCCGCGCCGGCTCCTGCAAACGGCTTTCAGCGCGCGCAGCTCAACGCCTCGCCGGGCGGCGGAGCGACTGCGGCCGATGCAAGCGCCTCGGAGGCCGATCGCAGTCAGGCGGCCGCGGACGGATTCCTGATCAACGGCAGCGTGAACAACGGCGCGGCGTCGCCGTTCGCCCAGCTGGCGGCGTTCGGCAACAACCGCCGTGGAACGCGATCGCTCTACAACGGCGGCTTCGGCGTGATCTACGGCAACTCGGCGTGGGACACGCGACCGTACTCATTCACCAGCACGCCGACGCCGAAGCCGTCCTACAGCGACCTGCAGATTGTCGGGTCGTTCGCCGGGCCGTTGAAGATTCCGGGCCTCGTCCGGAACGGTCCGACGCTGTTTCTCGGTTACCAGCGTACGGTCGATCACCTGGCGAGCACGCAGTCGGCGCTGGTCCCGACGGCGCTCGAACGCGCCGGCGACTTCTCGCAGTCGCGCGATCGCTTCGGACGGCCGGTGCAGATCGTCAATCCGCTGACCGGCCTGCCGTTTCCAGGCAACGTCATCCCGCGCATCAGCCCGCAGGCGGCGGCGCTGCTCGGCTACTACCCGCTGCCGAATCTCGACGCCGGCGCCCAGTTCAACTATCAGACCCCCACCATCGTCGCGACGCACCAGGACGCTGTGCAGACGCGATTCACGAAGGTCTTCGACGCGGGACGCAATCAGGTGTTTGGCAACGTCGCGCTTCAGCAGACGACGACCGATGCGTCGAACGTCTTCGCGTTCATCGACTCGACACGCCTTTCGGGCATCGACACGACGCTCAACTGGTCGCATCGCTTCTCGCAGTTCCATTCGATCCGCCTGCGTTATCAGTTCACGCGACTGTCGACCGACGTCACGCCGTACTTCGCCGATCGCACGAACGTCTCAGGCGACGCCGGCATCCCGGGCAACAACCAGGATCCGGCCAACTGGGGGCCGCCGCGCCTGACGTTCTCCAGCGGCGTCGCCGGTTTGAGTACCGCGCAGGCCGCGGACAATCACAACACCACCCACGGCGCCGGAGCCGAGAGTCTGTGGACGCGCGGGCGTCACAACATCACGTTCGGGGGCGACCTACGCCGTCAGGCGTGGGATGTGTTCTCGCAGCTGGACGCCCGCGGCGGCTTTTCGTTCACCGGCGAGGCCAGCGGTTCGGATCTCGCGGATTTTCTGCTCGGCCTGCCGCACACGAGCGCGATCGCCTTCGGCAACCCGGACAAGTACTTGCGCGCGCCGGCGTACGACGCATATGTGACCGACGACTGGCGTGTGAACCCGGTGCTCACGGTGAACGCCGGCGTGCGATGGGAATATGAGGGGCCGATCGAGGAGCGGCTCGACCGTCTCGTAAATCTCGACGTAGCCTCGGCGTTCACGGCGGCCACTCCTGTCGTCGCGACCGATCCCGTCGGCGCGGTCACCGGCACTCGCTATCCCGCGTCGCTGATGAAGCCGGACGCGCGTGGGGTCCAGCCTCGGATCGGCCTCGCGCTTCGTCCGGTCGCCGGTTCGTCACTCGTCATCCGCGCGGGCTACGGCGTGTACCGGAACACCGCGGTCTATCAGCCGATCGCGATCCTGCTTGCGCAACAGCCGCCGCTGTCCACCGCGTTCAG
>DATFWL010000586.1:0-20833 GCA_035259385.1 Vicinamibacterales bacterium | reverse complement strand
CTCAACGCGAGGTAGGCCGAGACGCCCCAGTTCGGCGCGTCGACGATCTGGCTGATCTTCAGATCGACAGCGAGGCTGCAGAGCACATAGGCGTCTTCGCGGCTCAAGTTCTTCTCTCTGACGAGCCAGTCGATCACTCCGCGGACGGCGTTCTTCGCGTTGGTCATCAGATCGGGACCGAGCGCGGTGTGGACGAAGTAGCCCTTCGCGTCGGAGCGCGGCTGCAGCGATCCGGGCGGCGTGATGAACTCGTAGCGCCACGGCGGCAGCGGCCGGCCTTTGATCACCGCGAACCGCAGGCTGAATTGCATCGGGCACTCGAGGCCGGTCACGCACACTTCGCCGTCGCCTTGCGCCGCGTGGCAGTCGCCGGCGGAGAACAGCGCGCCCTTCACGTACACGGGGAGGCGCAGCCGCGTGCCGACCGTGAGATGGCGCGTGTCGATGTTGCCGGCGCCTTTGGTCGGCGGCAGCACGTCGAGCGGGCCGTCTTCGTCCGTCGCGACGCCCATCGTGCCGCAGAACGGCTGAATCGGAATCCGGATGTCGTGGCGCAGCGGCGCCGTGAAGCGGTCGGTCAGATCGAAGTGGCGGATGTACGGCTCGGTGAAATCTTCGGAGAGCAGCCCGAGCCCGGGAATGATGCCGGTCCAGCCCCACTGCAACGGTTCGAGCCGGAGGATGTCGATCTCGAGGACGTCGCCCGGTTCCGCGCCTTTGACGAAGATCGGTCCGGCCAGTGGATACAACTGCGAGAAATCGATCGCACCGAGCGCAGACGCGGGACAGCCCGGCGTGATCTGATTGTTGGTGACCTCCGCGGTCTCGCAGTGGACGGTGTCCCCGGACTCGATCTCGATGGCCGGCGGGATCCGCCTGTCCCACTTGTGATGCACCCTGGTTTTGTCGAGCGTGTGTTCGCGTCCGGTCATCGACGGCTCATCCTTACCGTTTTTTGCGAGCGCGGTCTCGTTTACACTCAACCGCACGAGTTCAACAACGCGCCGAGTGCTCCGAGAGTATACCCACGCGGCACCGTCGAGCCGGAACCCGATTCGATGATCGGTGTCCAACGCAACATGCGACGCAGGATGGGTGTCGTTCCGTGGACGCTGCTGGTCCTGCTGGCAGCTTCGTCGGTCCTTTCACAGGACGGCGTGGGGCTGTTTCGCCGGATGCAGGACGCATTGGGCGGCGCCGATCGGATCGCCGCCGTCCACGACTACGAAGAGCACGTGCGCGCGGAGTCGTGGGACGGGAACACGGGGCGATCGCTCGGCGAGGTCAGGAAACGAACACGCTGGATACGGCCCAACCATCTCCGCGTCGATCAGATCGGGCCTGGTTCCACCTACGTGCTGTACTTCGACGGCACGTCGGGCTGGGAAATCCTGCCGGGCACCGAGAAGGCGGTAGAGATTGCGGGCGGCGAGCTGGCATTCGCACGCGCCTACGTCCGCAACTTCGCGCTGAACGCCTGGCTCGCCGATCGGGATCCGAGCATTCGCATCACGTCGCCGTCGCCGACTGTCATACGCGTCTCCGACGGCGATATCAGCCACCAGTACGATCTCACTTTGGATCCCGCGACGTGGCTCCCGCTGAAGAAGTCGTCAATCTCGCTGTCGGATCCTGCGCATCCGACGCCGAGCGACGATGTCACGAAAGAATGGGAGATGGTGCAGGGGATTCGATTCCCTCGTCACTGGGTCGTCTTTCGCGGCGGTATGCGCGTCGCGGAGGCGCTCGACGCGCGGCACGCGGTGAACACCGGTCTGAGGCTCGCAGACCTTGCCGCGAAACCGGCGGATTTCAAGCCGGTCCTGTCGTCGCGGTGACGCCGCGCAGACATGTGCGCAGACATGTTGTCATCGCGCCGCCACTCGAGCACCGCTTGGGTCTGATATCGTTGCCAGTGTCGACGTGGCCATGTTGCCAGTGGACACGGAGACGCGCGATGACGCCCTACGACAATCGAGTGACTTCGGACGCCACCCGGCCTTCTTCGACCGACGCCGCAGAAGGCTCGCATGACGCAAGGGAAGTGCGAGGGATGCTGCGCGTGCTCGAGCAGCTGGGCTACGACCTCGATGCGCTCCTCGTATCGGCCGGCCTCAGACGCGAAGACGTCGAAAATCCCGACGCGTACATCTCGCCGGGCGCGTGTGCGGCCGTGTTCGCGCGTGCGCGCCAGCAGCGGCGCGTGCCGAACCTCGCGTTGCAGCTCGCTCGCCACACCCCGGTTGGCGTGACGCCGCTGCTGGACTATCTGATCGTCAGCTCGGATTCCGTCGGCCAGGGGCTCGAGCGGCTGGTCAGGTATCTGCGCCTCGCGAATCCAGGCATTCGCCTGGTTCTGAACGATCGGCGCGATCCGGTTCGTCTCGTCATCGAGCAAGCGAGCGGGCCATTCGAGGTCGAGCTCACCGTCTCGCTGTCGGTGGTGCGCTTCGCGCGCGAGACCGACGATCGCCTGCGCGCCGCATACGTCAGCTTCACCCACGAACCCGATGATGCGGCGGACTTCGCGCAGGTGCTGCGATGTCCGATCCGGGTGGGGGCATCGTGGGACGGCTGGGCGCTTCCGGCGGCCGCACTGCGTCTGCCGCTGCGACGTCGAGATCCGACGCTGCGGCGCTGGCTCGAGCGACAGGCAACGGAGATCCTCGCGCGCCTCCCGGCAGACGGCGATGTCCGAGACGAGGTGCGCCGCGTGCTGTCCACGCAGTTGACCGTGGGCGACCTGCGGGTCGGCATCGTCGCCCGGCGCCTGGCGACCACCGCGCGGACGCTGCAGCGGCGGCTGTCCCGCGCCGGCACGTCGTTCGAGGCGATGTGCGATGCCGCCCGGAAGCAGGCTGCGGAGACGTATCTCGCCGATGAGACGCTGTCGATCGCCGAGGTCACCTACCTCCTGGGATATTCGGAGCCGACCGCGTTCCATCGCGCCTTCAGGCGCTGGCACGGCACCACGCCGCGAGCCTTTCGCGCGCGCCGGTCGGCGGCCACGGAATCTCCCGCCACGAGGTAATCGGCGAGCCTCGCGATTTGCGCTTGCGACAGGTCGTGATCCGGCATCCGCTGTTGGCGGTACTTCCGGAACGGCGCGACAGCTCCCCCCGTCTCTCCGCTGATTCCGCGCCCTGCGACTCAATCCGGTCGCATAGCGTGATCGAAGTGTCGACGTCTGTATCGAGCGGATGCAGGTTCGCCTCAGACGCGCCGGTCATCGTTGCAACCGTGTGCGGTCTGTTGTGTTCCGAGACGCGCCTCGCCCCCGACGGAACGGGTGGAGCCAGCCTCGCACGACGAGTCCACGCCACGACGACGGTGGAGGCGATCAGCTCGATTGAAAAGTTCGCGTTCTTCATGCGCTTCCTGGCGCCGCCGCAGCCGTCGCCGGACACGCCCGGCGGTGCGGCGTCCATCAACAACGGCCGCGACGTGTTCATGAGCGTCGGATGCGCGTTCTGCCACACGCCCAGTTTCACGACCGGCAATTCCGCCATTGCGGCTCTCCGCACTCAACCCGTCAATCTCTACTCCGACCTGCTCATCCACGACATGGGCGTGGAGCTGCAGGACGGGATCAGCCAGGGCGAAGCCGGACCGAGGGAATTTCGCACCGCGCCGCTCTGGGGTCTGGGCCAACGGATCTTCTTCCTCCACGACGGTCGGACGTCGGATCTGATCGAGGCGATCCGGGCGCACTCCAGTTCCGGCTCGGAGGCCACTGGGGTCATCGACAACTTCTCAAACCTCAGGGCGGATCAGAAGCAGGATCTGCTGAACTTCCTGCGGTCACTGTAGCGAGCGCAAAGTGCGCGTCACGTGCACTCCACGACGCGCGGTCGAGCCAGGACGAATCGGCTACCGCTGCACCTGAAAGCCGATCGTCCGTTCGACCTGCTCGACCAGCGACTGAGATTCGGCGGCGATCGCGGCGCGCTCCGTCTCGCTGAGCGGCACGATCATGATGCCGTCCGGACCGACGCGGTTGATGAACACCTGCTCGCCGCGGACGCCGCCGATGTCGGCGTCGGTGAGGTTTGGCCCGGCAGACCATGAGGTGTGGACTGGACGGCGTCCGCGTGACGCGGCCCGCTTCGTCACCTCGCGCTTTCCGTCTGAACGACAGCTATTTACAATTGGGCCACACGCTCATCGGGAAGCCGTCATGGCCCTCGCCGCCGGCGTTCGATCCGGCCCGTACGAAATCGTCTCACTCATCGGCGCGGGTGGGATGGGCGAAGCGTATCGTGCGCGAGATACGAAGCTCGGGCGCGACGTCGCGCTCAAGGTCCTGCCCGACTCACTCGCCCGCGATCCGGGGCGGCTCGCGCGGTTCGAACGTGAAGCGCATCTGCTCGCCACGGTAAATCACCCGCACATCGCCCAGATTCACGGCCTCGAGGATTCGACAGGCACGCCGGCCCTGGTGATGGAGCTGGTTGAAGGGCCGACGCTCGCGGATCGCATCACGCAGGGGCCGATTCCGATTGAGAACGCGTTGCCCATCGCCAAGCAGATCGCGGAAGGACTCGAAGCGGCGCACGAGCGGGGCATCGTTCACCGCGATTTGAAACCGGCGAACATCAAGGTCCGCGCCGACGATACGGTGAAGGTGCTCGACTTCGGCCTTGCGAAGGCGTTCGACCCAGCAGACTCCTCAAACGCGGCCGCGACAGTGTCGCCGACGCTGTCGATTCACGCGACGCAGGCGGGCATCATCCTGGGCACCGCGGCGTACATGGCGCCCGAGCAGGCGCGCGGCAAGGCGGTAGACCGGCGTGCGGACATCTGGGCATTCGGGTGCGTGCTGTTCGAGATGCTCGCCGGGCGGCGTCCCTTCGATGGGGACGACATTTCGCTGACCTTGGCGTCGGTGTTGAAGACGGAGCCCGATTGGATGTTGCTGCCGCCCGCGACGCCCGCGGGTCTGCGTCGGCTGCTGTCGCGCTGTCTGAAAAAGGATGCGAGGGATCGCCTGCAGGCGATCGGGGACGCGCGCGTTGAGATTACTGCATGGCTCAGCGGCGTGACGGAACCTGTGACGGTGACACCCATCGAGCCGGCTGGTTCTCGGTGGCGTCGCGCGATCCCTGTGGCTGTCAGCGCGCTCATCACCGCAACCGTCATAACCGCCGTCGGGGCGGTTCGCCAATCGGGGGACGTCTGATGTGGCTCGCCTCCAGTTGGGAGTGCAGCCCGCCGACGAGTTGTTGGTGCTTTCGGGCCGGACAGCAATCGCCTTTTGCCAGACGGCAGGCACGTGGTGTTCACCGCCGCCCGAAACTCTCGGCGGCAGCTCTATCTGCGCACGCTGGATCAGCTGGAGGCGACGCCGCTCTCCGGCACCGACGACGGCGATGGTCCGTTTTTTTCACCGGACGGGCGATGGATTGGATTTTGGTCCGGTGTCAACGTTGACAGGTCTGGTTCCCTGAGCGACACGCTTGGTGACTTGAAGAAGGTGCCCTTCAGAGGCGGACCGGCAGTAACCGTGTGCAGAACACGGCTCGTGTTCGGCGCGAGTTGGGGATCGGACGGCGTCATCGTGTTCGCGAATGCCAACGACGGGTTGTGGGCCGTGTCGGCGGACGGAGGCACGCCGCAGCGGCTCACGACCCCGGATGCGAAGAAAGGCGAAGTCAGTCACCGCTTGCCGCAGGTCTTGCCGAACGCCAAGGGTGTGCTGTTCACCGCGCTGAGGAATAGCCGCCGCGGGAGCCGGATAAAAAAAGCGTATGATGCGAGCGCTACAGGGTCCTCTACGCAGTTGGAGGTCACCATGATCGTGAGACGCTCGCAGGCGCTCGCCCGTGAGGTGCTCCTCGTGTCGGGCATGGTCCTTGCCATCGCGATGCCCGCTGCCGCTCAGAAGCCGACGTTCGACATCGAAGGCGTCGTCACCGACGCACAGCAGGGAGTGCTGCCGGGCGCCACGGTCACGCTGCAGAACGTCGCGACCGGCCTCAGCCGCGAGACCGCCACGGACGCGAACGGCCGCTACGTGTTCACGGCGCTTCCTCCGGCGGGCGAGTACACGCTCACGACGGCGCTCTCGGGGTTTGCCACCGAGCGTCGCGAGAACCTGACGTTCAACGCCGGACAGCGTGCGGTCGTGAACGTCACTCTCAAGCTGTCGTCCGTGCAGGAGACCGTGACTGTCGCCGGCGACTCGCCGGTGGTCGTGACGACGACCTCGGAAGTGACCAAGACGATCGAGAGCCGCGACCTCGTGACGCTGCCGGTTCCCGAACGCAACTACTTCCGCCTGCTGACGCTGGACTCGAATGTCGTCGCCCGCGGCCCCGGCACGAACGGCCTGTATGTCGGCGGCGGCGACGTGTGGAACTTCGGCACCTATGTCGACGGCACCAGCAATTTCTCGAAATGGCTGACGCTGCAGCGCGCGCCGCAGCGCGGATCGGCCGGATTCGCGCTCGAGACGGTGAGCCAGGTGCAGATCATCACCAACCAGTTCTCGGCCGAGTTCGGCGGGCACTCCGCCGGCGTGATGAACATGATCACCAAGAGCGGCAGCAACACCTACGCGGGCGCCGCGCTGCTGGTGGTGCGGCCCGGCGATCTCGATGCCATCCCGCCGCTGGCGACGCAGAAAGTGCCGTTCAACCAGCAGCAGTTCGGCGGCAATCTCGGCGGGCCGGTCGTTCGCGACAAGATCTTCTTCTTCGGCAGCTACGAGCGGCGCCGGGAGCGGAGCCAGGTGTCGGTGACATCACCGGAAGCGCCAGGGCTGGTCGTGCCGACACCGGCCGACGAGGATCAGGGCCACGTTCGCGGCGACTTCCGCTTCTCGCCGTCGCAGTCGCTGGCCGTGCGCTACAACATGGTGCGGTGGACGCAGGACAACGAGAGCGGCGGCCTGCAGCTGCCCGGTACCGGCTACATCTGGACCAACAACGTCGACACGATTCACAACATGTGGACCTCGATCGTCTCCGATCGGGTGCTCAACGAAGTGCGAGGTCAGTGGTCGCGTTACTACGATCTCCGGAAGGCCAAGTGTGAGTGCGTTCAGTTCAACCGCACCGGTTACTCGATCACGGGCGGCGTCGCCACCGGCACCTGGGGCGTGATCCCCGAAGACACCTGGGACCTGTCGGACACGCTGTCGCTGTGGCGCGGCGCGCACTCGCTGAAGACGGGTGGCGGCGTGACCTACGACGTGACGACGCAGCGCTACCTGCCGAATCAGAATGGGATCTACAACTTCGCCGGCGGACCCGCGGTCGCGCCCAACCCGAATCTGTTTACGCAGGCGTTCGCGCTCGTCCCCGGGCAGGACATCATCTACCCGAAGGCCTGGGTCCTGACCGGCTTCGCACAGGACGAGTGGCGAGTCGGCCACAACTTCACGCTGAACTACGGCGTGCGCTACGACGTCGAGCTCGTGAAGGACATCCCCGACTGGCCGGCGCCGACCGACAAGAACAACGTCGATCCGCGGGTCGGCTTCAACTGGGTTCCGCGCGGCGACGAGCGCTGGTCGGTGCACGGCGGAGTCGGGCGCTTCACGCAGCAGAATCCTATTTTCACGATCGTCAAGGGCGCAGTGCTGGGTCGAAACGGCATCGTGACGCTCGCGCTGCCGCCGAGCGATCCCGCGTTTCCGGTGTATCCGAATCCCCTGCCGGGCTTCCCGCCCGGGTCGGTGCTGCCGGCGCGCAACATCCAGGAGATCTCGCCGGATCTCGAGAACGAGTTCGCCTGGCAGGAGAGCCTCGGTGTGCAGCGCCAGATCGGCTCGCGCACCAGCGCATCGATCGACCTGAACGTGAACCGCAGCCACAAACACGGGTTCCTCGACACCAACTATCCGACGCCGATCCCGAAGGATGTGATCAACGCCGGTGGCGGGCGGATCATCCGGACCACAGCCCAGGCCGACGCGACGCGGCCGATCACGCCGGCGCCGAACGGATTCCGTCGCATCGAGGTGCTCACCAACGAGGGGCGGACCTGGTACGAAGGCGTTCGCTTCAGCGTGCAGCATCGCACCGCCCCGCTGCTCGTCTCGGTGTCGTATACGTTGTCCGACGCCGAAGATCGCCTGAACCACTGGGAGATTCCCGAAGACAGCTCGAATCCCGAGCTCGATCACGCCGACTCCGCCTCGAACACGCCGCACAACTTCGTCGCGTCCGCCACCTGGGACATTCCCGGCCGTGGCGCCGTGCTCGAGGGATGGCGGGTGAGTTCAGTGGTCCACGCGCAGAGCGGAAATCCCTACACGATCCGGTACGCGCAGGACCTGACCGGCACGACGCAGGTGTTCTGCACGGCCCAGCGCACCTGCAACGTGACCACGCCCGAAGGAAGGAATACGGCGCGCAGCGCGCCGGTCAGGTACGCGGACCTCACCCTGACGCGGACGTTCACGCTGGCGCGCAAGGACCGTCTGGAAGTACGCGCCGACGTATTCAACCTGTTCAACAACGAGAATTTCACCGCCGACGGCTACATCGGCATCCTCGGGAACGTCAATTTCGGAAAGCCCACCAGCGGGGCGTACCCGGGCCGCCAGTTCCAGTTCGGGGCGATCTATCGCTTCTGACGAGCGCCATCGATCAGGGTCGATGTCGAGGGTCGCGATGCCGCTCAGACGCGCGATCGTGACGAGCGTTGCGACGGCTGCACTTGCCGCCGCCGCAATCGTCCAGCCAGCGGCGGAGAGCCCGGTTCGCGTGCTCGTGCAAACCGAACGGGGCGACATCGTCCTCGAGATCGACGCGACCCACGCGCCGATCACGGCGGCGAACTTCCTCCGGTATGTCGACGCGGGCCATTACGACGGCGGGACGTTTCACCGCACGGTCACGATGGACAATCAACCGGACAGCCCGGTGAAGATCGAGGTGATTCAAGCGGGCGTCAACCCCGACCGCGCCAAGGATGGTTTTCCGCCGATCCCGCTCGAGCGCACGAGCCTGACCGGCCTCCGCCACACCGACGGCACGATCTCGATGGCGCGGGGGCAGCCCGACAGCGCCTCCTCGGGATGGTTCATCTGCGTCAACGATCAGCCGTCGCTCGATTTCGCCGGCGCGCGCAATCCCGATGGTCAGGGTTTCGCTGCCTTCGGTCGCGTGCTGCAAGGGATGGACGTGGTGAGGGCCATTCAGCGCGCGCCGAACACGGACGCGCAGCGCCTGACGCCGCCGATCAAGATCGTCAGGGCCGCCCGAATCCGTTAGAATGCCGGTCTCACAGCCGAATCGGATGCAGCTCGCCGCCGGAACGCGGCTCGGCGCGTATGAGATCGTCTGCCCGCTCGGCGCAGGCGGGATGGGCGAGGTCTATCGCGCGCGCGATACGAAGCTCGGACGCGATGTCGCGATCAAGTTTCTCTCGACGCCGCAGTTCGCCGCGTATCGACGGCACTCGTCGTCAGTTGCCGTTGGTCGCGTCGGCAGCGTGTCGACTAGCGCTGCGCCTGAAACCCAATCGTCCGCTCGACCTGCTCGACCAGCGACTGAGATTCGGCGACGATCGCGGCGCGCTCCGTCTCGCCGAGCGGCACGATCATCATGCCGTCCGGACCGACGCGGTTGATGAACACCTGCGCGCCGCGGACGCCGCCGATGTCGGCGTCGGTGAGGTTTGGCCCGTAGAACATCAAGTGTGGATTGGACGGCGTCCGCGTGACGAGGCCCGCTTCGTCAATCCGGTAGCGCAGCGGCGCCAGCATGTAGGCAATGCCGGCCCGCGACGGCGGACGGTACTGGCCGCTCTTGAAACGCTGGGCGACAATCTCGTCGATTTCCGCACCGGACTTTCCCGACAGCCGCAGCTGCGCATCGTCGAAGTCGATCGTGAGCAGCGATCGCGCGCCTTCCGCGTCCCAGCACACCGGGAAGAGATCGCCGCCGCGCCGGCTCACCAGGCACGAGAACGCGTTCGTTCCCTGCTGTGCGATCGTGTAGCCGCGATCCTCGAGGATCCACACCGTGGCGTGCTCGCGAAGGTGCTTCGGTGCGGCGCTCAAGGCGAGCTCGACCTCGAGCGGCCGCGGCAGCAGCGGGTATTGCGCCGATCTGGCGAACCGGGCTTGATCGGCATGCGCGATCGGCCGTTCGGACGGCGGGGTCCCGACGTACGCGCGCGCGTGCTCGAGCTCTGCTCGACCGCTTCGATCGCCACGCTCGCAGATCTTGGCGAGCTGACCGTAATAGGAGCGCGCCTTGGCGGAATCGCCGGCCGACTCCGCGGCGCGGCCGGCGCCGTAGACGGATCGGAACCGGTTCGGCTCCTTCTTCAGGCTGGCCTCGAACTCCTTCAGCGCGTTCGCCGGCTGCTTCGCGTCGAGCAGCATTTCGCCGAGGAGCTCGTGCGCCGGGGCGATCGGACCCGGTGTGATCGCCGACTTCTCGGTCGTGTCTTCGAGCGCGGCCGCCGCGGTCAGCGTCCGCAGCGCTTCGTCCTGCTTGCCCTGCGCCCACAGCAGCCATCCGGTCGCCGTCTGACGCTGGATATCGAGTTGCGTCGTCCAGTACGCGTCCTTTGCCTGCACTTCCTTCTCGTGCAGCGCGTCCAGCTGTTCGATCTCCGTTTTCGCGGCGTCCGGCTTTCCGGATCGCGCGGCGCCGAGCGCGCGGGAGAAGCGCGTGATCGCCTCGACGAATGGCTGCGGGCTCGGACGGACAGGCAGGGCCGCAGCGTCCGCCCACGCGCCGCGCTCGACGGCCCACCGCGCGGGTATCGCTGACGCCGCCCAGCCCCCGGCGCCGCCGACGGTCATGCCGGGCATTCCTGGCATGTCGCCGCGACCGGGCGCCGCCGGCGCCGACGCGGCGACGATCTCCCCGAGTCCGTCGAGAATCTTCCTGGCCGCGGCGTCCTGCGCGGTCTGCAGATAGGCGTACATCTGGTAGTCCCACGCGTGCAGGGCCTCGCCGACGTCGTGCCGCTGCATCGCAACCTCGTGGGAGCGGATGTTCGTGTCGATCGATTCCTGCCAGGAGCCGACGCGCGTGAAGGTGTGAGCGGGCATGTGGAGCGCGTGCGGCGCGTCGGGCGCGAGGTTCGCGTACTTCCGCGCGTAGGGCAGCGCACGCGGCGCGAGCGGCGGGACGTCGTACGAGTGAATGAGATAGTGCGTGACGCCGGGATGATCCGGTTCGAGCTTGTAGAGGCGTTCCAGAATCTCGGCGGCCTTCAGCTGATTGGCGTAGGTCTTGTCCGTGGGCGGCGCCGTCTGATCGACAGCCAGCGCGTAGAAGGCGGCGGCCTCGAGATCCTTCGGGTACTTCGTGTAAATCCGCTCCATCGCCTTCTCGTAGGCCAGCGTCCGCGCGCGATGGTCCAGCGTGTCGGCGTCCTTGTAGAGCAGCTGGACTGCCGCGATGTACTCGCGCTCGCGATCGGTCTTCGCGCCGATGTTCTGCGCGTCCTGGGCGGCGGCGAGGCCGTCCTGCAGGACTTTTGGCGCCCGCAGCCCGCCGAACGGATTGCCCCAGGTGCTCATCGCGATGCCCCACTGCGCGATGCCGCACGAAGGATCGTCTTTCAGCACCTGCTTGAATCCGGTGATCGCGTCCGGGAATTCGAACGAGTGAAGCAGCGCGACCGCATGATCGAACTCTCCGCCGACCTGTGCCGCGCACGAGGTCTCGAAATGAACCTTGCCGAGCCGCTCGCCGCCCGGCCGCGCCGGCTGCGCGGCGACGACCGACGCCGAGACGAGCGCGAAGGCGACTGCCGACGAAGGGATCAACGCGCGCATGGTGCCTCTCCTTCAGTCCGGCGAGGCCGGACGTTCTGACGTCACGATCGTTCCAGGGTCGCGGCGGCCGCTTCCAGAATCTCGTCGGACAACGCGCGATCGTCGACCGCGCGCGAGAGAATCAACGCGCCCACCAGGCCGGCCAGCGTGGCCAGCGCCCTCTCGCGGCGCGCCGCGGCCGAACGACCCGACACGACGGCGCGGAGCAGATCGATCTTCGCGCGGACACGTTTCGTGAAGGCACGCCGCACGGATCGCGGCTGGCGCCCGACGTCCGACCCGAGCGCGGCGAACAGGCAGCCGCCAGTCCGGTTGTCGCGGTGGTGCGGCGTGAGGTAGCTGCGGACGATGCCCGCGAGCCGCTGCTCGGGCGGCGCCTCCATCCAGGCGGGCCAGGGGTCGGCGTGTGAATGAGCGCAGGCTTCCGCGGCGAGGTCTTCCTTCGACGCGAAGTGACCGTAGAACCCGCCGTGAGTCAGGCCGGCGGCATTCATGATGTCGGCGACCCCGACCCCGTCGAAGCCATGCCGGCGGAACAGCATGCTCGCCGCTTCAACGACTCTCTCGCGGTTTGCCGCCGCCTGCTCGCGCGTCACTCTCATGCCTGCACCGGTCTGCCTGACCGCCGGACATGATACATGATGAGCGTCATGAATAGAAACGAGAGGGGGCTCTGGGCTGGGCTCGGGGCTAGCTGCGGGGAGGGGCTAGGGGCTAGGGGCTGGGGCCTGGCGCTAGCCGCCCTCGTCGTAGCGCGAAGGCTTCAGCCGAACGCTCAGCTAGCCCCTGGCCCCGAGCCCCGAGCCCCGCGGATGAAGGCCTAGAATCCGATGCCGATATGAGCGGCCAGACCGATCGAGCCGTGATTGCCGCCGTTCGCGTCGTTCGGGTCGGTCTGGAATCGAATCGGGACGACGCCCTCGATGAACCACGAGTAGGCGTGGCCCGGAACGGGGAACGACTTGTTCACCAGCGGCGTGAAGCCCCACGACGCCTTGTTCACGTCGAAGGCCATTCGTACACCGGTAGCCCAGCCGTCGGTCAGCGCCCGGATGATTCCCGGGTGAACCGTGAGCGACACGCCGAGCGGATCGTTCTGAATCACCGGCACGAACTCGAGATCGAACGCCCACTTGTCACTCGTCTTGACCGTGATGCCCATCGGGAAACCGATGACGAAGTCGTCGGAGATCGTCGTGGTCTCTCCGCCCACGTGAGTGACGAGCGGGAACACGGCGCCGAAGTGTCCGCCGAGGCGATCCTGCGCGGACGCAGCACGAGGCAGACCCAACACCGCCGCAACCAGGCACCAGCCAAAGAGCATTCGCATCGCAACTGCCGTCCTCATCATCGTGTCCTTTCGGTTGTATGAAGCGTCCTGCCGGACGCCGGGAAGCCCGCCGGAATCGACGTATCGCCTGCTTCCTCGTCCTTCGTGGCCGCGACCGTGAACGCCCATTCGATCGGCCGCACCGTGCACGCGTGCGCGTAGTTGCAGATTCCCGGCGAGATGCGGGCGGTGTATCTGGCCCCCGCCCGGAGGTAAATGCGATCCGGAAACAGCCCCCACGTGGCATCACCGATCTGGTGCACGGACGCCGGCACGCGCACGCCGGCGGCGTCGGTGAGCGAGAACGTGTTCCGATCGACGCCCGTGACCGGCTCGGAGAACGAGGCCTTGGGTATCGTCGTGGCGTAGGCATCGACCGCGCTGGCCCGCGGATAGAGCGCGACGACCGACGCCGGCGCAGCGATCTGCGGTTCTCCTTCGACGCGGATCACCCAGTTGCGGACTTCCATGGGAACCGGCGGCGCCCCTTCGACGACAGCCGGTTCGACTGACGGACGCCGCCCATCGCACGGGCCGCCGAGGACGCACGGCTCGAGCACGAAGTCGGTGTCGACGTCGGCGAGGTTCCCGAGGAATTTCTTCGCGACCATCGCCTCGAGCGACTGGTAATAGACCGCAGCGGTCACCGCCACCGGTCCCCTCGTCCCTGGCGGAATCACGACCGAGTAGCGGTCGAGGACGACCGCCGCTCCCGCATGCGGCATCGGGCGGAGGCGGGTATCGCGGAGGAACGAATCGTCGAAGAGATCGCCGTTGCCGTTCAGGTCCCGAAAGAGTGGCAGCCCACTGGGGTTCCGCCGGTCGATGACGGTGCCGCGACCGTCGACAGGCAGGCCGTCGGCATTCGTCACGAGGTTCTGTGGCGCGGCATAGACGAGATCGAGTGTCGGACAGCCGTCGCCAAGCGTCGCAACCGCCTTGAACTGATACGCATAGGGGTCAGCCGATCCCGCCGGCACTGTCCAGCCGCATCCCGGAAACGACGGATCGGCCATGTCCTTCGTCGTCAGGCGACCGACGCCTTGCGAGGTGCGGTTCCAGAAGGCGTCGTGAATCGCCAGCTCCGTTCCGGTCGCGAGGTCGAACGCGGAGATCGCCACCCACGCCGTTCGCCCTTCCGGAAATCCGGTCGGGAAGTTGTGGCCGCTGCCGGTGTTGGCGACCGATACACGCATCCGCGCCTGACCCCCCGCCGGTGCGCTGGCCGGACCGGTGACGTCGAGGTCGAGAACGTTGCGCAGACGTTCCCAGGCGAGCCGCGCCTGCTGCGTCATCGCGCCGCGCGCGCTCGCGTTCATCCAGTAGGCGTTGTGGTAGACGCTCCGGTCGTCCGCCGAGGAGAAACTGAACGTGGACAGCTCCGGGTAGGGCTCGACGTTGCCGCCGTCGTCGAGGGCGCCGCCGATCATGGTCGGCACGTAGGCGTTTCCCCCGACGAAGTGATGGCTGAAGTGGATTCGCGTCGGTCCGTCGAGCGCGGCCGGTCCCTGCAGCGGTGCGATCGGCTGCGCGTGGTCGTACAGCGTATGCGCGGTCCCCGGACGGCCGTAGTCCTGCTGCATATGGCAGGTCTGGCAATCGCGCTTGAACGCGGGATCGAAGTTGCGATTGCCGGGCCGATCCGCGTACCGGCTGCCGGCCCACTCGGCGTAGGTCCGCTCGATCGGAAACCCGCCGACCCACTTGCCCAGGCGGTTCTTGACGGTCAGCGGGTTCGTGACGTCGTGGCATGTCGCACAGAACTCCGATCGCGTCGCCAGCACGTGACGGAACGCGGGGTGCTTCGGCGCCGCGATCGGTTCGATCAACGCCGGGCGCTTGAACACGATCGACAGGTAGGCATCCGGTTCCGCGAGCCGTCCCGGCGACCAGAGCGGCCCCAGGCGCTCGCCCGCCAGGATCGCGCGCGGCGACAGACGAAAGGCGCCGCCACCGATGCCGTAGCCGAGGCTTCGCGCCTCGGGATCGGCGACACGCTCGATGTCGCGCCGGTCCGGTGACGGCGCGTCCGCTTCGCGCGGCATGGCGAGGTTCGGACGATATTGCTGGAGAGCCGCTGCGGCCTCCGTGTTGTGGAACGGCGTGCTGCGCGTCTCGACGAGACTGTGGCACACCATGCACTGCACGCCGCTCTTGCCGGACGCCGTGTTACGAAGCTGCGCGTCGACGGTCGCGAACGCGAGCCCGGTCGCGTTGTCGGACGTCGGGTTGAACCCCGGGTCGAGGCGGCCGTGCTCCAGTCCGCTCGGATCGTCGCGGAGCACGTTCTCGAGCGGCACGTTGTCGACGTAATTGGTCGGCATGTGGCAGCGCGAGCAGGTGCCGTCGAGCAGCGATCCCGGACGCGCGATCACCTGACGGCGATCGCCCAGATCGAATCGCGAGGCGCACGTCGCGGCGTCGGCGAACGGATTGTGATGGGCTTTGGCCGTGCCGTCCGGCGGCGTCGGGACCTCGCAGTCGCCGCTCGTGGACATCTGGCGCGCCGACAGCAGGAACGCGGCGCGCCACGCCGGATCGCGCCACGCGTTCGCCATCATCGAGCCGTTCCACTCGTCGAAAATGCGCGTGTGGCAGTTGTGGCATTGACTCGGGTGGTTGGTGTTCTGCCAGTGCTCCTCGAACGGCGGCGCGGCGAGCGCGGCTTCCGCCATGACGTACGGGGCGGACTCGGGAATGCGATTGGCGAGCTCCACGTTTGCGGGCGGCGGCGGATCGGCGAGCGCAAGCACGGCCGCGAGCGTCGCGACGACGGTGATCAGCGTGCCGGCGAGGCCGAGCGAGGCCGTGGGTCGCGTGTCAGACACGATCGTCACTCCCGAGCCACGTCGAGCTGGAATGCCGTTGCACCGGATCGGCAAAGACCGGCACGAGCGGCGCCTGTTCGAGCGCGCGGGCCGCGATCAGGAAGAATGCGCCGGCGCAGCCAATGAGAATCGCGATGTCCAGCAGCCTGAGGTCGGGGGCCGCGGTCATCTCGGGCATGACCGCGACGTAGAGGTCGACCCAGCGGCCGGCGAGCATCACAATCGAGATCCATTTGAGCACGGCTGCGTGTCGCTTCGCGCGTCGCGGCAGCAGGACCAGGAACGGAATCACCCAGTTCAGCACCAGGTTCAACAAGAAGACGACGATCCATCGTTCGCCGGTGCGGCTGACGTAATACGGCGTCTCTTCCGGCAGGTTCCCGTACCAGATCAGCAGGTACTGCGACAGCCAGATGTACGCCCAGAACGTGCTGAACGCGAACAGCAGGGTGCCGAGATCGTGACGCTGGTCCTCGCTGGCGATCCCGACGAGATACCCGCGCTCCTCGAGGAGCACGACGGCCAGCGTGATCGCGGCGGTGCCTCCGGACAGCACGCCTGCGAACCAGTACACCGCGAAGATCGTGCTGCTCCAGTGCGGCACGATGCTCATCAGCCAGTCGAAGCTGGCGATCGAAAACGAAATCGCGAACACGACGATGAAGGCCGCCGAATACCGGACGAGCCGCTCGTGATGAATCACTGCGGCTTCGCCGTCCTGCTGCAGGGAGGTGCGGCGGATCAACCACGCGAACAGCGTCCAGGCGGCGATGAGCAGTGCCATCCGGCCGAAGAAGAGCGGCGCGCCGAAGTAGATCGGTGTGGCGGCATCCGCCACGGCGGCGGCAGCCCGGCTCCACGGATACAGCCGCTCGCGTCCGAAGAACAACAGCAACATCACGGCGCCGGCGGCCGGCAGCGGCGCCATCAGCGCCTCCGGGATGCGGCGGATCTTCGCGTTCCACGACGCGCCGGAGAGGAACTGCAGCGCTATCGAGACCAGTCCCGCAAGCGCCAGCGCGACCGCGAAGAAGCCGTCCATCAGCAGGTTCGGCCACGTGCGATCGGGATCCACGGCAAGTCCGACGGCGACCGCCACCACGCCGACTGCGGCGGCGGCGCGCGCGACGGTCCGCGCGGACGGCGCGAGCACGAAGCGCTCGGCGATCATCGGCGCTCCTCCAGGTGCTGCAGCGTCTGCACGTGCGCGGCGATCAGCCACCGATCGGTGACCGACAGTTGCGACGCGTACGACGGCATGCGTCCCGAACCGTAGGTGATCACGTGGAAGATACGGCCGGCCGGCATGCCGCGGACGCGGTCAGATGTATACGCCGGAGGATTCGGGATCTTCGGGATCAGCGGGCCGTCGCCGGCGCCGGTCGCGCCGTGGCATACGACGCAATAGATGTCGAACAGCGCCCGTCCTTCGGCTGCGGTCCGCGCTGTCGCCGCGATCGGATTCTGCAACTCGCGTCCGGCGCGCTCTGCGTCGTCCGGCGTGGCGCCGTAGTGCAAGGGCAGATGTCCGCGGGCGATCGTGCCGCGAGGCGGGCGCTGCAGCGTCAGCCCGTCGCGAGTCACGGGATTCGGCGTGAAGCTGTCGTACGGGAGCGAATAGGTCATGTCCCTCACGTACTCCAGGCCGCGCCTGTCCGACGCGGGACCGCAACCGGCGAGCGACATCGCGCCGCACAGGGCGAGCACACACAGCCGCCCCGTCACAGGTCGCTCGCAGTCTGAATGATCCGGATCGCGCCGCTCTGAATCAGCAGGCGGCGCGCCGAACCGGTGTCGAACGCATTGGGGCGCCATCGCAGGGCGATGGCAAATCGATCGTCGGTCACGGCGGGGGCGCTGAGTGCCGGCGCCGCTCCCGGAAACAGCCGGCTTCGCAGCAGAAAGGCGGCGACCGTTGCCAGGCCGGCCGCCAGCACCGTCATCTCGAACGCAATCGGCACGAAGGCGAGCGTCGAGTTGTCCGGCTTGCCGCCGACGTTCAGCCTCCAGTCGAACACGGCGGCGTAGAACTCGAACGCGATCGTCGCCGCCAGCGCGAGCACTCCAGCGACAAGCGTGACGTGGGCGAGCCGCGTCCGCTGGATGCCCATCGCCGCGTCGAGGCCGTGGATGGGGCACGGCGTGTAGACGTCGTAGATCTTCAGCCCGTGCGCGCGCACTGTCGTCACGGCGTCCAGCAGCGCGTCCGGGTCGGCGAAGGTCGCGACCAGATACGTTCTAGACATCGGCGGCTCCGTGCGCGGCCAGAACTCCCGCCTTGACTTCCCAGATCGCAATCATCGGCAGCAGCCGGATGAAGAGGAGAAAGCAGGTGAAGAACAGGCCGAAGCTGCCGACGAGCGTGCCGACCTCGATCGCCGTCGGCTGGTAGCCGACCCAGCTCGAGGGGAGATAACTCCGATGCAGTGACGTAACGATGATGATGAAGCGCTCGAGCCACATGCCGACGTTGACGGCGATCGAAAACGCGAAGAGAACAGGCACGCTCTGCCTGACGCGGCGGAACCAGAGCAGCTGCGGCGCGACCGCGTTGCACGCGACCATCGTCCAGAAGAACGGCGCGTACGGTCCGGTCGCGCGGGTGAAGAAGGTGGCGCGCTCGTAGACGTTGCCGTTCAGCCACGCGACGTAGAACTCGGTTGCGTACGACAAGCCGACCAGCGAGCCGGTGAGCAGCATCACCTTGGCCATCGCTTCCAGATGCCGGAGGGTGATGTAGCGCTCCAGGTGCATCAGCGTGCGGGTCAGGATCAGCAGCGTCGTCACCATGCCGAACCCGGAGTAGACGGCGCCGGCGACGAAGTACGGCGGGAACAGCGTGGTATGCCAGCCCGGCAGGATCGACGTCGCGAAGTCCATGCTGACGATCGAGTGCACGGAGATCACGAGCGGCGTCGCCAGCCCGGCGAGGATGGTGTTGAGCGTTTCGTATCGCGACCAGGTCCGGTGCGATCCGTTCCAGCCCAGGCTCGCGATGCCGTAGATCGTCTTCTTCACACCGGCGACCGCGCGATCGCGCAGCGTCGCGAAGTCGGGGATCATGCCGAGATACCAGAACACGAGCGAAATCGTCATGTAGGTGTTGATCGCGAACACGTCCCACAGGAGCGGCGAGCGGAAGTTGACCCAGAGCGGTCCGCGCGAGTTCGGATAGGGGAACACGTAGAACGCGAGCCAGGGACGACCCATGTGGATCAACGGGAACAGCGCGGCGCAGATGACGGCGAAGATCGTCATCGCCTCGGCCGATCGGTTGATCGACGTCCGCCACTGCTGGCGGAAGAGCAGCAGGATCGCCGAGATCAGCGTGCCGGCGTGGCCGATGCCGACCCAGAAGACGAAGTTCGTGATGTCGAACGCCCATCCGACGGTGCGGTTCAGTCCCCACACACCGATCCCGGTTGCAATCTCGTACGAGACGCAGCCGACACCGACGAGGAGCGCCGCCGCCGCGACGGCGAACGCCGCGGCCCACCCCGCGCCGGGCCGCGCGTCGAGCGGCAGCGCCACGTCGTCCGTGATGCGGCTGAGCGCCGCAGACGCGCTCGACTGGCTGGCCGGGAACGGCAGCAGGCGGTGGACGCGTTGATCCGCAACCCTCATGCGTTCCTCACTTTGGTGAGATACGTGACGTTGGGGCGCGTGCCGAGCTCGTCGAGCACGTGGTAGCCGCGCCGCCCGCGGCTCACCTGCGACACCCGGCTGTCTGGATCGGCGAGATCGCCGAAGACGATGGCGTCCGCCGGACACGCCTGCTGGCACGCGGTCTGAATCTCGCCGTCCTCGACCGCGCGCCCGCCGCGGCGCGCTTCGAGCTTTCCAGCCTGAATGCGCTGCACGCACAGGCTGCACTTCTCCATGACGCCACGCGAGCGGACCGTCACGTCGGGATTCAGCACCATCAGCCCGAGCGGGTTGTTCAAATTGAAGTCGAAGCGATCGTTGCGCGCGTACTCGAACCAGTTGAACCTGCGCACTTTGTAGGGGCAGTTGTTCTCGCAGTAACGCGTGCCCACGCAACGGTTGTAGACCTGCTGGTTGAGACCCTCGGAGCTGTGGACGGTCGCCAGGACCGGACACACCGGTTCGCACGGCGCGTTGCCGCAGTGCTGACACATCATCGGCTGGACGAGGGTGCCCGGGCTGTCCTCCGATCCGGTGTAGTAGCGATCGATCCGGATCCAGTGCATCTCGCGGCCGCGCCGGACTTCGTCGCGTCCGACCACGGCAACGTTGTTCTCCGCCTGGCACGCGGTAACGCATGCCGAGCAACCGGTACAGGCGCTCAGATCAATCGCCATGCCCCAGTTGTGCTCGCCGCGCGGGCGCGCCGCCCACAACGTGGGCAAATCGGGTTCTCGACCGCGATCAGCGGTTTCGTGGAACGCACCGAGCGTCGTTTCCATCACGATCGCGCGGCCTTCCATCGAGTGGTGCGACTGCGTGGTGGCGAGCGCGTCGCGGCGGCCGGTGCGTGTCATCGTGATGCCCGTACGGGCGTATCGACGCGCGCCAGCCGAACGCCGCGCGAGTGGAAACGCGTTCACGCCGACGCCGTCGCCAACGCGACCCGAACGCGTGCGCCCGTACCCGAGGGCGACCGAGATCGTTTGCGGCGCCTGACCGGGCTGCACGTGCACAGGAAGTTCGAGGCGGCGGCCGGCGTCGTCGAGGACGACGACGTCGCCTGCCTCGAGTCCGAGACGCGACGCATCCGCCGGCGCGATCGCCGCGTAATTGCCCCACGTCACCTTCGAGACCGGGTCGGGCAATTCCTGAAGCCAGGGATTGTTGGCGTGCGCGCCGTCGCGTACGGCGACCGGCTCGTAGAGATGCAGTTCGTAGGTGTCGGGTCCCCGACTGGCGGCGGCGTCCAACTGCGAGCGAGCGACACTCGCAGCGGAC
>DATFWL010000585.1:0-2128 GCA_035259385.1 Vicinamibacterales bacterium | reverse complement strand
CGACCGGAGGTTCGATCCAGGAATTCTGTTTTCACCCTGTTGCCTTCCAGCTTGGTCCACCGGCGGATGGCGAAGTCCTGTCCAAAAGCCGAGAACAGCGGATCGAGGACGACAGAGATAAACTTCCCTCCGGGCTCAAGGTGGCGCCATGCAGAACGAAAGAAGGCTGCCAGCTCTTCAGGCGATGTCGCAAGTTGCAGCACCATGATCGACGTCGCAGCATCGAACGTTCCGTCGTGAAGAAAGGTACGAGGCGTGGCAACCACGAAAGTGGCGTCCACCCCTGGCGCGTCTTCGCCCGCTCGGGCTTCCGCGATTCTCCGGGGAGCGCGGTCGTAGCCGACAACCGAGGCTCCCCGTTCTGCGAGCAACCGCGGAAACAGACCGTCGCCACAGCCGATGTCCAGGATGCGTTTCCTGTTCAGATCGCCCAACGCCTCTTCAACGGCGGGAAAGTGCAGCCCTCGGCGAAAGGGATCACCTTTGATGTAATTGGCGTAATTCGTCATTTGGTCGAAATCGGTCATGGTGCGATCCTCGCAAGAGAGCCGTCGTATCTTGTGTCGGTGTGATTGTGGACGCAGGAGACTTGCAGGGATAACGTGTTCGTAGACCACCGTAACATTTGAACCGGAATCCCATTACTGCTGCGCGCAAGCACAAGCGAGCCTGCGTCCACGGACCCGCTGCCAAGCGTGAATGAAACGTTCGTGCCCAACCTGCTTATAGTAACGTCGCGGTCTTCCGGGCGCTGAGGAATCACGCCAGGCAGTACTCATTCGCCTCTCCATGACCGACGATACAAGCGACTTCAGTTCTTCGGCGCCCATGGTACGGCGATCCGCTCGATGAACGCGATGCCGTAATAGAGCACGATGCTGATTGCGGTGAGTAACACGAGCGCCGCGAACGCCAGCGGCGTGCGCGACTGCGAGGTCGACACCACGATCAGATAGCCGAGGCCATCCTCCGACCCGACGAATTCGCCAATGACGGCACCGATCACCGCCAAAGTGATGGCAACTTTGAGCCCAACGAAGATGTAGGGCATGGCCGTCGGGAATCGAATCTTGATGAACGTTTGCATAGTGCTGGCAGAGAGCGAGCGGATCAGCTCCATGAGCGGCGCAGGCACCGCCGAAAGCCCAGTCGCGGTCGCGACGATAATCGGAAAAAAGCAGACCAGGAACACGACAGCAATCTTCGGCAACATGCCGAATCCGATCCAGAGCGTGAGCAGTGGGGCGATCGCGACTTTAGGGACCGACTGGAAGGCCAGCAGGATCGGGTAGATTGTATTTCGCAGGATCGCCGAATGGACAACTGCTACCGCGAGCGGGATGCTGATCGCAATCGAAAGTGCGAAGCCCAGCAAAGTCTCATAGAGGGTGACGAGCGAGTGGCGTACGAGCTCGTCTCGCCACTCCGCCAGGGCGACCGCGATCGCGCTCGGTGTCGGGAGGAGCCAACCAGGGATATTAAACGCGCGCACCAGCAGTTCCCATAGCGCCACCAGAGCGAGGAACGTCAGCGTCGCACCGAGGATCGCCCGGGCCGAAGATTCGCTCGTCTCCGGGACTTCATCCGACGTCTCGGTCGTTTCATGAACAAGCTGCGCCGTCATCGCCTGCCGTCTCCTTCACCGTGATAAATCACGGCCCGAATTTGATCAGAATAGGATTTAAATTGCGGAGAGAATTCCATATCGATCGTGCGCGGCCGCGGCAGTGCAACGTCCACGGTATTGGCAATACGTCCGGGGCGCCGCGACATCGCCACCACGCGATCGGCCAAAAGAATCGCCTCAGTGATGTTGTGAGTGACAAAGATCACGGTCTTCTTGTCGGTATCCCAGATGCGCATCAGCTCGAACCCGAGTTCCTCGCGCGTCATGGCATCGAGGGCCGCGAAGGGCTCGTCCATTAACAGGACCGACGGGTTGTGAATGAGCGCGCGGCAGATCGAGACCCGCTGCTGCATGCCGCCTGACAATTCACGCGGGAAACGCCGCTCGAACCCGGCAAGGCCGACGAGGTTGAGGAGGTGCATGGCACGCGCACGCGCCTTCGTCTTGTCAAGCCCGAGGATCTCAGCCGGCAGCAGGACATTGTCGAGCACGCTGCGCCAC
>DATFWL010000584.1:0-22220 GCA_035259385.1 Vicinamibacterales bacterium | reverse complement strand
GGCCGCTTCACCGCCGTGATGGCGGCGAACCAGCCGGGCCTCTATCGCGTCCATGCCGAGGCGCGGCGCGGCACGACGCCGCTCGGTTCCGCCGACCGCTGGATGTTCGTCGGCGGCGCCGACCGCGAGTTCGCCGATCCGCGGTTGAACGAAGGCTTCCTCCGCCGCGTCTCCCGCAACAGCGGCGGCCGGTATGTCCGCGCCGCGGACGCGTCGCGCATCCCGGGCTGGCTGCAGACGACGGCGCCGCAGAACGCGGCGCCGGAACGGCGCGACCTGTGGCACGAACCGTGGGCGTTCGGGTTCATCGTCGCTCTCCTCGCGGCGGAATGGATCTTGCGGCGGCGCTGGGGACTGAGATGACTTCCGCAAAGGCCGCAAAGCTCGCAAAGAACGCAAAGACAAAAAACAAATTGCTCTTTGCGGCCTTTGCGGCCTTTGCGTTCCTGTCAGCCGCATCGCACGCTGCTGCGGGCGATCGCTTTGCGCTGATCATCAGCGGCGCCGCCGGCGGCGAACAATACGCGCAGAAGTACACCGCCTGGCGCACCGCGATTACGGCGATCCTGGTGGACAAGTTCAAGTACCCTGCCGACCACGTCGTCGCGCTCGCGGACGCCGAAGAGCAAGGCGTGCGCAAGGCGACGCGCGAGAACGTGCAGCACGCGTTCGCCGAGTTCCGCAAGCGTCTGACGAAGGACGATCAGCTGCTCGTGCTGCTGATCGGGCACGGCACGACCGCGGACGGCGACGAGGCCAAGTTCAACCTGGTCGGTCCCGATCTCACGGCGACGGACTGGGCGGAGCTGGTTCGTCCGATTCCCGGCCGGCTCGTGTTCGTCAACACGACCGCGGCGAGCTTCCCGTTCCTCCGCAAGATCGCCGGCCGCGGGCGGGTGGTGCTCAGCGCCACCGACTCCTCGGCGCAGCAGTTCGAGACCGTGTTCGCCGATTACTTCGTGAAGGCGTTCGGTGCCGATGGAGCGGATCTCGACAAGAGCGGCCGCGTGTCGATCTGGGAGGCGTTCAGCTTCGCGAGCGCCGGCGTCCGCGGCTGGTTCGAGCAGAAGGGACAACTGCCGACCGAGCGTGCGCTGCTCGACGATACCGGCGCCGGCATCGGCCGCGAAGCGCAGAATCCCGGCAGCGACGGCGCGCTGGCGCGTGTGACGTATCTTCAGCCGGAGCCGCCGCTCGCGCTGCCCGCGGACAGCGCGCAGGCCGCGCTGGTCCGCCGCCGCGCCGAGCTCGAATCGCAGCTGGAAGAACTGAAGGCACGCAAGGAGAACATGCCGCCGGAGCAGTACGACGCGGAGCTCGAAAAGCTGCTCGTCGAAATTGCCCGCATCGGCGCGCAGCTGCGGACCAAGAGCTGACGGGTGGGGACGGGGCTGGGGGCTAGCCGTCAAAAGCGCTTCCAGCCCTGAAGCCGGCGCGACGATTCCAGTAGCGTCCGAGTTGAGCCGGACCGTGTCGTCTCCGCGGCAGCTAGCCCCGAGCCCCTAGCCCCTCCGCCGACGCTGTCAGTATCGATAATCCCGCTCCCGCTCCCACGGATCCAGCTCGCGCCGCCTGAACACGAAAATCCCGCCGACGCCGGCGATGAACCCGACGACGTGCGCGGCGAAGGCGACGCCGCCGCTGGCGTGCGTGCTCGCCGTGACGGCGAGCGTGCCGGCGCTGAACAACTGCATCAGGAACCAGAATCCCAGCAGCATGATCGCCGGCAGCTCGACGATCTGGATGAAGATCCAGGGGATCAGCGTCAGCACCCGCGAGTGCGGATAGAGCACGAAGTAGGCCCCCATCACCCCGGCGATGGCGCCGCTGGCGCCGATGGTCGGCAGCATCGAGGTCGGGTCGACCGCCACCTGCCCCAGCGCCGCCAGTATCCCGCACAGCAGGTAGAAGACGATGAAGCGGCCGTGGCCGACGCGGTCCTCGACGTTGTCGCCGAAAATCCACAGGTACCACATGTTGCCGATCACATGCGACCAGCTGCCGTGCAGGAACATCGACGTGATCAGCGTCGGCCAGGCGAAATAGGCCGGCACGACGCCGTAAACGGTGAGGAACTCGTTCAGCTGCTCGTGCGGCAGCGACAGCTCGTACAGCCAGCCGATAGCGTTCAGGGCGATGATCGTGACGGTGATGTAGGGCGTCGTCCGCGAAGGGATGACGTCCCGCAGCGGGATCATTCGAGCATTCTACGTGCTAGAGTGCGCCGATGAAACGCGCCCTGCTGGCCCTCTGCGCGGCGGCGGCCGTCGCCGCCCAGCCGGCGACGCCGCCCGCCGGCGCGGACTGGCGATCGTATGCCGGCGATCTGAGGAACCATCACTATTCGCCGCTCGCCCAGGTCACCGCCGCGAACTTCAACAGCCTCGAGGTCGCGTGGCGATTCAAGACCGATGCGCTCGGTCCCCGCCCCGAGTTCAAGCTCGAAGGAACGCCGCTGGTGGTGAACGGCGTTCTCTACACGACCGGCGGCACGCGCCGCGCGGCGGTCGCGCTCGACGCGGCGACCGGCGAGCTGCGCTGGATGCACGTGGAGCACGAGGGGGCACGCGCCGCCGCCGCACCGCGTCAGCTCTCGGGCCGCGGCGTCGCCTACTGGACCGACGGCCGGGAGGAACGGGTTCTCTACATCACGACCGGCTACCGCCTGGTCGCGCTCGACGCGCGCACCGGCGCGCCGATCAGGACGTTCGGAAAGGACGGCATCGTCGATCTGAAGGAAGGCGTCGTCTTCGGAAAGGAGCAGCCGATCGATCCCGTCACCGGCGAGATCGGCGTCCACTCGACCCCGGCGATCACCAGAGACGGCGTGGTCATGGTCGGCTCCGCGTTTCTCGAGGGGGGCACGCCGAAGACGCACAACAACACCAAGGGCCTCGTCCGCGGCTTCGACGTCCGGACCGGCAGGCGCCTGTGGACGTTCAACACGATTCCGCGCCCCGGCGAGTTCGGCAACGACACGTGGGAGAAGGAATCGTGGGCGGTGAACGGCAACGTCGGCGTCTGGAACCAGATCGCCGCCGACGAAGATCTCGGGGTCGCGTACCTGCCGGTGGAGACGCCGAGCTCCGACTTCTACGGCGGACTGCGGCCGGGGAACAACCTCTTCGCCGAGAGCATCGTCGCAATCGACTACCGGACCGGCGTCCGCAAGTGGCACTTCCAGCTCGTGCACCATCCGATCTGGAACATGGACATCGCCGCGGCGCCAATCCTCGTCGATCTCACCGTCGGCGGCCGACCGGTCAAGGCGGTGGCGGTGATGGGCAAGCAGGCGATGCTCTACCTGTTCGACCGCGTGACCGGAGAGCCGATCTTTCCGATCGAGGAGCGGCCGGTGCCGCAGTCCGACGTGCCGGGCGAGAAGACTTCGCCGACGCAGCCGTTCCCGACGCGGCCGCCTCCGTACGATTATCAAGGCGTCACGCTCGACAACCTGATCGACTTCACGCCGGCGCTGCACGAGGACGCGCTGAAGATCGCGGCGCGCTACAAGACCGGTCCGATCTTCACGCCGCCGCCGGTGAGCCGGGCCGAAGGACCGATCGCCAGCTTCCGATCCTCGGGAGGTACGAACTGGCCGGGCGGATCGTTCGATCCGGAAACGCACATCGCCTACATCCCGTCGTTCACCTCGTTTCCGATCCTCGGCCTGCTGCCGCCGCCGAACAAGGAGTTCTCCGATCTGCCGTACGTGTCCGGCAACGCGCTGACCGGCGTCCGTTACATCTCCGGCCCCGGCGAGAACGTCGGCGCTGACGCGCCGGCGCGCACCGGTCCGGGCGGCCAGACGGCGACGACCAACGACGGCGCGGTCAACGCCAACGCGTCGCCGCAGGGCCTGCCGCTCCTGAAGCCGCCCTATGGCCGCATCACGGCGATCGATCTGGATCGCGGCGAGTTCGTCTGGCAGGTGGCGCACGGCGAGACGCCCGACAGCGTGCGCAACCATCCGGCGCTCAAAGGGCTCACGATCCCGCGCACCGGGCAGTCGGGCGCAGTCGGCGCGCTGGTGACGAAGACGCTGGTGATTGCCGGCGATCCGCTGGCGACGACAATCGCGGGAAGGCCGCGGGGCGCGATGCTGCGCGCCTACGACAAGGCGACCGGGAAAGAGGTGGGCGCGGTTTACATGCCGGCGCAGCAGTCCGGCACGCCGATGACCTACGCGCTCGACGGCAGACAGTACATCGTCGTCGCGGTGAGCGGCGGCAACTATTCCGGCGAATATCTCGCGTTCGCGCTGGGGAGGCCATGATGAGGAACATGCTGTTGGCGCTGGCCGCGGCGGTGTGCGCAGTCGGAGCGGTGATCGCACAAGGCGATCCGCAACCGACGTGCAAAATGTGTCCGGGCACCTATATTCCGAAGAGCGAGATCGACGCCTACACGCAGAAAGCGATTGCCGAGAAGCTCACCGATCAGCAGGTGCGCGACATCGAGATCGGCAAGGCGCACATCGGCATCGGCGTCGTGCACCGGGGCAAGCTGGCGTCGCCGGCGCCGGAATCGGTCGCCGAACACGATCAGGTGAGCGAGGTCTATCACATCATCGACGGCACGGCGACGCTGATGCTCGGTCCCGACATCGTCGGCGCGAAGCGGCGTCCAGCGACGCTCGAGACGGTGCGCCTGTTCAACGGGCCGGGCAGCAACGGGTCGTCGATCCGCGGCGGCGTGTCCTACGATCTCAAGCCGGGTGACGTCGTCGTCATTCCCGCCGGCACCGGCCACTGGTTTACGAAGATCGACGACCACATCGACTATCTGATGGTGCGAATCGATCCGGACAAGGTGACGCCGCTCAAGAACGAGGCGGAGTCGAAGGCGTACCTGTCGAAACCGCACTCGCCGCAACAGTGATCGAGCGCGTGCGCACTGATGCCGCCGTGTCTGGCTTCAGCCGGACCGGCGGGCGCCACGAAAACACGAAGGCACGAAGAAAAAATCGTACCCGGCTAACGTCGTGTCTTCGTGCCTTCGTGGCGGATCCATGGCCCCGGTGATCGATCGCCTCATCAGGGACATCCTGACGAGCCGCGTGTACGAGGTGGCGCGGGAGACGCCGCTCGACGCGGCGCCGCGCCTGTCGGCGCGGCTCGGCAACGAGGTCCTGCTCAAGCGCGAGGATCTCCAGCCGACCTTCAGCTTCAAGATTCGCGGCGCCTACAACCGCATCTCGCGGCTGGCGGCGGACGAGCGCGCGCGGGGCGTGGTCGCGGCGAGCGCAGGCAACCATGCGCAGGGCGTCGCGCTGTCAGCCAGACGCCTCGGCATTCGAGCGGTGATCGTGATGCCGCGCACCACCCCCGAGATCAAGATCGAATCGGTGCGGAACCTCGGCGCGGACGTGGTGCTGATCGGGGATCACTATGCCGAGGCGCAGCGGCACGCCGAAGCGCTGGCCGCGGACGCGGGCGCGGTGTTCATCCACCCGTTCGACGATCCGCTGGTCATCGCGGGGCAGGGCACCGTCGCGGTCGAGATGCTGCGGCAGTGCGCGCACGATCTCACGGCGATTTTCGTCCCGGTCGGCGGCGGCGGGCTGATCGCCGGGATCTCGGCCTACGTCAAGGCGCTGACGCCGGCGACGCGGGTGATCGGCGTCGAGCCGGTCGACGCGGACGCGATGGCGCGCTCGCTGGCCGCCGGCGAGCGCGTACGGCTGCCGCACGTCGGCATGTTCGCCGACGGCGTCGCCGTGCAGCAGGTCGGCGTGCACACCTTCCCGATTGCGCAACATGCCGTCGACGATGTCGTGCGGGTCGACAACGACGAGATTTGCGCGGCGATCAAGGACATCTTCGACGACACGCGGACGATCATGGAGCCCGCCGGCGCGCTGGCGCTCGCCGGCCTCAAGTCGGAGGTCGCGCGCAGCGGCGTCCGCGGCGGCCGGTTCGCGGCCGTACTGAGCGGCGCGAACATGAACTTCGATCGGCTGCGGTTCGTCGCCGAGCGCGCGGAGCTCGGTGAAGGTCGCGAAGCGCTGCTCGGGGTCACGATTCCCGAGCGGCCGGGCGCGTTCGGTCAGTTCTGCCGCGCGCTCGGCAACGTCGTGATCACGGAATTCAACTACCGCCTCAGCGGCCGCAGCGCGGCGCAGATCTTCGTCGGCATCCAGATCGCGTCGCGCGCCGGCCGCGAACAGCTCGTCTCGCAGCTGCGCGGGCTCGACTACGACACGACCGATCTCACGGACAACGAGATGGCCAAGCTGCACGTGCGGCACATGGTCGGCGGACGGACGCCGCACGTCGAATCGGAACGGGTCTGCCGCTTCGAATTCCCGGAACGGCCCGGCGCGCTGATGCAGTTCCTCGACGCGCTCGGCGGCCGCTGGAACATCAGCCTGTTTCACTACCGCAACCACGGCGCCGATTTCGGCCGCGTGCTCGCCGCGTTCGAGGTCCCCGACACCGATCGCGCGCGGTTCGAAGAATTCCTCACCGCCCTCGGCTACGACGCACAGCTCGACGAGGAGAACGACGCATACCGACGGTTTCTTCGCTGAAAATCCCAGGTTCTTCGGGTTCTCGAGTTCTAGAGTTCTCCGTTCTCGGTTCTCGGTTCCTAGAACCTCGCGTTCGAGGGCACCCGCTGTTTCAGCTCTTCCGTCCAGTTGAGGACGATGTTGAGTTGCAGCGGCCTCGCGAGCGGCGTCTGGCCTTCGGGCACGATGCCGAGCGGGCGTCCGTCGCGTCCGATGTCGTGGTTGCGATTGTTCTGCTGCGCGTTGCCGAACACGAAGCTCCGCGGCGCTGACGACAGGATGCTGAACGAAAAGCTCGGAGCGGTGGTGACCGCCACCGACGCGAAACGGCCCGGCCCTGGAATGTAGAAGAGCCGGCCTCCGTCGCGCGACCAGACGGGATGATGACCGATATCACCGCGCGAGATTTGATACTTCGCGCCCGTTTGCGGAAACGGTTCGACGAAGATCGCGTCGCTTCCGGGCTCATTCGACCCGTACGCAACCCACCGACCGTCCGGCGAGAACGTCGCGTTGATGGGGTTTGTCGAGCGGATACCCGCGAGTGGTTCGATCCGTCGATCACCTACTGACACACGCGACAGCGATCGTTCCGCTCCCTTGACCACTTCCACGAGCAGAGAGGCGCCATCTGGCGACCACGACGTCGGCTCGTGCGCAACGCCGGCATCCGGTTTGGTGACGCGGATGGCGGTGCCACTACCGTCGGCAGCCTGCGAGAACACTGCGAGGTCCGACTCGCGGTCCGACTGAAAGACGATGCGGGATCCGTCGGGCGACCACACCGGCAACCGGTTCTTGCCTCCAAAGGTCAGGCGGCGAGGCGATGTGCTGTCCGAGAGAGTCACGATCCAGACATTCGGTCCGGATTGATCAGTCATCGTTACGGCGACGTAGCGGCCATCGGCGGATATCCGCGGCGTCTCGTACAGACCGCCGCCAGTGCCCGGCACCGGTGCAATCCCGCCGTCCGGATTCGTCCAGGCCAGGACCCATCGGCCCACCGGGCCCATCGCCGGCCCGGAAAGGTACGCCAGAGTCCCGGTGTTCGACACGCCAAACATCGACGATCCGGAGGCGGCCGCTCGCGCCACTCCCTCGACGATCGGCACGGCGCCGCCACGAATTCGGAGGCGGCTTGCGTCGAACGCCACCGCGAAGACGACGCCGCCCAGCGCGTAGAGCAAATGGCCCGTCGGCACGTACCGTCCGTCGGTGCCTCCGTCGATCAAGACCTTCCGCTCGTGGGTCTTCAGCGATTGAACGACGATTCGCGCGTTGTCCCACGCCGAGGCGCCACCTGGAGATGACGACGACGCGACGGTGAACAACAGTGTGTCGCCGCCGGGCAGCAGTTGAGGGCTCTGATAGAACTCATTCGCCGCCGGCGGGATCACCACCTCCGGCGATCCGCCACTCGCCCGGAGGCGAAACACCCCACGAGAATTGCCACCATAGAAGATCTCGTCGCCAGTCCAACTGGCACCGAATGGAAGGCCCGCGACGCGGCCGACTGTCACCGGTGCTCCGCCGGTCACCGCGACTCTCTTCAGCGACGCGCCTGATGAGTTACTACCCGTGAAGAACGCGACGGACTGACTGTCGGGCGAAAAGAGCGGCTGGGTCAACAGGTCCGCCGTGGCCGCCTCCGTGCCGGACACTATGTGCGGATCGTTCTCCGACAGCGTCTGGACGTACAGGCCGGTCGGCGTGGCGTAGGCGACGCGCAGGCCGTCCGGTGCGACGGCAACCACCTGTCGCGCGACCATGCCAAAGCCCTCTGCGCCGGCCATCGAGAGTCGGAATCGCGTGACCGCCGCCGGCGCCGACGGTTTGAAGCGCCACACGATCGCGCCGGTGAGCGCGCTCGCGACGAGCGCGGCGACGACCGCCGGCAGGACGCGGCGCCACAAGGGGCGTACAACGGGGACCGGCGTTGGGACTGCCGAGGCGGCGCGCGGATGTGCCGCGATGACTTCGAGCTCGGCGCGCACGTCGCCAATCGCCTGCCAGCGTTGCTTCGGCGGCTTGGCCAGGCAGCGGCGCAGCAATTCAATCAGTCGCGGGCGAAGATCGGACGGCAGCGCAGCGAAGTCCGGCTCGCGCGCGAGCACTGATGCGAGGACGTCCGGCGCCGTCTCGCCGCCGAACGGCGGCCGGCCGACGAGCATCTCGTAGAGCACGACCCCAAACGAGAAGATGTCGCTGCGATGATCGGCGGGCAATCCCTTTGCCTGCTCCGGCGACATGTACGCCGCCGTGCCGAGAATGATGCCGGCCTGCGTTGCCATCATGCTCAGCGTCGGTGACGCCGTCAGGGATCCACCGGCGCGCGCATCGACGGCGCTTCCTTCGGACAGCGCCCTGGCCAGCCCGAAGTCGAGGACTTTGACGGCGCCGTCGGCGGTCAGCTTGACGTTCGCCGGTTTGAGATCGCGATGCACGATCGCGCGCTCGTGCGCGGCTTCGAGCGCCTCGGCAATCTGAACCGCGATGCGGAGCGCCTCTTCGAGTGCGAGCGGACCGGAAGCGATCCGATCGGCCAGCGACTCGCCGTCGACGAGCTCCATGACGAGCAGGTGTCGGCCGTCGCACTGTTCGGCGCCGAAGAGCGTGGCGATATGCGGATGGTTCAGCGCGGCGAGCGCGCGCGCTTCGCGTTCGAATCGGGCGGCGTGATCCGCGTCGGCGGCCAGCGCGTCGGGCAGAATCTTGAGCGCGACCTCGCGTCCGAGCTTCGTGTCGCGCGCGCGATACACCTCACCCATGCCCCCGGCGCCGACGAGCGACACGATTTCATACACCCCAAGGCGTGCGCCGACTGTCAGGGACACGGTGCGCTCGAGTCTACACGCGACACAGCGGAGGTTCTAGGGTTCCATAGTTCTAAGGTTCTCGGTTCCTGGTTCGAACCCGGAACCCAGAACCGCGAACTCTAGAACCCTAGAACTCGAAGAACCTCGGTTACTTCCACGGCGCTTGTGAGTCGTAGCTCTTGCCCGTGAGGTCCTTCGCCGTGGCGTGGACGCTTCTCGGCTTGATCAGGCGCAGGTTCAGGGAGGTGCCGTCGCGGCTCGAGAAGCTGTTCACCGGCACGTCGCGCTTCTGGCCGGCCTCGAGGCGCGTGATCAGATAGGTATACGGCGCGGAGGGTGTCTGCACCGCGATCGAGAGATCGAGCAGCGGCGCGCCGGCCCGGTTCTCGACCGTGACGAACATCTGACTCGTCTCGATGCCGATCGGCGCGTCTGCCGCTGCCTGCACGCTCTCCTTGTCGTCCGTGCACGCCGCCTGCGATACCGCCACCGCCATCAGCGCAGCTGCGCCGACGGCGCACAGGAAGATGGAACGCATCGCGAGCTCCTGCAGGAATGCTCCTGCACTTACAGGGTTGCCGAACCGGGTGATCCGGAGAGTGCCGACGTGCCGGGTGAGTGCGCGGGAACAGCCTCGCGCCGAGAACGGCGCCGCAGCCGACGCCCTGAGAAAGCGGCCAGCCACAGGCTTGCTGATGTGCGTGTGCGGAACACTCTACACCGCGCCGCCGGAAGGATCAAACGGAGATGGCGGGAGATGGCTGGAGCGCGCGGCGCAGCAATCAGGAATTCGGAATTAAGAATCAAGAATTCGCGATCCGGTGTCGGACAGCGTGAC
The DNA here is from genome assembly GCA_035259385.1 of Vicinamibacterales bacterium. Lineage (GTDB taxonomy): Bacteria > Acidobacteriota > Vicinamibacteria > Vicinamibacterales > CAVVIG01 > QHWK01. The sequence goes on along the minus strand of DATFWL010000584.1, from coordinate 12,055 downwards.
GCGCATGCTTAATTCTCAATTCTCAATTCTTAATTGTTCACACGCCGTGTCCGTAGCCGACGGCTTCGAGATGGTGCGCCGGCGGTGGTGCGGCGCTGCTCGACGTCGGTGTGCGCACGCGGTCGACGATGCGGCGGAGATCGCCGTCGCCGATCGCCTTGCGGTGCTCGCCGAGCGAGATGACGGCGCGGTAGACCTCCGCAATCTCCGAGCCGCTGAGCGCGAAGCCGAGCGCCTCGCAGCGCGACTGCACGGCATGCCGGCCGGAATGACGGCCGAGCACCAGTCGCGAGGCCACCGACTGGCCGACGTCCTCCGGCCGCATGATCTCGTAGGTCCGCGCGTCTTTGAGCACGCCGTCCTGGTGGATGCCGGCTTCGTGCGCGAACGCGTTGCGGCCGACGATCGCCTTGTTCGCCTGCACCGGCTCGCTGGTGACCGTGGACAGCAGCTGGCTCGCCTGGTACAAGCCGGGCGAGTGAATCGCCGTGTCGTAGGGCAGGCGATCCTGGCGGACGCGCAGCGCCATCACGAACTCCTCGAGCGAGGCGTTGCCCGCGCGCTCGCCGATCCCGTTGATCGCGCACTCGACCTGGCGCACGCCGCCCTGCACCGCGGCGAGGCTGTTCGCGACGGCGAGGCCGAGATCGTTGTGGCAATGCGCGCTGAAGACGGCCCGGTGCGCGTTCGGCACGCGCGCGATGATCCCGGAGAAGAACTCGCGGACTTCGTCGGGCGTCGCGTAGCCGACGGTGTCGGGCAGGTTCACCGTCGTGCAGCCCGCGTCGATGACCGCTTCGATCACACGGCACAGGAAGTCGCGGTCGCTGCGGGTCGCATCCTCCGCCGAGAACTCCACATCGTCGGTGAACGAGCGCGCGTGCGTCACGGCGCCGACCGCCGCCGCCAGGCATTCGTCACGCGAGATGCGCAGCTTCGCGCTCAGGTGGAGGTCGGAGGTCGCAAGAAACGTGTGGATGCGCGACCGCTCCGCCGGCTGCAGCGCGCGGGCCGCCTCGTCGATGTCCCGGGTGGTCGTCCGCGCGAGCGCGGCAATCACCGGGCGCCGCACCTCCGCCGCGATCTGCCGCACCGCTTCCGAGTCGGCCGGCGAAGCGATTGGAAATCCTGCCTCGATGATGTCCACGCCGAGCCCGTCGAGCGCCCGCGCCATCGCGAGCTTGGACGGCACGTCGAGCGAGAAGCCCGGTGCCTGTTCGCCGTCGCGCAGGGTCGTGTCGAAGACGATCACGCGTGCTGGTGTGGTCATGGCTGGTAGTTGTAGCGGCCGGCACGCTAGAAGTCAAAGTGATAATGATTACCGAACAATAACGAGCTGTTATAAGCTGGCATCTTCTATGGACCTGAGCGCGCTCAAAATTTTCCTGGCCGTCGCCCACGAGCGCAGCTTCTCGCGGGCCGCGGCCAAGGTGCATCGAACCCAGCCGGCGGTCAGTCAGGCGGTCCGGCGGCTGGAAGTGGAGCTCGGCGAGCAGCTGTTCGACCGGTCGTCGAAGAACGGGACGCTCACCGAAGCGGGCCGCATGCTCGAGAACTACGGGCAGCGGCTGGTGCGCCTCGCCGAGGAGACCGAGTCGGCGGTCCGCGAGCTTCGCGACCTGCGGCGCGGCCGGGTGCTGATTGGCGCCAACGAGGCGGCCGTTCACACGCTGCTGCCGCTGATCTCGCGCTTCCGCCAGCGTCACCCGGAAATCACCATCGACGTTCGCCGCGTGCCGGCGCGCCAGATCGCGGTCGAGGTCCAGCAGGGCAGCCTCGACTTCGGCGCGCTCACCTTTCACCCCTCCGAAGTAGGGCTGCTGGAGGTCCCGGTCGGCAGCGACGAGCTCGTGCTGCTCGTGCACCCGTCACACGAGCTGGCGCAGCGCAAGCAGGTGGCGATGGAAGAAGTCGCGCGCGAGCCGGTGGTCGCGCACAACGATCCCTCGCCGGCGCGCGAGCGGGTGCTGCGGCTCTTCGAGGAGCATCACGTCCCGCTGCGGATGGTGATCTCGCTGCCGAGCCTCGACGGCATCAAGCGCGCGGTCGAGCTCAGACTCGGCGTCGCGCTGCTGCCGCGGCGCTGCGCGATCACCGAAATCGCGAACGGCCGTCTGGTCGCGGTCCCGGTGTCCGGCGTCTCGCGCAAGCGGCAGGTGATGCTCGTCTGCCGCAACGCGCACCGGTCGCACGCCGCCGATGCGTTTCTGGGAGTGGCACAGGAGAAGCCGGTGCGGGTGCCGGCATGAGCAATTACGAAGTAGGAATTAAGAATTAAGAATTCGTACACACGATCGCGGCACCCGACGATTCGAGGCGGCACGACGCTTTCCACGAATTCTTAATTCTTACTTGTTAATTCTTGATTGCACCGCGCAGCGTCAGAACCCGCGGATGTACGGCAACCGCGCCGCCACTGCCCGGACCTGGTCCAAGTCGTCGAGCAGCATCGCGGTCGGGTTCCACTGACCGGAAACGAACCCGTCGCGCAGCGCGGGCGGCAGCGTCGCGCTGATCGACAGCGTGCCCGCGGCGATGGTGCCGGTGGCGACGTCGGCGCCGATCGTCGTCTCCGGCGACGATTCGACGAGCGACTGCAGGCGCTCGACATCGGCACGAGCGGCGGCGAAGCAGGGCATGCCGAGCATCGCCGCGTTGCCCTGGAAGATCTCCGAGAACGACTCGCCGATCACGGCGCGGATGCCTGCGCGCACCAGCCCCTGCGGCGCGTGCTCGCGCGACGAGCCGCAGCCGAAGTTCGCGTTGACGACGAGGATCGACGCGCCTGCATACCGGGCGTCGTTGAACGGATGCCGCGCGTCGGCCTTGCGATCGTCCTCGAAGAGGTGCTGCTCGAGCCCCTCGAACGACACCGCGACTAGAAACCGCGCCGGCATGATGCGGTCGGTGTCGATGTCGTGGCCTTTCAAGGGCAGGCCGCGTCCCTGGATCCGTGTCACTGGGCCTGCCGCGCGGGTGCTGGGACTGGGGGCTGGGGACTGGGGGTTCGCTGTCACGCCGGCACTCCTTCGAGCATCGCTCGCACATCGACGACTTCGCCGGCGATCGCGGCGGCGGCGACCATCGCAGGGCTCATCAGGAGCGTGCGGCCGGTCGGGCTGCCTTGTCGCCCTTTGAAGTTCCGGTTCGAGGACGAAGCGCACACCTGATTGCCGACGAGGCGATCGGGATTCATCCCGAGGCACATCGAGCAGCCGGCGCCCCGCCACTCGAATCCGGCGTCGATGAACACCTGATCGATCCCGCGCGCCTCGGCCTCGCGACGGACGGCGCGCGAGCCGGGCACGACCAGCGCCTTGACGTGCGGCGCGACGCGGTGGCCGCGGACGAGGCGCGCGGCTTCCTCGAGATCCGAGAGGCGGCCGTTGGTGCACGACCCGATGAACGCGACGTCGATTCGTGTGCCCCGCATGCGCGCGCCGGGTCGAAACCCCATGAACGCCAGCGCTTCGTCGTTGGGCTCGGCCGCGATCGGCTCCGAGACGGCGACCGACTGGCCCGGGTTGATGCCCCATGTCACCGTCGGTTCGATCGCCGAGGCGTCGAACGCCACCCGATCGTCGTAGGCGGCGTCCGGCGCCGTCGCCACCTGCCGCCACCACGCGACCGCGCGATCGAACGCGGCGCCGGCCGGCGCGAACGGCCGCCCGCGCAGGTAGGAAAACGTCGTGTCGTCCGGGTTCACGTAGCCGACCCGCGCCCCGCCCTCGATCGACATGTTGCAGATCGTCATCCGCTCGTCGATGGTCATCGCGTCGAGGGTGCTGCCGCCGTACTCGTAGGCGTAGCCGACGCCGCCCTGCACGCCGAGGCGGCGGATGATCGTCAGGATCACGTCCTTCGCGTAGACGCCGCGACCGAGCGGGCCCGAGACGTCGATTCGGCGGACCTTCAGCGGATCGAGCGCCAGGCACTGCGAGGCGAGCACGTCGCGCACCTGCGAGGTGCCGATGCCGAATGCGATGGCGCCGAGCGCGCCGTGTGTCGACGTGTGGCTGTCGCCGCACGCGATCGTCATGCCCGGCTGCGTGAGCCCGAGCTCCGGTCCAATCACGTGCACGATCCCTTGGTTGTCGTTGTCGGGCGCCCACAGGCGGATGCCGGCGTCGCGGCAGTTGCGTTCGAGCGCAGTCGTCATCTCCTCGGCCATCACATCGAGGAACGGCCGCTGCTGGGTGCTGGTGGGCACGATGTGATCGACGGTCGCGAACGTGCGATCCGGAAAGGCGACGCGCCAGCCATGCTGTCGCAACATGTCGAACGCCTGCGGCGTCGTCACTTCGTGTACGAGATGCAGGCCGACGAACAGTTGAGTTTGTCCGCTTGGCAGCGTACGAACTGCGTGCGCGTTCCAGACTTTGTGAAAAAGTGTGTCACTCATCTTAGCGTTTCATAACGGGGCGGCTGACTTTCACCGGCTAGAATACACGCATGCTTCGATTTCGTGCCGGAACCTTTGGCGTCGCCCTGCTCGGCGCGGCCGCGCTCGTGCTCTCGCTCAAGGGTCAAACGGCGACCGGTCGGCTTCCCTATGATATTCAGGACATCGGCCTGCCCGCGGTCGAGGAAAACGCGATTCCCAACAGCCCGAAGACGCCTGCGCAAGCGATCGATCGCGCTCGGCGGGCCGCTGCAATCGTGCAGTCGCGTGCCCGACGGAGTGGCTCCCGACGTTCGTTCATGCCGGGCAAAGTGATTGTCAGATTTCGCGACGAGGTTTCAAGCGAGGAGCGGGTCGCGCTCGCACGCGGCGCGTCGCCGACGGCCGATCTGATGGCACGACGTTCCTATTCTGACTTCGACGTGCTGCGCATCGATCCAGGAGAAGATGCAGAAGCCGTCGCCGCCGCGCTCGCCGGCAGGCCGCAGGTTGTCTATGCCCAGCCGGCGTACCGCGTGTATCCGACGTTCGTTCCGAACGATCCCGAATACCAGCGCCGTCAATGGAACCTGCGGCAAATCCACATGGAGCAGGCCTGGGACATTCAGCCGCAGGCCGGCTCGCAGATAACCGTCGCGGTCATCGACACCGGCGTCGCCTATCGAAACGCAACGATTACGGCAAACATCCCCGGCTTTGTTGACGAGAACGGTGTTCGTTATCCGCCGCTCGGCACGCAGACCATCCCCTATTCTGCTGCTCCGCAACTCGTCGGCGGCGCCGGCACCTCACGAATTGTCGCCCCATTTGACGTGACGTCGAATGGCCTGCTGCCTCCTTTCGACTTCGACGGCCATGGCACGCATGTCAGCGGCACGATTGGTCAGCTCACCAATGACGGCATCGGGACGGCTGGCGTGGCCTTCAACGTCAAGTTGATGCCGGTGAAGGTGCTGTCAAGTACGTGGGACGTGCTGTTCGGCGCCGCCCTGGATACCGGCGGCACCGACGACGACGTCGCGACCGGCATCCGCTATGCGGCGGATAACGGCGCGAAGGTCATCAACATGAGCCTGGGCGGCCCCGGACCGGCGAGCTGTGTCACCAGCTCGACTCCGATCGCATGTTCGCCGGTGATCGAGACGGCTCTCAGATACGCGGTGTGTACGGGGCCGAAGACGACTTCCTGCTCTGGCGCCGGCGCCTTCGTCGCCGTTGCCGCCGGCAACGACTTCGAAGACGTCGACCCGGATTTCGGCGCGAACCCGACGAGCGTCATTGCCGCGATGGCTTCGCGGATCAAAGGCGTGGTCTCGGTCGCATCGGTGGACCCGTCGATGGCCCGCGCGTATTACTCGACGACGGGGAACTACATCGAACTGGCGGCGCCGGGCGGCTCGCAGCGCGGCTTCGGCAGCGACGGGTTCGTCTGGCAGCAGACGTTCGACTTCAACTTCACGGATACGTTCAACCTGCCTCCTTCTCAATACCACGCACCGCGCTTCGACATTCTGGCCACGATCGGTTACATCGGAACATCGCAGGCGACGCCGCACGTGTCGGGCGTCGCCGCGATGCTGATGCAGCAGGGAATCACCGATCCTGCAGCGATCGAGGACGCGCTTGAAGCGGCCGCCATGAAGCTGACGCCGCCGTCGGATCCGTGTCCGACCGGCCAGACGGCGGCCGCCGGCCGCACGTGCTCGTTCGGATTCGGGCTGATCGACGCGCGCAACGCGCTGCGCGGATTGGGGCTGGCGCGATGAACACGACGACGGCGACGCTGATCGCAGGAACGCAACCGCAGGAAAAGCAACCACAGAGCGCACAGAGATCACAGAGATCCGATTTTCTTTATGTGCTCTGTGTGCTCCGTGGTTGCGTTATTTCCGCCGCGCAGGGATCACGTGTTCTCTGTGTTCTCTGTGTGCTCTGTGGTTGCTTTGCTCTTGCGGCGCCGGCCGCCGCGCAGGAGCCGCCGGCGATCTCGATCCGGCCGTTCGTGTTCGGGTCGATCCAGTCGTTCGCGGCGACCGACACGTTCAACGCCGTGTTCGGCCAATCCTACGATCCATTCTTCGGCGGCGGGGTCCAGGTCGTCGTCCACGACGGGTTCGTTGTCGAGCTCGCGGCGTCGCGGTTCAAGGAGACCGGCCAGCGCGCCTTCATCAACAACGGTCAGAGCTTCCGCCTCGGGATCCCGCTGACGGCGGAGATTGTTCCGTTCGAGATCACGGGCGGCTACCGCTTCAAGCTGTCGCCGCGCGTGCGTCCCTACGTCGCGGGAGGGTGGGGAACTTATAAGTACACCGAGACCGCCGAGTTCAACGTCGATACCGAGAACGTCGCCACCCGCCACTCGGGCTTCGTGCTCAACGGCGGCGCTGATTTCCGCCTGCAGACGTGGATCAGCATCGGCGCGGACGTGCAGTACACCCATGTTCCGGGCATCCTGGGGACGGGCGGCGTTTCCCAGCAGGCCGGCGAGGACGACCTCGGCGGTGTCGCGGCGCGCTTCAAATTGATAGTCGGTCGCTGAACGCGTATCATCGATTCAGGTGCTTTTGCTGAGAACCGCCGCCCGGGTCCGGCTGCTGACGATCGTCGGCCTTGCCATCTACGCGGCCGTTCTCGTCAGCTCGCCCTTCGAACACCACGATCTCATCTGCCATCTGAAGACGCCGCAGCACTGCATGTCGTGCGCGTCGAGTCAGCTTGGCTCCGATCCGCACCCCCTGCCGGTGCCCGGCGCATCCCGACTGACCGCCGCCGGCTTCGCGACGACGGTCGAGCAGGACGCCGAGGAAGCGCTGCTCGCGTCCGGCTCCAGCGGCCGTTCGCCGCCTCCCGCGCTGTAAGCGGTTCCCGATTCATATGCAGTGAGGCCGACGTCCGCGATTGCGCGGGCGCGGGGGCCGCTGCATCCGGGTTCACCCGTTGAGGTCAACGGGAAGCGGGAGGAAACCACGATGCGCGTCATGCGATTCGTGTGCGCCGCCATGGCTGCCGGCATACTGCTCGGCGCGCCGGACGCGTACGCACAGGAGACCCCTCAGGCACTTCGCCAGGAGATCGATCAGCTTCGCCGCGATTTCGAGGCGCTCAAGCAGCAGTACGGCGATCGCCTCACGGCCCTCGAGGCGAAGCTTGCCGCCTCTGAAGGCGCGCCTGCGGCGCAGCCGCCGGCCGGGGCGCCCGGGGTGCCGCCCGCAACGCCGCAAGGGGCCACGCCAGCGCAGCAGCCGACGGCGCAGATTCCGCCGGGCGCCGAGGGTGCGGGCGGTCCGACCGGCGCGCTGCCGGTCTACGGCGGGGCCGCTGCCAGCTCGAAGGTCTTCAACCCCGACATCGCGGTGATCGGCGACTTCCTGGGCGCCGCCGGTCACAACACGGTGAACCCGTCGCCGTCGATGGAGATGCACGAGTCGGAGGCGGCGTTCCAGGCGGTGGTCGATCCATACGCGCGCGCCGACTTCTTCCTCTCGTTCGGCGAAGAGGGCGTGAACGTCGAGGAAGGCTTCGTCACCCTGACGTCGCTGCCGGGCGGGCTGCTGACGAAAGTCGGCAAGATGCGATCGGCATTCGGCAAGGTGAACACGCTGCACAACCACGTGCTGCCCTGGGCCGATCGCCCGCTGGTGACGCAGAACCTGGTCGGCGGCGAAGACGGCATCAACGACGCGGGCGTCTCGGTGGCGTATCTCATTCCGAACAAGTGGGTGTTCCTCGAGGGGACGGGACAGGTCTTCCGCGGCGATTCGGCCGACGTGTTCAAGGCCAACCATCGCGACGAGCTGAGCTACGTCGCCCATCTGCGCGGCTACCAGGACATCACCGAGTCCACCAACATCGACCTCGGGTTCTCGTTCGCGCACGGGCACAACGGCGCGGAGCCGCCTCCCGGCACGTCGACCACCTTCACGACCGACCTGTACGGCATCGACGCGACGCTGCGCTGGCGGCCGCTGCAGCGCGCCATCTATCACTCGTTCATCAGCCGCGGCGAATGGATTTGGAGCCGGCGCGACCAGCTGAACGGGCTGCAGCCCGCGTTCGGCTTCTACGTGTCGGGCGACTACCAGTTTGCGCGCCGGTGGTTCACCGGGCTGCGGTTCGATCGGTCGGCGCGCGCCACCGACGCGTCGCTCACCGACACGGGCGGCGCCTGGACGCTGACCTACTGGCCGAGCGAGTTCAGCCAGGTCCGCGGCGAGTACAGGCGGATCAACTACGCGCTGGGCGATACGGCGAACGAGATTCTGTTTCAGTTCCAGTTCTCGATCGGTGCGCATGGAGCGCATCCGTTTTGAGATCGCGAATCGGGGCTAGGGGCTAGCTGATATGAGATATGCCATAACGTTTCTGATCGCGTTGCTCGCGGCCGGTCCGGCGCGGGCGCAGGGCAAACTGAACGTTGTCGCGGCGACCGAGGATCTCGCGTCGATCGCCCGCGAGGTGGGGGGCGACCGGATCGCCGTGGAGGCGATCGCGCGCGGCTATCAGGATCCGCATTTCGTCGAGGCCAAACCGAGCTTCATCCTGAAGCTGCAGAGAGCCGACGTGCTGATCGTCGTCGGCCGCGAGCTCGAGATCGGCTGGCTGCCGCCGCTGATTCAGCAGAGCCGCAATGGAAAAATCCAGGTGGGCGCGGACGGCTACCTCGACGCGTCGTTGGGGGTGAAGATTCTGGAGATCCCGACCGGCCAGATCACAAGGGCGATGGGCGACGTCCATCCGCTCGGCAACCCGCACTACTGGCTCGATCCGGACAACGGCAAGCTCATCGCGAAGGAGGTTGCCGACAAGTTCTCACAGCTGCGGCCGAACGACCGGACGACGTTCCAGCAACGGCTGGCCGACTTCACGACCCGAATCGACACTGCCGAGAAGAAGTGGCTTGCCGAGATGGCACCATACAAAGGACTCAAGGTCGTCACCTATCACCGCTCGTTCCCGAATTTCGCTGAGCGGTTCGGTCTCGACATCATCGGCTACGTCGAGCCGCGGCCGGGGATTCCGCCGACCCCGCAGCACACCCTCGACCTGATCAACGAAGTGAAGCGGCAGAACGTGAAGATTCTGATGGTCGAGCCGTACTTCGATCTGAAGACGCCCAACGCGATCGGGCGCGAGACCGGCGCGCAGGTGCTGGTCATGCCGCCATCGGTCGGCGGGGTGAAGGAAGTGACCGACTACTTCAAGCTGTTCGACTACGACATCAATCTGCTGATCGAGGCGATCAAGAAATCCGGAGCGAAGTGATGCTCGACTCGGGGATGCTCGCGTTCCTGCTGCCGCCGTTCGTGGCCAGCCTGATTCTGACCGGTATCCATGCCTACCTCGGGGTCCATGTCGTCGAGCGCGGCGTGATCTTCGTCGATCTGTCGCTGGCGCAGATCGCCGCGCTGGGCGCGACGATCGCGCTCCTCCTGCCGGTGACCGGCGGCGACCCGCACGCGCCGATCGTCTACTGGATCAGCCTCGCCTTCACCTTCCTCGGCGCGGCGGTCTTCGCGACCATCCGGGTGCGGCGCGCGCGCATCCCGCAGGAGGCGATCATCGGGATCTGCTACGCCGTGGCCTCGGCCGCCTCGATCCTCGCGATGAGCAAGGCGACGTCGGAGAGCGAGCACCTCAAGGACATGCTCGTCGGCAACATCCTCGCGGTGTCGTGGGGCGAGGTGGCGAAGACCGCGGCGCTCTACGGCGCCATCGGCCTGTTTCACTACGTCTTCCGGCGGCAGTTCCTCGCCATCTCGATGAGCCACCATCACGACACGCACCATCACGAGATCGAGCGGCCGAGGCTGAACGTGCGCCTGTGGGACTTTCTGTTCTATGCCTCGTTCGGCTTCGTCGTCACGTCGTCGGTGTCGATTGCCGGCGTGCTGCTGGTGTTCTGCTACCTGATCGTGCCGTCGGTGGCGGCCATGCTGTACGCGGAATCGATCGGCCGCCGTCTCGCGATCGGGTGGACGATGGGGACGGTGGTGTCCGCGATGGGCGTCTACGCCTCGCTGCTGCTGGATCTGCCGACCGGCGCGACGATCGTCTGCACCTTCGGCGTGGCGTTGATTATCATGGCGCTCGTGCGTCCCGTCATCCAGCGCGCGCAGCGGCCATCGGTCCATGCAGTGTCGTAAGTGCGGCGCCGAGATCGCCGACAAGGCGCTCATCTGCTACCGCTGCGGCACCGCGACCACCGAGGCGAAATACCAGCCCGCGGCTGTGGCCCGAACGACGTCGCGATCCGGCCTGATTGCGACCGTCGTCGCGCTGGTGCTGATCATCGTGCTGTTCGTGGTCGTGGGGCGCGTCGCGACCGGCGACACGTCGAACTACGTCCGCTTCGCCGCCGTCGCGCTTGCGATCGTCATCGTCGCCCTCCGCGCCTACGCCAGGCGCCGCCGCTGAGCGTGCGATAATTGATCGTGCGCGCCTTGCGCTCGGCCATCGCGGATCGGATCGCGGCCGCACGGCAGCCGCGCGCCGCAGCACGCCTGGCGGGCGCGCTCTGGCTGCTCTGGGCGGTCGTCGTCTGGAACGTCGTCTTCGATCAGGTCATCGTCCGGGCCGGGCGCGAGTACATCGCCGCCGCCGGCCGGGCGAGCGTCGCGCACTCGGCGCGCCCCAACATGGACGCGTTCATGCGCCCCGCCGTGACCCGCGGCCTCCGGATCGCCACGGCCTCCGGCGGGCTGGTGCTGTTCGTCGGCTTTGCCGCGCTGCGCGCCACGCGCACCGCACACAGGTGACGCCGTGCGCATCGCGCCCCATCCGTTGATCTACGACTGGAACCACGATGCCGTCGGCGACGGCCCGACCCGGCCGGTCGCGATGCTCGACGACGAGACCCTGCGCGACGGCTTGCAGTCGCCGTCGGTGCGGACACCGACCATCGAAGAGAAGATCGACATCCTCCATCACATGGACGCGCTCGGCATCGACACCGCCGACATCGGGTTGCCCGGCGCCGGCCCGAGAGTGGCGAAGGACGTCGAGCGCCTGGCGCGTGCGATTGGCGACGGCCACCTGAAGATCCGCGCGAACTGCGCGGCGCGAACGGTCGTCGCCGACATCCGGCCGATCGCCGAGATTCAGCAGCGCACCGGCGTGCCGCTCGAGGTCGGCGCGTTCATCGGCTCCAGTCCGATCCGTCAGTACGCCGAAGGATGGACGCTCGACTTCCTGCAGAAGGCGACCGACGAGGCGCTCGCCTTCGCCGCCAGAGAAGGCCTGCAGGTGATGTACGTCACGGAAGACACGACTCGGGCCGACCCGGACTCCCTGCGCCGGCTGTTCACGACCGCGATTCGCGCCGGCGCGAAGCGATTGTGCGTCGCCGACACGGTCGGTCACGCGACGCCGAACGGCGCGAAGGCGGTCGTGCGCTTCGTCAAGTCGGTGATCGACGAGCTGGGCGCCGACGTCGGGATCGACTGGCACGGGCACCGCGACCGCGGCTTTGGCGTCGCCTCGAGCATCGCGGCGCTCGAGGCGGGCGCGACGCGCCTGCACGGCGCCGCGCTCGGCATCGGCGAGCGCTGCGGCAACACGCCGATCGACCTGCTGATGGTCAACCTCGTGATGATGGGCTATCGCGACAACGACCTGAGCGGTCTGCCGGCCTACTGCGAGGCCGTGGCGCGCGCC
>DATFWL010000583.1:0-10289 GCA_035259385.1 Vicinamibacterales bacterium | reverse complement strand
GCAACCGTCGGCCAGGTGCTGCGGATTCCAATCGGGCACGGCGAGGGCAACTATTTCGCGCCGCCCGAGCTGCTCGAGGCGATCGAGAAAAACCGGCAGGTGATCCTCCGCTATACGAGCCCGGAGGGCACCGTGGACGATGCGTGGAACCCGAACGGGTCGGCGCACGCGATCGCCGGCTTGTGTAACGACATGCGAAACGTGGTCGGCATGATGCCGCACCCGGAGCGCGCGTGCGAGGCGCTCCTTGGCGGCGTCGACGGCCGCTCGATCTTCGACTCCGTTGTCGGCGTCTTCGCTCGCGTTTGATGTGGCTGGGACGTGGACAACCGGCGTAGCGCGAAGGCTTCAGCCGAGCGACAGGCGACCGCGGGAACGTTCAGCCGAAAGAAGCGATGATTGATCCCCAGGTTCTCGAACGTCACGGAATTAAACCGGAGGAATACGAACGCATCGTGGCGTTCCTCGGCCGCGAGCCGAACCTGACCGAGCTCGGCATTTTCTCGGTGATGTGGTCCGAGCACTGCAGCTACAAGAGCTCCCGCGTGCACTTGCGGACGCTTCCGACCGACGGGCCGCAGGTGTTGCAGGGACCGGGCGAAAACGCCGGCGCGATCGACATCGGTGCCGGTCTGGCCGCGGTCTTCAAGATCGAATCGCACAACCACCCGTCGTTCATCGAGCCGTACCAGGGCGCGGCGACCGGCGTCGGCGGGATCATTCGCGACATCTTCACGATGGGCGCGCGCCCGATCGCGCTGCTGAACTCGCTCCGTTTCGGATCGCTCGACGCGCCGGGCACACGTCGCCTGCTGGAGGGCGTCGTCGCGGGCATCGCCGGCTACGGCAACAGCATCGGGATTCCGACGGTCGGTGGCGAAATCGCATTCGAGCCCTCGTACGCCGGCAACCCGCTCGTGAACGTGTTCTGCCTCGGCATCGCGAAGGCCGCCGACATCATCAAAGGCGTCGCGTCCGGGGCCGGCAACGCCGTCTACTACGTCGGCGCGAAGACCGGCCGCGACGGCATCCACGGCGCGACGATGGCGTCGGCGGAATTCGACGACAAATCCGCGGAGAAGCGGCCGGCGGTGCAGGTCGGTGATCCGTTCATGGAGAAGCTGCTCCTCGAGGCCTGCCTCGAGGTGATGCAGACCGACGCGCTGGTCGGGATTCAGGACATGGGCGCCGCGGGACTCACCTGCTCCACCACCGAAATGGGATCGCGCGGCGGGGCGGGCGTCCAGATCGATGTCTCCCTCGTGCCGCAGCGCGAGAGCGGCATGACGCCGTACGAAATCATGCTGTCCGAATCGCAGGAGCGCATGCTGCTGGTCGTGAAGCGTGGGCGCGAGGTGGAGGTGGAGCGGATATTCGACAAGTGGGATCTGCACGCCGTCCGCATCGGCGAGGTCACGACCGACGGAATGCTGCGCGTGAAGGAACGCGGCCGAGTCGTGGCCGAGATTCCGAACCGCGCGCTGACCGACGAGGCCCCGTTGTATCGGCGGCCGACGACGGAGCCGGACTACCTGCGTCAGGTTCAGCAGCTCGACCTCGACGAGCTCGCTGGCTCGGCGCGGGTGAGCGACCAGAACGCCGCGTTGCTCGCGCTGCTCGCCTCGCCGGCGATCGCCAGCAAGAAATGGATCTATCGCCAGTACGACCACATGGTCCGCACCAACACGGTGAACATGCCCGGGCATGGCGCTGGCGTGGTGCGCATCAAGGGAACCGATCGCGCGCTTGCGATGTCGGTTGACGGCAACGGTCGCTACTGTTATCTCGATCCGTATCGGGGGGCGATGCTGGCGGTGGCTGAGGCCGCCCGCAACGTCGCCTGCGCAGGGGCAACGCCGCTCGGCGCGACCAACTGCCTCAACTTCGGCAATCCGGAGCGGCCGGCGATCATGTGGCAGTTCGCGCGCGCGGTCGAAGCCATCGGCGCGGCGTGCCGTGCGCTCGGAGTGCCGATCACCGGCGGCAACGTGAGCCTCTACAACGAGACCGACGGCGCCGCGATTTATCCGACGCCGACGATCGGCGTCGTCGGGCTGCTCGAGCACGTCGATCGCGTCGTCAGCCAGCAGTTCAAGCGATCGGGCGACCTGATCCTGCTGCTGGGTGCACCCGGCGCCGGCGAGCTCGGCGGCAGCGAATACCTCAAGACGCTGCACGATCGCGTGCGGGGTCTTCCACCAGCGATCGATCTGGCGGCGGAGCGGGCGCTGCAGTCGCTGCTCGTCGCGCTCGCCAGCGAGCGGCTGCTGCGGTCCGCTCACGACTGTTCTGACGGTGGCGTCGCGGTGGCCGTCGCGGAGTGTTGCTTCGATGCCGCCGGCGGCGGTGCGGATGTGTCGCTCGACAAGGTCGCGATCGCGCGCGATCCCGGCCTCGACGTCGCAGCGGCGTTGTTCGGCGAGTCGGCGTCTCGCGTGATCGTCTCGGTGTCGCCCGAACGGGTGACGGCCGTGCTGGAGCGCGCCGCGGCCGCAGGCGTTCCGGCGCGGGTCATCGGTGAGACCGGCGGCAATCGACTCCGGATGTCTGTCGGCGGCGCGATCGCCGTCGACGAACCGGTCGGCGTCGCGGAGCGCGTGTGGTCCACGGCGATCGATCGGTGTTTTGCACAACAGGTAGCCTGAATACTCATGCTCGACAAATTCAAAGACGAGTGCGGCGTCTTCGGCATCTTCGGGCATCCCGAAGCGGCCAACATGACCTACCTCGGTCTCTACGCGCTGCAGCACCGCGGCCAGGAGAGCGCCGGCATCGCGGCCTCCGACGGCGAACAGGTGCGCCTCGCCCGCGAGATGGGGTATGTCGCCGACGTCTTCGACGGCAGCACGCTCGCCCAGCTGCGCGGGCCGCTCGCCGTCGGTCACGTCCGCTACTCGACGGCCGGCGAGAGCAAGCTCGCCAACGCGCAGCCGATCCTGATCGACTGCGCGCACGGGCAGATTGCGATCGGCCACAACGGCAACCTGGTCAACGCGCGCGAGCTGCGCGAGGAGCTGGTCCGGCAGGGATCGATCTTCCAGTCGAGCAGCGACACCGAAGTGATCGCGCATCTCTACGCGCGCTCGAGAGCCGGGTCGGTCGAGGAGGCGATCGTCGAGTCGGTGTCGCAGGTGCAGGGCGCCTTCTCGCTGGTGATCCTCACGCGCGATCGCCTGATCGCGGTCCGCGATCCGCACGGCTTCCGGCCGCTCGCGCTCGGCCGTCTCGACGATGCGTATGTGATTGCGTCGGAAACCTGCGCGATGGACTTGATCGGCGCGACCTACGTCCGCGACGTCGAGCCGGGCGAGGTGCTGGTGGTGAACGCCGACGGACTGCGATCGCTGAAGCCGTTTCCGCCGGCGCCGCTCGCGCATTGCATCTTCGAGCACGTCTACTTCGCGCGGCCGGACAGCTACGTCTTCGGACGAAGCGTCAACGAGGTCCGCACCGAGCTGGGGCGCGTGCTCGCGCGCGAACAGCCGGTCGCCGCCGACGTCGTCGTGCCGGTGCCGGACTCGGGCGTCTGCGCGGCGATGGGCTACGCCGAGGCGTCCGGCGTGCCGCTGCGCATGGGGCTGATTCGAAACCACTACGTCGGACGGACGTTCATCCAGCCGCAGCAGTCGATCCGGCACTTCGGGGTCAAGGTCAAGCTGAACCCGGTGCGCAGCATCCTGGAGGGCAGGCGCGTCGCGCTCGTGGACGATTCGATCGTCCGCGGAACGACGAGCCGCAAGATCGTTCGCATGGTGCGCGCCGCGGGTGCCAAGGAGGTCCACGTCCGCATCAGTTGCCCGCCGACGATCTCTCCCTGCTTCTACGGCGTCGACACGCCCCGGCGCACCGAGCTGATTGCGGCGACGCATACGCTCGACGGGATCCGCGACTTCATCGAAGCCGACAGCGTGCAGTATCTCAGCCTGGCCGGACTGCTCAGTACGGTCGCCGGCGCCCGCGCGTCCTACTGCACGTCGTGCTATACCGGCAACTACCCGGTGCCGTTCCCGCGTGACGAAGCGCGGTACCTGCAGCTCGCGTTGAAGCTCGAGAAGTCTGAAAAGGGCGCACTCGCGTCCGAGAAGGGCGAATTCGTCGCCAAGTAGGCATCATGAAGATGCAAAGGTCTGCTCTCCTCTTTTTCCTTTGTTTCTTCCTTTGCGCCCTTGTCAGCGCGCGACGCGCCGATGCGCAGGAGCCGACGTCGCCGCAGTTCACGCCGGCAGCGCAGCTGCAGGCGGCGATCGACAAGCTCGGCAGCCTCGACTACGCCACGCGGACCAAAGCATCTCAGGTCGTGCGCCGCACCGTCGCCGCGCAGGCGGTGCCCGCGCTGCTGCAGGCGGTCACCGGTCATGCCGACGGCTACGTCCGCTACCGATCGCTGGTGCTGCTCACCGGCTTCAACGATCCGCGCACGAAGGACGCGATGCGCGAGTCGCTGGCGAGCCCGAACGACCGGCTTCGCACGGTCGCCTTCAGCTACTTCGAACACAATCCCGATCCGGCGCTGATTCCGCCGTTCATCACTGCGCTCGACAAGGAGCAGGGGGAGTTCGTGCGCCCGGCGCTCGTCCGCGCGCTGGCGGCGCTCGGCAGCGACCCGCGCGTCCGCCAGGCGCTGGTCCCGCAGGTGACGCGCGGCGAGGACTTCTTCCGCAGCGCGGTCATCGAAGCGCTCGGCGACTACAAGGCGCAGTATGCGTTCGACCAGATAACGGCGGTCGCCAAACTCGAGGGTCCGCTGCAGGACGATGCCGCCCTGGCGCTGGGAAAGATCGCCGACAAGCGGGCGCTCGAGACGCTCGCGGGCCTTCAGCGGACCGCGCCGAAGCCATCGCAGCCGGCGATCGCCGCGGCGATCTGTTTGCTCGGCGTGAACTGCGAATCGCACGTCGGCTATCTCGTCGAGACCCTGAAGTTCGCAGACAAGAACGAAGGCTACCAGGAACTGCTGCGCGGCGCCGCGTCGGGGCTTGGCGCACTTGCCGTCGCGGGGCGCGTGGAAGCCGCGCAGGCGCTTGCCGATGTCGGCGTCCCGTCGCGGGATCCGACGCGCGCACCCGTGGCGCTGGCGCTCGCGACCGTCGCGCTGCGCAATACGACGCTGATGCTGTCGCTGCTCGAGAAATCCACCAATCGTGACGGCATGCTGACGATCGTCGCCGAGGGATTCGACATGCTCGAAGAGGATCTCGAGAAGGAGCGCTTCTTCGCGCAGACGCGGCGCACCTTCTGGGAAGCGCCGGCTGACTCGCCGCGGCGCGCGCTGCTGCAGACGGTGATCGGGAAGCTGGACTTCTGATGGACTACCGCCAGGCGGGCGTCGACATCGACTCGGGAAACGAAACCGTCCGCCGCATCACATCGCTCGCGCGGTCGACGTTCACGCCAGGCGTCCTGTCCGACATCGGATCGTTCGGCGGCCTGTTCAGGCTCGATCGCGATCGGTTTCGCGAGCCGGTGCTCGTCTCGAGTGCCGACGGGGTCGGGACGAAGCTGAAAGTGGCGTTCATGACGAGCCGGCATGACACGGTCGGCGCCGATCTCGTCAACCACTGCGTCAACGACATTCTTGTCCAGGGCGCGGAGCCGCTGTTCTTTCTCGACTATCTCGCCACCGGCCGTCTCGCGCCCGATGTGGCCGAGCAGGTGATCGGCGGCGTCGCGCGCGGCTGCCGCGAGAACGGCTGTGCGCTGATCGGCGGCGAGACGGCGGAGATGCCCGGCTTCTATGCCGACGGCGAGTACGACATCGCGGGGTTCATCGTCGGCGTGGTCGAAAAGGCGCGAGTGATCGACGGCCGGACGATCGTGCCCGGCGACGCGCTCATCGGGCTGCCGTCCGCCGGCCTGCACACCAACGGCTATTCGCTGGCCCGTCGCGTGTTCTTCGAGGAGGCGGGCTGGCGGCCGGACACGTTCGTTCCCGACCTCGAGACGACGGTCGGCAATGCGTTGCTCGCGCCGCATCGATCGTATCTGTCAGTCGTGCGGCCGCTGATCGGTCGGAATCTGGTCAAGGGGCTCGCGCACGTCACCGGCGGCGGCATCACCGAGAACCTGCCGCGTACGCTTCCCGACGGCTGCGGCGCGGAAGTGGATCGCGGGTCGTGGGCCGTGCCGGCGATTTTCCGGCTGCTGCAGGGCCATGGTGGGATAGCAGGGGACGAGATGTTCCGCGCGTTCAACATGGGTGTCGGCCTCGTCGTCGTCTGTGCGGCGTCCGACGCCGAGCGGGTGATCGATCTGACGTCCGAGGCCGGCAGCGCCGCCTTCCGGATCGGGTCAGTCGTCTCTGGCGCCCGTACCGTGCGCTACCTCTGAGGGGGTCGGGAACCGTTTCCGTCTCGGAGCAGTTTTCCACAGGGAGTCGGGAACTGTTTTGACGTTCCACAGCACGAGCCGTGTCGCTTGCGGGTAGATGCGGTGCTCCTGGACGGCCGTTGGACGATCGCCGGCCGCAGCTTCGTTCGAGAGGCCGCGCCGTGACGTCGTGGACCGAAGACGACTCGGCGACGTTTCGTGCGATCGCGCCGGTGGCGGTGCCGCGCCGCGCCGAGATGAACGCCGCGCTCATTTCGGCGGCGCCCTTCACCGCCGAGGCAGCGGTCACGATTCTCGAGCTCGGCGCCGGCGAGGGTGTCCTCGCCGAGGCGCTGCTGACGCGCTTTCCAGACGCGACGCTGACGGCGCTGGACGGCTCGCCGTCGATGCGGAGTGAAGCAGGCCGGCGGCTGCAGTCGTTCGGCGATCGGGTTCGCATCGCCTCGTTCGATCTCGCCTCGCTCCACTGGTGGGACCGGATGTCCGGGGTGAAACTCCTGGTCGCGTCGATGTGCCTGCACCATCTGAACGACGCGAAGAAGCAGTACCTGTACAAAGCGGCCGGCGAACGTCTGGCGCCGAACGGGGCGTTTCTGATCGCGGACATCGTCGAGCCGCAGCATCCGGCATGGCGGGCGGTCGCTGCGGATCGCTGGGACGCGGCCGCGCGACGGCAGGCGGAAGGGCTCGCTGCACCGGATCTGTACCGGCGCTTCGAGGATGAACGATGGAATCACTTCCGGTTTCCCGATCCAGACGATCGCCCGTCAGCGCTCCTGCATCATCTGGTCTGGCTACGACACGCCGGATTCCATGCGGTCGATTGCTGGTGGCTCGACGCCGGTCACGCGGTGTTCGGCGGCTTCAAGCAGACCGCAGCGTGAGGACCGCCACTTCCGGCGGACAGCCGATGCGGACGGGCACGTAGATCGTTCCGACACCGCGGCTCACGAACATGGTGGTGCGCTCGCGGCGCAGGAGCCCGGCGGCAATCGGAAACTTCCGCGCCGCCACGGCGCCGAGTCCAGGCAGCACCACCTGCCCTCCGTGCGTATGACCCGACAGCACGAGCGGGACGTTCAGCGCCGCGGCTTCGACGATCCGCCGTGGATCGTGGGCGAGCAGGACCGTTGCCGGCGACGAATCGCGGAGCAGTTCAGCGATGTCGCTCTGCTTCTTCGTCCAGAACCGGATGCCGACGAGATCGATCGGCTCGCCGCGGATGGTCAACCGCGTGCGTGCGTCTCTCAGGACGTGGATGCTCCTTCGCCGAAGCGCCGCGGGCATGTCGTGATCGTCGTCGTGGTTGCCGAGAATCGCGAAGACGCCTTCAGGCGCGGTCATCGACTCCATCGCCTCCGCTGAGGACCCTACGTACTGTCGATCTCCCCACGTGACGTAGTCGCCGCCGAGCACGATCAAATCGGGCCGCTCCGCCGTGAGCGCGCGGGCGGCCTGCTCGACGTCGTCGTGTGAGACCCAGCGGCTGCGATGCGTGTCGGTGATCAGGCCGACGCGGACGCCGGCGAGCGCGGGCGGCAAACCGGCAACCGGCACGTCGATGCGCGTCACCCCGAGCTGGTGCCGACCGTAGAGAAATCCGTACGTCGAAGGCCCGCCAATGACGCCGACGCCACCGGCCGCCAACGTCTTGAGCACGGCACGGCGCGTGACCGGCGGCATCGATCTATATACTACCGGTGCCGCGCGATCGCCTGCCGGCAGTGTCCGTCATCCGGCGCATGCTACGCTACCTGCCATGCCGGATCTGTTCGAAGAGTTCAGGTGGCGCGGGCTCGTATCCGAGTACACCGAAGGCTTACCCGACCTCCTCACCCGCGAGCGCGTCACCGGCTATATCGGCTTCGATCCGACGGCGTCCAGCCTTCACGTCGGCACGCTGCTCACGATCATGGGACTCGCGCGGCTGCAGCGCTTCGGCCATTCGCCAATCGCCATCGTCGGCGGCGGCACCGGCATGATCGGCGATCCGAGCGGCAAGACCGTCGAGCGGCAGCTGTTGTCGCGCGAACAGATCGACGAGAACGTCGTCGGCATCCGCCGGCAGCTGGAGCGCTTTCTCGACTTCGATCGGGCGGGCAACCCGGCGCGCATCATCAACAACGCCGACTGGCTCGCCGCGTTCGACCTGCTCGGATTCCTGCGCGATACCGGGAAGTATTTCACCGTGAATTACATGCTGCAGAAAGAGTCGGTGAGCCGGCGGCTGGAGAGCGAAGAGGGGATCTCCTACACCGAGTTCAGCTACCTGCTGCTGCAGGCGCGCGACTTTCTCGAGCTGTTCGACCGCGAGCACTGCGCGCTGCAGATGGGCGGCACCGATCAGTGGGGCAACATCACCGCCGGCATCGAATTGATTCGGAAGCTGCGCGCGCGCAAGGCCCACGGCCTGGTCTGGCCGCTGATGACGACTGCGGCGGGAACGAAGTTCGGAAAGACCGAAGAGGGAACCGTGTGGCTCGACGCGGGCCGAACCGCGCCGTTCACGTTCTACCAGTTCTGGCTGAACACCGACGATCGTGACGTCGTCGCGTACTTGAAGTACTTCACGTTCCTCGATCGCGAGGCCGTCGGGGCGCTCGACGAGGCGACAACGCGCGCACCGGAAAAGCGAGAGGCGCAGCGTGTGCTCGCGCGCGAAGTGACGACGCTGGTGCACGGCGCGGAACAGACGGCGCGAGCCGAACACGCGTCGAGCCTGCTCTTCACCGAAGACATCACCGCACTGGGCGTCGACGACGTGCTCGCGGTGCTGGGCGACGTACCGTCGACCGACGTGCCCGCGGAGTTGCTCGACGGCGGGATGCCGATCGTCGATCTCGTGGCACGGGTGCAGCTCGCGCCGTCGAAAGCCGAAGCGCGCCGCCTGGTGCAGTCGGGGGGCATCTACGTCAACAACCGACGAGTGGCCGACGTGCAGACGCGCGTGACACGCGACGACGCGATCGGCGGCCGATTGCTGGTGTTGCGAAAGGGGCAGAAACAGAATCATCTGGTGCGTCTCACGTGATCGCTCGGCATGTGATCGCTCGGGATGTGATCGGCGTATGCGTCGAGATCGACGGGCCGCTTCACGAACGGTCGACTTGACGGCGGTGTTCGTCGTACGGGATACTCGCTGAACGTTCGGGCGCGACATCCGCTGCAGGGGCAGCGAGCGTTTGCTGGAGCGAGAGCCCAGCAAATTTTTTTTGGTCTTCGGGAAGTCTGTCGGTCACGATCCGCAGCGTTCCTCACGATCCGGACGTCACTTCAGCCGCAAAGCTCAACCGTTGGACCGCGACGAGAAATCTTGCGGGCGGCCCTGAAAAGGGGGTTGACAAGGCGGGGTGGTGCTAGTAACCTCAGAAGGTTCCCCTGAACGCGGTCGGCGAGACAGCCGGTTCGGCGTGACCGGGGGCTGGGCGCCACGGGCGCACAGGCGGTCGGTTCTTTGAAAACTAGATAGTGCGTGCAAGCACACACAAGCCCGTCACTCCGCTCCTCGTGAGCGGAGAGACAGAGAGTCAGCGCGTCGCGTCACAGAATCGGCCGGCAACCTCGATCAATCCGGCCTCGGGAAGGAACCCGAGAGAGGCTGTCAGCTGGTGACGACGACGAGACCAACAACGGATTGAACAACGCAGAGCCAATCGGCCTCGCGTTAATCGAGTTGTGCTGTTGCAGCGCGGAGGTCTTCGGCCGAGCGATCGGCGAGGCGCGCGTTGGAGCAGCCAGCGACTTTAACATGAGAGTTTGATCCTGGCTCAGAATCAACGCTGGCGGCGTGCCTAACACATGCAAGTCGAACGCGAAAACCCCGCAAGGGGTTAGTAGAGTGGCAAACGGGTGAGTAACACGTGGGTGACCTGCCTTCGAGTGGGGGATAACGTCCCGAAAGGGACGCTAATACCGCATAACATCCTGCTTTTGAAGAGGTGGAGATCAAAGCTGGGGATCGC
>DATFWL010000582.1:0-10896 GCA_035259385.1 Vicinamibacterales bacterium | reverse complement strand
GGTGCGGAGACCCGAAAAGCCTGACGCGAGCGGTGCCACGTCCAGCCGCTGATGGAGCAGCGCCTCCCGTTCGGGTTCCGGCAACGTGGCCGGCAGCGTCGCCGACTGAATCGACGGCCAACGCGCGAGCAGTTCCGCGCGCGCCGCGTCGATGGACACGCCGCGCGCGAGACGTCCCACCACGTCCTTCGATCGAAACGGCCTGGACAGGTCACCGCTGGCCGGTCGCATCACCGCGAAGGGCACGATGATGTCGGAAGTCCCGTCGAGTTGAAGACCGTCGAAACCGTCCGCCGCGACGCCGATCATCGTAGCCGGCACGCCGTTGACCTGATCGCCTCGCCGATGCCGCGACCATTGCCGAAGATGCGTCGGCGGAAGTCCTCGCTGAACACGGCAACCGCGTCGTCTGATTCGCTGAAAAACCGTCCCGCCGACGGTCGCGCGCCGACGAGGTCGAAGTAGCTCGGCGAGACGGCTTCTGTCCACGCGTCGAAGACGCCGGAACGTGTCTCGACGCGCAGGACTCCTCAGCCGGAGTACATCGACATCTGCGCGAAGGATCGCTGGGCGGCGCGGTACGCCTTGAACGTGTCGGTGTAGAAGCAGCCCTCGACGTTCGCCCGCGGCTCGAGGGCCGACAGGGCCACGAGCTGCTCGGGACTGGGAACCGCGAGTGTTCGCAACACGAGCGCGTTGAGCAGGCTGCCCTCTGCCGCGGTCGCCCCAACAGCCAGCGCCAGCGTGACGACGACGATCAAGGAGAAAGTCGGAGCCCGTCGCAAACTGCGGAAGGAATGCCGAACGTCAAGGCGTAGTGCGTCCCACATGCGAGAAGTCTAGCTGGTTGAGTTACTTCATCACGTGGAACAAAGTCACGCCGCCGTTGGGCAAGGCGTCGAAATTGCCTACCCGCAGCTCGATGCCCTCTTCAACATCGATCGTCGCTCCCGGTAGATGACAATTGATGGTCAGGACGGCATCACTGAACCCACCCGCCGCTCGAAAGATGCGGATCATCAGCTTGAGAACGCCCGCGCTGGCTTCCCAACTGTGACCGATCCCGTCCGTCGCCGCCAGTTGTCCGCCGCCGGGTTCCCAACTGATGAATCCGATCACGACGTACACGCCAGTCGCCTCGGTGTTCGTGGCTGCAAAGTGGTGAACAATCGTTCCGCCACCTGCAGCATCGCCATTCGCTGGTTTCACGTCGCCGGAGCCCGTTAGCGTAAACGTATCGCCAGTTGCTGCGTCTTTGGCCACGTCCGAGCCGCCAGCGAGTGCGGTGCCCTGTTGGACTCGGACAAGATCCCACCGCACGGTGTGGCCGAGAGCGCGCGGCTGCGCGACGGCGATAGTAGGAACGGCCGCAAACCAGATCGATGCGAGAAAAAGAATGCGGCGCATCTGGCCCTCCTTTGGACGCCGAGCAATTGCTCGGCTCTGACGTTGCCGGATTATCCGTTGCGAGAGGGCGGAGATGCTACGTCCGTAGAAGCGGATGAGTCAAATGCACCGGTGTATTTATGGATGCCTTGCAAATACCGCGCTGGCAAGCTCGCGAGGGTTCGGGTTCGAATCCCGTTGGGACGCTCTTCACTGTAACGGCCCGATCCGGTTGTGCGGCATCTTGCAGAAAGCCGCGTGATTCTCCTTCGTCACCGCTGCGTGCGCGCCGATCTTGCGGGATAAGATGTGCTGATGGCGTTTGCTGGAAGCGCAGGCATATGAGCGCCTGAAGCGACGCGCGCGTGTCTTCGCGTGAGGCGACAATCGCCTTGGCGCGGCGCCGACGAACCGGCAGCTTTCGAGGCTCGGTCACAAAAACGGTCGGCCAGGCGACAAAACTAGCAGCGCCGCACCAGCTCGCAGCCGACGGCCCCTCGAATATCCGCGTAATCTCTTCGGAACTGCTCCGGGGATAGATCTTGCTGGGCCGGTTGCCGCGAGGCCTGATATGGTGCGAAGACTGCTGATCGTCTGCCTGATAGGTGTCTTCGACGGTACCGTCATCGCCCAAAGTGGCGCGCCGCCCGGCGCCGGCAACGGCGGCGCGGGGAATCCGAAAGTCACCTACCCGTTGGAATTCACCGTCTCCCCGCCGGTTCGCGACATGCCACCACACGGCGGGAGGTCGGGGCCCAAGAAAGAAATCCCGTTGCGCCGGCCGTGGGGCCGGCCGAGTGCGGGCAACGTCGCCGATCCAGTGGTGCAGACATCTACACCGAACGTCGCGGCCGCGCAGACGCTCGGCCAGTGGGAAGCATTGGGCGAAGGTTATCCGGGATTTGCAGTGACCGCGGTGCCGCCCGATCCGAACATCGCGGTGGGGCCGAACCACATCGTCCAGTGGGTGAACAACGCGTTCGTGGTCTTCGACAAGCAGGGCAATCAGGTTCAGGCGCCCATCGACGATTCGACATTCTGGGGAGCCACCTCCACGTGCAACCAGCTGGGCGGCTTCAGCGATCCAATCGTTCAATACGATCGGATGGCTGATCGCTGGCTGATCGGCGAAGTGGCGATACCGCTCCTCCCGCCGCTCATCGGCCAGTTCGCGCAGTGTTTCGCGGTGTCGACGACATCGGACCCGACCGGCCCGTACTTTCTGTGGGCATACGGGTTCGGCACGAACATCAACGATTACCCGAAGATTGGCGTGTGGCCCGACGGCTATTACGTCACCTGGAACATCTTTCAGAGCTCGGGCGCGTTCCTCGGTCCGGAGGCGTGCGCGTGGGATCGCAGCGCCATGTTGAGCGGCGCCCATGCGCCGGCGCTCGTGTGCTTCAATATGAACGGCGCGCTCGCCAGCCTCCTTCCCGGAGATCTGGACGGAGCGACGCTGCCTCCCGCCGGCTCGCCGAACTTCTTCATGAACATCGATCCGTTTGCGGGCACGCTGAATCTGTGGAAGTTCCACGTCGATTTCGTGAACACACAGAACTCGACGTTCGTCGGGCCGGCCGCGATTGCGGGTGTGGCGCCGTTCACGTCACCCTGTCTCGACACGCAGGACTGTATTCCTCAGCCCGGAACCACCACGAAGCTCGATGCGCTCGGTGACCGGCTGATGTATCGGCTGGCGTATCGCAACTTCGGCGACCACGCGTCTCTCGTCGCCAATCATACGGTCGTTACTCCAGACGGCAACACGGGCATCCGCTGGTACGAGGTCCGGAGTCCGGACGGTACGCCCATCATCTACCAGCAGGGAACGTATGCGCCCGACACCGACAACCGGTGGATGGGCAGCATCGCGATGGACCAGACCGGCAACATCGGCGTCGGCTACAGCGTCGCCAGCGGCGCGACGTATCCGTCGATTCGGTTTTCGGGGCGGGAGACTGGCGACCAGCCGGGCTTGCTTCAGCCGGAGACGTTTGCCGTTGTCGGCGGCGGATCGCAGAACGCGTTCGATCGCTGGGGTGATTACTCGGCGATGCGGATCGACCCGAGCGACGACTGTACATTCTGGTACACCCAGGAGTACCAGGCGATTACGCAAGACGCGAACTGGAACACGCGGATTGTATCGTTCCGGTTTCCTTCGTGCAGCCAGTCGCTGACGCCCACGACGACCGCACTCGCAGCGTCCCCGAACCCGTCCTCCTTCGGTCAGAGCGTCACGTTCACGGCGACGGTGTCGCCGTCGCTGGCGACCGGCACCGTCGAGTTCTTCGATGGTGCGAGCTCGCTCGGAACGGCGGCGCTGAGCGGGGGCACCGCCGCGCTCGCCACGTCGGCGCTCGCCGTGGGAAGCCACTCCATGACCGCCGTGTACAGCGGTGACAGCAGTCACACGGCCAGCACGTCTCCAGGTCTGACACAGACCGTGAACGGCAGCGCGATCATCAGCACGACGACGTCGCTGACGTCGGCTCCGAATCCTTCCACGCTCGGTCAGACGGTTGCGTTCACGGCGACAGTG
This sequence comes from Vicinamibacterales bacterium, assembly GCA_035259385.1. Taxonomy (GTDB): domain Bacteria; phylum Acidobacteriota; class Vicinamibacteria; order Vicinamibacterales; family CAVVIG01; genus QHWK01. The sequence goes on along the minus strand of DATFWL010000582.1, from coordinate 6,965 downwards.
AGCCCCTCGTCCGGGACGGGCACGCCGACCGGCGGCGTCACGTTCATGGACGGCGCGACGGTACTCGGTTCATCCACTCTCGCTTCAAACGGTGTTGCCACGTTCCTGATCGCGAATCTGTCGGTCGGCACGCATTCCATCACGGCACAGTACAGCGGCGACGCGGGGTTCGGCGGCAGTACATCGTCTTCGCTCGCGCAGGTGGTGAACAAGGCGGGCACGACGACGACGCTGACATCCAGCCGGAACCCGTCCAGCGTCGGACAACGTGTGACATTCAGGGCGACGGTGTCCGTCTCGACGGCGACGGGAGCCGTGCAGTTCTTCGACGGGTTGACGTTACTCGGCAGCGCATCCCTGAGCGGCGGCATCGCGTCGCTGTCCACGTTGAGCTTGACTGCAGGGACCCACTCGATCACCGCGCAGTACGGCGGTGACGGCAACTACAACGGCAGCACGTCGAACGTCGTGACGCAAACGGTGTCCCGCAAGCGACAGTGACGGCACGACTCCGGCCGGCTCCTGATGCCGGCCGGAGTCACGCTGTCATTGGCCGACGACGAACAGGGTGCCCTTGTTCTCCGTGTAAATACGCCCGTCTGGTCCGATCGCCAGTGGTGTGTACGCGGCGCCGAGCGCGAGATCGAGAAAGATCTGCGATTTGAGCAGTCCGCCCTGGTTGATGGCGTAGAGATTTCCGTCCTCGCTGTTTGCGTAGACCACGCCATGAGCGTCGACCACCGGAGCGTTGATGCACCATTCGAAGCCGACATTCGCCCATTGCGTGCCGGAGGTGTTCGGAACACAGGTGATGGTGCCGTCGGCGTTGCGCGTGCAGCTCTGGCTGTTCGTGCTCTGGAACTTCCACTCGACGCTCAGGTTTGGATCGAGCTGCGTGATGAAGAACGGTCCGTTCTGCCGCGGCGGGCAGATGCTGTCGACGTTGCAATACGAGCCGAACTGTGGACCGCCGCCGTATTCGTTGTCCTTGATCACCACCGAATACGTCCCGCCGTGACGATAGATCGCCGGCGTCGAATCCCATCCGAAGCTGTACGCACCAAGAAAATCGCCCGACGGACCGAATCGCATCAGATGACCGCGCGCGAAGTCATAGCGCGTGTAGGCGCCGTAGAGAATGGTGCCGTCAGGTGCGATGGTGATCGACGACGAGGAATCATCGAGAACCCGGCCAGCGGGCCGCGCATTCTGGGCCGGGTCGACGCCCGGTGTCGTTCCGAGGCGGCATCCGCCGGGCGTTCCGTTGGCCGGAAGCAGGGCGCCGGGAAACGTCCCCTGATCGTTGTTGCAGCCGTCGTTCAGTCGATCGCGCAGCGACGTCCACCATCGCGGCGTCAAATCGGCATGCACGGCCGCGATGCCGCCGTAACGATTGCCACCGTCGAGCAGGTGCGTCCGGGTCACGGTGTAGATGGTTCCGTCAGGAGCAATGGCGGGCGCAGCATTGAGTGCCGGACGCATCGCGCCGCAAGGCGCTGTCGGTGGCAGCGCGGCCGGATCCGGCGGCCACGGCAGCTGACTCGTCGCAAACGTCGTGAAGCACGTGTCGTTCGGGCCTGGCGCCGGGTCACTGTTCAGCGCCGTCTGCGCGGTCAGGATCGAATAGCTCACTCTCGCGACCGAATCGTCGGGCGCCACTTTGACGAGCCATGAATCGACGATGTCGTGCTGGTAGAAACTTGCGCCGGCGGCGCTGTTGAACTGCTGAATCGCGTTGTAGTAAACGTTCCCGTTTCCGTCGACCGACGGCACGCCGGCTACGACGATCGACGGATCGATCCTCGCGCCAAACGGGTTGATCCGATTCTGGAGCGTCCCGGTCATCTCATCCAGTCTGAACAGCGTTCCACCTGCGCCGGGCACGTAGACAGACCCGTTCGCGAGGGCCGCGTGAAACACCGGTTCCCAGAAATCGGCCTGCGAGCCGACCGCCGTCCAATCGCTGGTGAAGCGCCATGTGAGTGCGAGCTGGCCGTTCTGCCACTGGAAGGCGTTCTCGCCCCAGGTCTGCGTTGAGTACCGGTTCTTGTTGTAGGTCCCGCTCTTGAACTCCATGAAGACGCGGTCGTTGTCAATCAGCGGCACCTGATAGTGCGCGAGCAGGTCGCCGCCGTTCGCGGCCATTTCAGCGGGCACCAGCGGATCGTAGACAACGCTGGCCAGAATGCGGTTCGGCGTTTGTCCCGCGACGGCGGCCTCACCCGTGTGCTGCGGGTTCAGCGCCCACTGTGGCCAGAACTGCGCCATCACCGTCGAGGCGAGTGCAAGGACGCCGATACCCGTCGCGCCCGATGTGAGACGACGTCGCGACAGCTCCATCTGCCACCTCCTCCATCGCAACGACGGTCCGGTCGGTCGCAAGCGGTGCGGATGCTACACCCAGACGAATCGCTACGCGGCGAAGAACCACGAGCTCATCTGAAGATTTGATGGAACCTCAAGATTTGGATGAGTGATTACGGGTAATAACCTGGACTTATCTCTTTGACACAACCAGCCACCCGACCGCCATTCCCAACGCGACGATCCAGATCGCCACGATGAAGACCAGCCCGCCGCGACTCGTGGGGCGGCCGTCCCGTCGTGCCGCTTCGGCTCGAAATTCCATCATCAGCGGCGCAGGAATCATCCGCACCGTCAGCAGAATCCCCACCGGCACGATCACCAGATCGTCGACGTAGCCGAGCACTGGCACGAAGTCCGGGATCAGGTCGATGGGACTGAGCGCGTAAGCTGCCACTGCGCCAGCCATGGCCTTCGCATACCAGGGCACGCGCGGATCGCGCGCGGCGAGCCACAGCGCCACGACATCGCGCCTGATCGCCTTGGCCCGCTGCTTCGCGCGCTGGAGCATCTACCGTCTAATTCGCGTACGGACTAGGGAGAATCGAACCACTGAACAAAGAGTGCGTTGCAAAATGAGCTCAAGGCGGGTCCTGTCCGCGAACAGCCCCACCGGGTGCTCGCCAGAAAAGCACTGGTCACGGCCCACGGCTCCGCGCCCGGCGGCGCGGCCGCCCGCGAGCGAGCTAATTTTGCAACCTGCTCAAAGTATTTCAGGAACGCGAGCGCGATCCCGATCAGCGCACACACGCCGAGGACGAACGCAAGGATCCACTCGTCGCGGCCGAACATCATGGCCGCTTCCATGGGACGAGGTCGCGATCTTTGATCTTGCGAAGACCGATGGACGCCACTAGTGGGGGACGTTCATCAGTCTGCCGATTTCTTTCAGCAACTCGGACTTCAGCGGTTTCAGCACCGCTTCGTCCTGAGGATTGGCGAATCCGGTTTTCTGCTGCAGCTCGATGGCACCGACGACGCTCCAGAGTTCGGAGCTCACGATTTTTCTGTCGTCGGACGAGGCCGCCTGTCCCATCTCCACGACCTTGCGTGCCTCACGAAGCGCACGCTCGCCGCGTTCCGCGAGGGTCATGCCGGGCTTCGGCGGGAACTTCGCGCCCGGCAGGAACGGCTGCGCCTGGATTCGACGCTCCTCGTTCCGATTCAGCCAACCCGTCAGGAAGCCCTGTTGCGTCTTGTTCTTTTCAGCGCGTTCCTTGAACTGCGCGGCCTTGGCTTGCGACATCAGCTCGACGAGCTCCGCAGGCGGCAGGGTATTCAGGAACGCGATCGTCGCGGCGTCGGGTTTCCCTTCCTCAAAGGTCGCGGCCCGGCCTTTCTCGGCAAGCAGGGCCTTGAATCGGTCCAGGTCGATGCCGCCCCAGTACCAGTCGGCCAGCACGAGCGCCACGCCCGTGTTCGCGACGTTCTTTGCCCGCGAGGCCTTCCACATCATCTTCCCGAACAGCATGGCCTGATCGGGCGTCATCGCCTCGAACCCTTCGTCCGTGGCTGGAAGGCCGAGGCCCGCCGCGCGCTCCATGTACAACTTCTTGGTGACGCCCCAATTGGTCTCTTTACCAAGGTCGTGCTTGTTTCCTGGGTTCTCCCGCCATGCCTTGAGCGGGCCCTCGAAGCCGACGACCTTCTTCCACCATTCCCAGAACGCAGCGTCTTCCGTCGCCGCCGCTTGCTCGGCCGGACCCGCCTTCTGCCGTTGAATGACCGGCGCGGCGGTGAGGTGCGCGGCGTCGCCGCCGTCACCGGGCCGCTGCTGGATGACGTGCGTCAACTCGTGCGCCAGCAGCCTTCGTCCCTCGGTTGACTGCGGATCGTAGTGACCGGCACCGAACACGAGATGGCGATCCACGGCAAACGCCCGGGCCTGCACGGCGCGGACGGCGAGATCAGCGCGAGGACCGGTGTGTACGCGAACGTGGCTGAAATCGTGTCCGAATCGCGACTCCATGAACCAGCGCGCGCCTGCGTCCAGCGGCTGGCCTGGCGACGACAACACCTCGGCAAGGTGCGGTGGCGCCGCAACGTGATCCGAAAGATCCTGGCGGACGCGCGCCGTTTGTAAACGCTGGGTACTGGCTTGTTCGTTCCTGCATCTGGGACACCCGCCGCCGCACGCGCACACGTTCGAACTCCGCGGTTCGGCCGTGCGCATCACCTGCCCGGACACGCGGTCCGCTTCCTGTTCGAAGCGATCGCCTGGAGCGGTGATCGCAAGTTTTGGTTGAATGGCACGTGGCCGAGAGCGCAGCAGAACTGCAATCTGCTCCGTCGCTTTTCTGCCGGCGAAGATGCGCACGGTGGATCTCCTGCTGTGCGATGAGTATAGACGCGGATCGCGGCGGCTGAATTCAGTCCTTGCTGACCGTTTTTCGCTCGGCGTGCCAGGTCAGATTACCGACCGTGCTCACGAGCGTTCCCTTCAGCGACCCGTCTGGCTGAAGCGTCCCGATCGCGAAGAGGTCGATGTCATTCGAGTCGTCGCCGTGCCGGATTCCGCCGCCGTCCGACGAACCCGCAAAATGAATCAGCCCCTTCCTGAACTCTCCCTGCAGCGGAAACGGACCGTGGAATCCCTCGAGAGTCCCTGTCACTCTCGTGCCGTCCTGTCGCAGCGACAGCGGCATGACGTAGCCCTCGGCGAAGAACGTCCATTCTCCGCTGAGCGTTCGCACTTCGGGTGTCGCCTTCTGGACGGACGCTCCCGCGTCGTGCATCGTCGCGATGATCGCAAGTATCAGCACGAGCACTGATCGCATGGCGTCACCTCCTCGCCGTCAGTTTAACGGAAGTCGTCGAAATATTCCGGTTCGCCGGCCGCTGCCGCTGCAGGTTGGACGGCACATCAGGCGTTCGGTTCGCTAAAACAGAGAACGTAGCCGTCGGGGTCCTCGACGTAGAAATCGAGGCATGCCCAGGGCCGTTGCTCGAGCGGCCTGATCATCTGGGCGCCACGCGTCTGCAGCTCGCTGAGCAAGCCCTGGATCCCGGAGACGGAAATGTACGCGTCCAGGTGCTCGTTCTGTTTGCGATGTGCCCGCTCGGCGGCCAGTTTGGGCGCGAGCTTGAGGTGTATCGCGAAGCCGTCGCGGCTCACGCCGGCGTAGAACGATTCGTAGACGAAATCGACCTCGAAGCCGAGCCGGTCATGGTAGAACGCAATCGCTCGATCGAGGTCGTCGACGAGGAACTGCGGGGCGATCCCGGTGATCACTGCAGCGCTGCGAACAGATGCGTGAGACATCTCACTCCTCGACGGCAATCGTGCCGTGGTCCCGCGCCCGGTCATCGCTGGCGACGCTCATGGGCGGTCGGCACTCACGCGATGAGCATAGCCGTCGCCCGCGCGCGACGCCAGAACAGCAACAGCCCGTGGTTCGCGGTGCATGTTCGATGGCTCACGGGTGCGCTCGACGGTCGCCGACTCGACTCGCGCGCAACCGGCCGAGATCGCTTCGGTCGAGACCGCTGTCCATCCCGTCACAACGCGGTCGGCTGCCTGGCGACCCGTCGATCCGCCCGCGTTGATGAAGACGATCGGCCGAGAGACGCGCCGATCATCTTTGCGTTTTACTTATCTATCCAACACATGTCACTTACTATTTGGCTACTAAATAATTACGCGTCGTGGGCTGTCACCGCCGATTTTTTATTTGCACTTTGTTTAGCCTGTGCAAGCGAATCACCTGATATTGCTTACGTCTGTGTAAAGCTATTTTTAGAATTTAGCGTTTCCTTATCACAGCGAGCGTCATCGCAGTGGACTGTCGGAAATCGCGATCGGAGACGCGGAGTCTGGTGCCGGGGTCCGATGGACTCAGGGACAACGTCAGCCGATCAGCTGGCGTAGCAGGCGAGCAGCGAGCGGCGAGTGACCCGGCAGGGCGGCAGCGCCGAGGCACTGCGACGCACACAAAGCACATGTAATCTAATTACGAATTATTTACTATTAATTAAGTAGTAAGAAACGAAAATACTATGAAAATATTCTGGTCTTTTTACTATCGTTTTCTACTCAGCAACGATTCGGCTCGCCGCGCACCCTCAGAAGAAACAAGGAACCGCAGCACAAGAAAGAAATCGTAAATAGGAACGTCCTCGTGTAACGAGTGACATCCGACTTCCATCTGCACTGCTTATCTACCTTCCGCAAACGTGTCCTGCCTAACCCGCGACAGCGAGTAAGAAGGCAGTAAGAAGTCCATCTCACCCCACTAAAGAGCAATTTTGTCACTAGAGCTTCGCTATTAGTCTCGCGAAACGAAACCATCTGCGGTTCATAAGCAACGCGTGCCGTGCACACGTCGACGCGTGCCAATCAGGAGGACACACGACAAACAGAAGCGAAGAGGTCGGCTCAGCAACGCCGCGGACGACGAGCTCTTCCGGCGCTGCGGGCAACGCGAGCGACGAAGAGCCCGGATACGGACGTAAGAGGAGGATTGAATGTCATTAAGAAAGCTCGGCGCGAAGAAGCGATGGCCGCTCTTGATGGTCGTTGCCATGTTCTTCTCCGGCGTTGGCCCCGCGTTCCTGCCGCAGTCGACCCTGAGCGCTCAGACAGCGCCGGTCGGCAACGGGTT
>DATFWL010000581.1:0-9079 GCA_035259385.1 Vicinamibacterales bacterium | reverse complement strand
AAAGCAGCGCTGAAACGGTTCGAGCCAGCGCATCAGACGCTGAATGCGTGTCGTTGCGGTGCGCTCGATCACCGCGCGTCAGCGTACCGAACTCACCTGACCGGTACAAGGCCTTCACCACAGGTGCGAAAAATATTCCGGAATTCGTCTCCGGAACTAACAGAGTCGTATTAGTTGCGTGCCCGCAACCCATCGACGCTTGAATTGTGTCACACCTCTTCATGTTGCGCGCTCACTTACGGCCATGTAGCTGAGACGGCGGGCTGTTAGCGCTGCGACGTTGACGATTACGGCTAAGGGAAGCCGGCTCGACGCCACGCGCTATAAAAGTGCTCATGGTCTTCCGGGCGCTTGAACGCAGCCAGTGATTTCGCCGACACCGTAAAGGTGGAATCCAGCCGAAGCGTCTCCGCAGCCTCGGCCTTCGCCTCTTCCGCGCGGCCCAATTGCGCGAGGATCAGCGCCAGCATCGCATGTCCCCAGGGCCGCACCGGCGCCTGCGCGACAAAATCGCGAATGATCGCCAACGCGTCCGTGTATTCCTCGAGCATGAAGTGCGCAACCCCACGGTAGAACAACAGCAGCGGTCCATGGAACGGATCGAGCCGCATCGATGCGCTTAACACCTCGATCGCTCGCCGTGAATCGCCCGCGGGCACGAGTGCCCAACCGAAGCGCCAGTCCGCGTAGTTGGGATTCAGCGCGATCGCGCGTTCGAACGCGGCGACTGATTCATCGTACTGGTGCAGCCAGGTGAGCACGGCGCCGAGAGCGGCATGGGCTTCAGGCAAGAGCGGATCGAGTTCCACCGCCTGACGAGCGAGCTGGAGCGCGCGCTCGAGCGCGGCGGGATTGAGGTGATCACCGTCCAGGCGGATGACCCAGACCGTGTTGTAGATATCGGCGAGCAGGGCGTACGAACGAGCGTACTGTGGATCGATGGTGAGTGACTGTTCGATGAGCCGGCGCGCTTCGTAAATATCCTTGACGTTGAACGAACGGAACGTAAAACGGTCGAAGGCTTCGGATGCCTGCAAATAGCAGTCGTAGGACTGCCAGCTCGCAGGAGGCTTCGCACGAGCGCGCTCCGTTTCCGCCTTTCGGACGTGAGCCGTGAGAATCGTGGCAATGGTTCTCGCGACAGCGTCCTGAACGTCGAACACATCGTCGAGCGTGCGATCGTAGTGTTCCGCCCAGCGGTGCGTTCCCGACGCGGCATCTACAAGCTGCACGGCGACCCGCAGGCGATCGCCTGACCGTCTGATGCTGCCCTCCACGAGGTAACGCACGCCCAGTTCGCGCCCGACGACTCGGACGTCGACAGGCCTGCCTTTGTACTGGAAGCTCGAATTGCGGGAGATGACGAACAGCTCACTGAACCGCGAAAGTGCGGTGATGATGTCCTCGACGACGCCATCGGCGATGTATTCCTGCTCGAGATCAGCACTCAGATTGGTGAAGGGAAGAACGGCGACCGACGGCTTGTCGGGAGGCTTCATCGCGCTCGGTGCCTCGAAGGAAGTCTCCCCGGCGATCCCGGGCTCTTCCCGCGCGGCACCGACAAAGCGGAAGCCCTTGCGCGGGAGCGTTTTGATCAGCCGTTGCTCTTCTCCGGTGTCGGCGATCGCGCTCCGCGCCACATTGATCCGGGTCGTCAACGCCGCGTCAGAGACGATGCGCTGCTCCCAGATGGCAGCGATCAGATCATCCTTGCTCACCACCCGCTCGCGGTGTCGGAGCAGGTACTCGAGGAGATCGAACACCTGCGGCGCCACCGGCACGGCGCTCGTCCCGCGCCGCAACTCGCGCCGGCCGATGTCCAAGACGAAGTCCTCGAACAGATAGCGCATCTGGCCGTCCCGTAGCCGGCTCAACTATGCCACGTGTCCGCGAAGAATTAGGCGCCGGTGAGGAAAATGTGAGCCCCCGGTCAAGCGTGGCCCACGGCGAGTCGTTAGGCTCCTGGACCACCGGCGGCAACGATGCCGCCGCAACCGAAGGGAGAACGCCGTGATTTATCACCAGGTCCGTTTCGCCATGAAGCCCGAGGCACCAAGAGACCAAGTCGAGGCCGCGCTCGAATTGATGCGCCGGCTGGGCCGGGAACTCGAGGTCGTGGAGTCGTTCTGCGTCGGTCGTGACTTCGGCGGAGCGTTCACCGTCGGCGCCGTCTATGTGCTGAAGGACATCAAGGCCTACGAAACGTATATGAACGCGCCGCTCCATCTGCAGATCGACCGCGCTGGCCTGCCCCTCGTGGCCAACATGATCTCGCAGGACCTCACCGACGATCCGGATCCCGCGATCGGCGACAAGATTGCCGAGATCCACCGGAAGCGGTACGCGACGCACGCGGACGTGGCTGGTCTGGTCGGCAACCTGGGCTCGTACGAAGGCAGCGGCGTTCCGAAAACCGCGTGACGTCGGGACTCAAGGACACCGCCATGAAGCTAAGTCCTGACGGCACATTTCATTTCAACCTTCTGCGCTGGCTCGGCACGGCGCCGTACCGTGGCGTCGACGTTGCGGAAATGCTGGACGTCGCGGATCGGATTGTTGCAGGCGACGTCGAGAGCTGGCACGACGAGTTCCTGGCCCTCGCCCAGCACGTCGAAGCCGAGAGTTCGGCGACGCACAGCGGGTCTCCGATAACGGTTCGGGACCGGGCGTTCCGCGCGGCCTCGTACTACCGTGCCGCCGACTTCTTTCTGCACGGCACTCCGAGCGATCCGCGGATCGCGAGCACATGGGTATCGGCCACGGAACAGTTCAATCAGGCCATTGCCCACCTCACACCCGCCGGCGAACGCCTGACGATCCAGGCCGACGGCTTCACGATTCCGGCGATCTTCTATCGCGCCGCAGACGACCGTCTCCCGCGACCGACCATCTTGATGTTCAACGGGTTCGATGGGAGCCAGGAGGAGATGCTGCACATCTCTGGCTTCGCGGCGTTGGAGCGCGGGTTCAACATCCTGACCTTCGAGGGGCCCGGTCAGCCGACGGTGGTCCGGGAGCAGCGGTTGGGCTTCCGTCACGATTGGGAGCACGTCGTGTCGCCGGTCGTGGACCATTGCCAGCGACTTGCAGAGATCGACGCAGGTCGGCTCGCCCTGCTTGGCCTGTCGTTCGGCGGCTACCTCGCACCACGAGCGGCAGCCTTCGAACCCCGAATTCGAGCAGTGGCAGCGATCGACGGACTCTTCGACGGCCACGAAGCAGTCAGGGGTCTCCTGAACGACGAGCTCAAGACCCTATTCGACCGGCAGGACGTAGATGCCTTCAACGCGGCCATGCGCGGAGCGATGCTCAGCAACGGGGCGCTGCGCTGGTACATCGAACAAGGCGTGTGGTCGTTTCGCGTCACGACTCCCTACGAGTTCTTCGATCGTTCACGGGCGTACACGTTGGAGGGTGTCGCGCAGCGGATCACCTGCCCCGTACTGGTGTGCCGGGCCGCCGGCGAGCACTTCAACCCGGGCCAGGCTGAGAAACTCGCCGCGGCATTAGGTGACCGCGCCACCGTGCGGTCCTTCACTGCGGAGGAATCGGCCGCGTATCACTCGCACATCGGTGCCTTCGTGTTCATGAACGGTGTCGTGTTGGATTGGATCGCGAGTGTGCTGAGCGTCTCGCAAACGAATTCATTCCGCAGTGAAAATCGACGGGATGAACAAGTGGAAGCGGAAGATGCGCTCCGATGAGGATCTTCGGCGATAGGGGGTCTCGTCGACATGGTGATGCTGATTGGCCTGTACCTAACGACCTGCGCCATCATCAACGCCTTCGAGGTTCCGACTCCGGAAGCCATGGCGCCGGGACCGTCACGAAGGCCTGTCGAACGGTACTGTCATGATGAGACGGTCGACGGCGTCTCGGTAACGAATGTCGCGATGTGCCTGGCGCTTGCGACGGGATATTGGTGGTGCGGAGCGTGTCCGGCCTGAGGGAACGTCAACAACTGCGGCGTCGGCAACTGCTGATTCAGTGCGTACCAGTTCTCGACGGGAAACGAGATGTCGTGGTCTCCGCCCACGTGCAGGATCGGAATGCTCGTTGACGTGAGCGCAGCCAGCACCGCATCCGCGGGAAACATCGGATTGCGCGGTCTGGTGCCAAGTGCCGCGGCGGCAAACTCAATCGGAACAGGCACACTCTGATCGGCCCGCCTCCGCTCAATCCGATCCATGGATGAACGCGCCGCCGCGCGGCTCGCCTCCGACCGTGGTTCGAAGAACAGGATGATCTGTTCCTCGAATGTATTTTTTGGGGTATGCGCGCCGTATCGTAAAAGAGTTGTTCCGCCGTCTTGACGAGTGGCCCGGGCGGGCCATTCTCTCGACACTCGGCGGCGTATCGCCTGCAGATTCGCCGATGCCTATGCTGTCGAACGCGACCATGCGATGTTGGCGCGCCAGCCACGTCAGCACGGCCGGATCCCAGTTGTCCAACGTTCCGCGAAATCGATTCAGTAAAACCAACGGCTGGCCCGATCCCCAGATTCGCCTCGCGACCTGAACGCCGTCCACGTCGAGAAAGCGCGTAGAGATCGATGTCGTAACTTTTGATGCCATCCCGGCCTCCTGCTTGCGACGCTCCTTCCGGTGAGCTACTCCCCCAGCAGGAGCTTCGTGACCCATTGCCCGTTCGGCGACAGGGGCCAGCCGGCGAACACCATCGAGGGCGGCGTCAGCAACCCGACCGCGGCATACAGCAACTCGACGACGGCGACGACGCGAAACATGAACGGCAGTCAGGTGAGTGCTTTCATCGTTCCCTCCAATGCCGAGCGTAATCCCGCACCACAAGCCGCCCATATGCGAAAGGCGCCAGAATGCTTGCTGAATGCGCCACGGTTCGAAGGGCAACAGCGACTGATGGAGGGCAACAGCGATTGATGGATTCTAGCGAGACCAGTGGGGGTTGCCGCTTGTCCGTGTGAGATGGCGCATTCTGCTAGAACGCTTGGCGCCTTCAGCACTTGTTGTTCGTCACGTGATGCGTGATAGTGGCCTGCGGCCTCTGGAACTGGTCGGGCCGGGACTCTGGCCGTAGGGATTTGGGATGAACCCGGTGTGGCAAGGAGGCGACGATGCAGGACGCTCTCGCGGTCTACTTCAATGGTGAAAAGTACGCCGGCCTCTTGCTCGCGAGTCTGGCAGTCGTGGTCCTGACAGCGTCTGGCATCTTGTGGCGGGCGGGCACTCCGTTGCGACCCTTCTCGATGGTGCTGGGAATCCTTGCTCTGGCGGAAGTCGCCTTAGGTGTTGGTCTGTTTCTTCGGACTGGCCCGCAGGTCAGGCAGCTCGAAGCGCAACTCCGATCGGAGCCACCGCATTACTATGCCTCAGAGGCTACGCGAATGCGGCGCGTCCAAAGGAACTTCGTCGTCGTCGAGTACGTCGAGTGGCGATCATCGTCACCGCCGCGCTTGTTGGGTTGTCCATCAAGGCTCGACCGGTACTCAGCGGCGTGGCCCTCGGTCTTCTCATACACGCGTCCGTTCTCTTCGCGTTCGATCTGTTCGCAGAGCGCCGAGGGGCCGACTACGTATCGGCACTCGCCCAGGTTGGGCGTTCCCGGCTGTCCAGTGACGGTCGAGCCGGGATTGTGAGCTCGGTTACTCCGTGATTCGGATTAGCGATTGTGAGGAACAACGGAATGACTGAGACGGCTTCTGTGCAGACCGTGCTCGGGGCCAACGGCGTCATAGGTCGCGAGCTGTCGCGCCGCCTTCCTGAGTATTCCGACCGCATCCGACAAGTGAGCCGTTCACCAAAACGGGTGAACGCGACCGACGAGCTATTCAGCGCCGACCTGCTCGATGCCAAGGCGACAGCAGATGCCGTATCCGGCAGCACGGTCGCGTACCTGGTGGCTGGTCTGAAATACGACCACAAGGTGTGGGAGGAGCAGTGGCCCAAGGTGATGCGCAACGCCATCGATGCTTGCAAGCGCCATGGCAGCGCCCTCGTTTTCTTCGACAACGTCTATGCATACGGCCATGTGGCCGGCGTGATGACCGAGGCCACGCCGTACAATCCGCGCAGCCGAAAAGGTGAAGTCCGCGCGCGAATCGCGACGATGCTGATGGACGAGGTGAAGCGCGGCGAACTGCGCGCAATGATCGTGCGAGCCGCCGATTTCTACGGTCCTGACGCGTCGCTGAGTGTCACGCATGCGACCGTGACGGAGCGTGTCAAGGCGAAGAAGACGCCGCAGTGGCTCGGCAACGCGAAAGCCGTGCACACACTCACGTACACGCCGGACGCCGGACGCTGTCTCGCCGCGCTGGGGAACACGGCGTCGGCATACGGCCAGGTGTGGCACGCGCTGACCAGCAAGGAGCCAATAACCGGTGAACAGTACGTTCGCATCGCCTGCGAACTGTCGGGACGGCCCTACGCCTTGCAGGTGGTCCCGCGCTGGATGCTGTTCCTCATGGGGATATTCGTTCCTGTCGTCCGCGAAAACGTGGAGATGCTCTATCAGTTCGAGTACGACTACCGGTTTGACAGCAGCAAGGCGGAGCGGGCGCTGGGACTCGCGGCCACGGGATACCGCGAGGGCATTGCGGCAGCGTTGAAATCCTGAGATCCGAATTCCAAACTCGTTGGAACACGCGCAGGTGATTCGGAGCCACGCTCGTCATCCAGCGAGTTTCAACCGCACACAGAAGTACCAGTTCGCACGCCGTGAAAGTCGATTCAGTTTTGTCAGAACTGTAGACTGGCATTCTGGTGAACAAGGTTTTGCGTCGCAGGCGCAACGGGCTGGGTCGGGCAGCTGCCAGGCTAGGCTAGTCCGAGAGATTCTCGAATCGAGCGAATTTATGGAGGATACCGCGGTGACGAGTGCCAATCGCATGCGGTAACGGGTTGAACTCGAGGTGCGCCCTCCTCGCCCCCAGACGCTAAACCCGCTGCAGGTGCGTATCCTTGAAGAAGGTCGGATATTTCAGCCCGTAGCCGAGCGCACGATCCCCACCGATGTGCGCCAGCCAAATGAGTGCAAACGCCATCAGGCCTGATTGCCGAAAGCCAAGGGATGCGGTGGCCAACGCCAGGGGAAGCACATCCGTGTGCACGAGATTGTAAAGACGCGCCCCCAACTTCGCATTGGCCAGGTATCCCAGCATGAAGAGGTCCGGCCACAGCAAAATGGCGAAAAAGACAGTCCAATTGGCTCCCAGAAAATGAAAGAGGAACACGCCGCATGCGAACATCGCTGCTCCCTCGACTCGCAATAGCACCTCGGGCTTAGCGAGCGTGCTCGGAGTCCCTTCGACTTCAGAAGTCATCTCTTCTCCCTGGATGTTGAAATATCACCCCTCGCCCAAGCGTGCCGCGAGTCATTCGGATCCTCCTCGATTCGCTGGCCGGCTTGTTGACCACATCAAGCTCAGACACAACGGCACCTCACGATGGTCCCAAGCATCAATCCCGCGACGATGATCGCAATGACATTCAGGCATTTCCATCATGAGTGCCTCCGCAAGCTACACCCCAGGCATAAGTCAGGCGGTCCTTCCTTCTCAGAAGAAACGCCGCAACGATCGTCATGTAGAGCGCGGTTCCCCAATGAATATAGATGGGCGGCGCAAAGCCAAGATGGCTCAAAATGACCAGCCCATCGCCGACCGGGATAACAATCGCAATGGTGAAAAGTATTGCGGTGGTGCGCCGATCTCCCCTCCAGAGGAAAGACAGAACTACGAGACCCGAAAAGATGTCGCGAATTCCCTTGGCCCACGCGAAAGGAAAGGTGGCGGGGTCGTGGATCGGAATGCCGAAAGCAGTTGAGGCCCCTACCGGGTTGAGTACGAAGTTGATGCCGATGACGATGATACCTACCGGTATCACGAGAGTGCACCAGAAGAGCAGCGAATTCCTTCTCAAAGTCGAACTACCTAAGCTTGTTGGCGTATTCATTTGTTGATTCTCCTTGCCGAGACGAGTTGCACCGGAAAACAGTAGCACTCTCATCTTCAGGATGCTCGCATGTCGCGCTCGGCTCTTGACATCGCTTCTGGGTGAACACCAACCCCCGCCGCACCGCCTCATCGATTGCCTGATTTCGGCCGGCCACACCCATGCGTTCAAACAGAGTTATCAACTCAACATCGAGTACATATTCGCTAATGCATAGGTTACTGGCGATTTCACGGTGTGCCAGGCCGTCCGCCAACATCTGGAGTGCTGTTCGCTCCGCAGGTGTGATCTGCAACACCGACGACTCCATCCGATTGCGACGCTTGTCGGCGCCTTGTAGTTCCGTTCGATACATCGGCCGCTTCATAGGCCGGCCCTCCGTGGTTCAGATGAGCCGAAGGCATGAGTGTGGCGCTGAAAAAATGTGCGCAAAAGCTTCCGGGCAGCTTGCCTGCTATTGTTCCCTCACTCTTGACGCTCAGGCGCGTCGTGCCATAGATGCGACATCGGCATCGGATTCGAACTATCGCATTTGCCCGAGATCGGCGTTCAGCCGCCCTTATCGGGGCACCGATCGAGAAGTCTGCGACATCTCGAAGTCCAGCCACGTCGTCCGCCAACGAGGCGGTTGGATCCTGGACGACCGACACGCGGTAGCCGTCCTTCGTGAAGATCTGGTACACACTGCGCCAACCGGACCCGTCGGCGAACGCTCCTTGGACGAGCACAACGTTCCTGGCGCCTTGACCCTCTTTCGCTTCTGACATGCCCACCTCGTTTCGCCTCCAACCGCGATCGCCATTCTTCGATCGATCGCGTCGGAAGGGAACTCGCCAAATGTGTGTGAACTGACATCCCCCTTTAGGACTACCTTGGCGGGCCTTCAGACGTACGGCGCAGTGTCGGCGATCGGTGTCAGTCAGATTTCGAAGTAGCCACGGTGGAGGGCGATCGTCACGGCATGCGTTCTGTCGTTCGCCTTCAACTTCGACAAGATATGGCGAACGTGACCTTTCACTGTGTCCTCGCTGATGTTGAGTCGGTCGGCGACGATCTTGTTCGAGCAGCCGTGTGCGATCAGCTTCAAGACGGCGACTTCTCGCTCCGTCAGGGACTGATCCGCCGCATGCTGCCCGAGTTCCGCGGCA
>DATFWL010000580.1:0-5613 GCA_035259385.1 Vicinamibacterales bacterium | reverse complement strand
GGACCGCCGCTATCTGACGGTCGCCCTGGTCCTCATCGTCGGCTTCATGGTCTTCGAGGTCGTCGTCGGGATCCTGGCGCACTCACTGGCGCTGTTATCTGATGCCGGGCACATGCTCACCGACGCCGGCGCGCTCGTGCTCTCGCTGATCGTGATTCGGCTCGTGCAGCGGCCCACGGGTGGACGCCTCACCTACGGGATGCGGCGCGCGGAGGTGCTCAGCGGACAGGCCAATGGCGCGGTGCTGCTCGTGCTCGGTGCCCTGGTGACCTACGAAGCCATCGTCCGGTTGATCCAGCCTCCTGAGGTGCAGGGGGTTCTCGTGACGGTCGTCGCGGCACTGGGCGTCGCGGTGAACCTCGCGGCGGCGTGGGTGCTGGCGAAGGCCAACCGGCAGAGCCTGAATATCGAAGGCAGCTTCCAGCACATCGTCACTGATCTGTACGCCTTCATCGGAACGCTCGTGGCGGGCATCGTCATCGTCGTCACCGGTTTCGACCGGGCGGATGCGATCGCGTCGCTGGTGGTGGCTGGCCTGATGTTTCGATCCGGGTGGAGCCTTCAGCGCAAGGCCATCCGCGTGCTGCTCGAGAGCGCGCCCGAGAGCACGGCGCCAGAAGACGTGGGCTGGGCGATGGCTCATGGCGAGCACGTGCGCGAGGTGCACGACCTGCACTTGTGGGAGCTGGCCCCCGGCGTGCCCATCCTCACCGCGCACGTCCTCGTCGCGCCGGACACCGACTGCCACGCCATCCGCCGCGAGCTCGAGCTCACGCTCCGGCAGCGCTTCGATATCTCGCACACGACGCTGCAGGTCGATCACGTGTCCAGGCCGTTGTTGTCGATCACCCGTCGCCACGATACGCCGTCGGGTCCTGCGAGGTAACCGGTCGTCATTCGCCGGCCCACGCCCCCGCCAGCTCGAGATCGTCGCGAGGGACATCGCGCAGCGTCAACCGCCCGGTCTGCGGGAGCCGGCCCTCCGTCCACAAGTGACCGGACAGGAGGCGCCGTGCCTGCCACTGCCAGAAGGGGCCCGAAGCCGGCAGCTCACGACGGGTGAGCCGCGCGACGCGCGCGATCGCGTCGGGTTCGATCGCGACGGTGATCGTCTGCGACGCGCCGTCGGGAAAGCGCGTCACCAGGAAGGCGTGCTCGTTCGGCATCTCGGAGCCTGTTCGAGGCGTCGGCTCGATCCGGAACCCGTTCAGCGTGATCCGTTCGATTGGCGTGTCCGCCGCTCTGGCGCCGCCAGCGCGCCTGCCGGACGGCCGGGGCCCGGCGTCGAGGGCAGCGGCGACGGCGCCGCGCAGCGTTTCGGGCGTCATCGGCTTGCGCACGAAGTGCGCCGCCCCCAGGCGCATGGCGTCGACGGCGAGCTCGATTGAGGCGTATGCCGTGACCATGATCACGCGCGCATCCGGCGCGACCGCGAGCATCCGCTTCATCGTTTCCAGGCCGTCGAGGCCCGGCATCTTTTGATCGAGCAGGATGGCGGCATAACCGCGGCCGTCGCCGAATGCCTCGAGCGCTCGGTCGCCGTCGGCGGCTTCGTCGATCTCGTAGCCGTCCGCTTCGAGCGACAGCCGCATCATTTCCC
Organism: Vicinamibacterales bacterium; assembly: GCA_035259385.1. Classification (GTDB taxonomy): domain Bacteria; phylum Acidobacteriota; class Vicinamibacteria; order Vicinamibacterales; family CAVVIG01; genus QHWK01. Next base: position 4,013 of record DATFWL010000580.1, on the reverse strand, counting down.
GCACGTGCGCTTCATCGTCGACGAGCAGCAGCTTCATATGGGAGCCTCGATCGCGATCGGAAGGGTGACGGTGAACGTGGATCCACGACCCCGCTCGGAACGAACCGACAGGCGCCCGCCGTGGGCATCCACGATGCGCTTCGAAATCGTCAGCCCGAGCCCCGAACCGCCGGCCGGCGCGTCGGGCAGCCGGATGAACGGGTCGAAGATTCTCGAGAGGTAGTCCGGCGGAATGCCGACGCCCGTGTCGGCGACGGCGAACGCGAGCGCATCGCCCTGCTGCGCCGCGCTGATCGTGATGGTGCCGCCCTTCGCTGTGGCGTGCATCGCGTTGACCAGAAGATTCGAGAGGACTCGGATGATCTGATCGTGATTCGCGGCGACATCCGGAAGGCCGTCGGCCACGTCGACAACCAGGCGGAGCCCCTTGCTCTCAACCTGCACGCGCACCGATTCCGCCGCCTCGCGAACGAGGGTTGTCGCGGAGAGTCGGGAGCGTTCCGGCTGCGCGGCACTCGATTCGATCTTGGAAAGATCGAGGAGCTCGCGGATCAGGCGTTCGAGCCGCGCCACATCCTCCTTGCACACCTGGAGGAGGCGCCTCTGGCGCTCGTTCAGCGGTCCGATGGTCTGCTCGAGCAGCAGGTGCACGGCCATCTGCACGCTGGTCAGCGGCGTGCGGAGCTCGTGCGACGCGGCGGCGACGAATTCCGACTTGAGACGGCTGATCTCGTTGAGGTGGGTGATGTCCTCGAGCAGCGTCACTGCCCCGATGAGGCGATGATCGACGTCGCGCATCGGCGTCGACCGCACGCGAAATGCCCGTTCGGACCCGTCGATCGCCCAGGGCACGACTGCGGATGCGTGTTCCGAGGCAACCGGACGCTGTGAGCGGAGCACGTCGGCGACCGCCAGAGCCACCCGGTGATCACGGGCGACGCGGTCGATCGGCTTGCCCACCGTGTTCCCGCTCGGACCGAGCAGCCGTTCAGCGGCGGCATTGGTTCGCAGGACCTGACCCTCGGCATCGGTCACGATCACCGGGTCGTACAGCGAGTCGATCGCCGCCTCGGTCATCTGCTGCGCCAGCGCGAGCCTGCCGAGATCGGTTCGCCGCAGGTCGCGGAGGCTCGCCGCCATGCGGTTGAATCCGTCGGCCAGCGTCCCGATTTCGTCGTGGGTGGCGACGTCGGCGGTGGCCTCGAGATCTCCGCCGGCCACGCGCGTGATCGCGCGCGACAGCTGGCGAACCGGTCGCAGAATCGCGCCGGACAGCGTGAACGCGCCGGTCATCCCGGTGGAGACGAGCACGAACGCGAAGCCGAACATGTAGAGCGACCAGCGACGCGCCGTTCGCGACGCGGCCTGCGCTTTGAACCGCATCGCTTCCTGGTTGACGCGCAGCAGCCGATCGCAGTCGTCCTTCAAGGTTGCGAAGTGCGGCTCGAGGCGCTCGAAATACAGGCCGGTCCGGTTTCCGCCCGAGCGCAGGAACGCATCGTAGAGGCGGACGTAGTCGTCGCGATCCCGCTCGATGGTGGCGATGACCTGCGGCTCGTCGATTTCGGTGATGTTGTTCGCGGCCGTGACGAATGCCGCGTCGAACGCCGCCCGATGCGCGGCCGCCTGCCGCGCCGCCCGATCGTGTTCGCCGAGCAGCTCGAACACCGCTGCAGAATCCTGGCGCTCGAGGTTTTCCTTCATCTCCTCGGCGGCGACCACGGAGTCGTAGTTCTCGGAAATGATTTTTCCCGAGACCGCGCTCATCTCGCTCAGCGCCCACGCGCTCCATGCCCCGAGCGCGCCCAGTGCAATGGTGAAAGCGGCGAAGCTGAAAAGGAGCTTGGTGCGGAGCTTCATGATCTGGCCGGCGCGTGGTTCGAACGCCGATGCACGCGGACATCAGCCGGCGCGGCTCTCGCGAGCTGCGACGGCGAGCGCGTGAGCTCTTCGTCTGGCGCGATGTTCGGAGAGGGCGGCACCGGCCGCGATCAGGACGAAGAGGCTCAGGCCGACGACGACCCCGACGACGGGAACGACGCGCAGCATCCCGAGCAGCGACCAGCCAGCGGCCGCGATCGCGAACCGGCGGCAAAGCAGGTGGCGAAACGTGCTCGTCTGTTCCGCACGAACGTACGCCGCCAGCGCGGCGGTTGCCTGCGAGCCGCGCGCCTCGAGCTCTGACATCGTGACGACCACGACGTGCGCCGACGGGTGGCCGTCAGACATGCGTTCCGCCTGCGCTGGAGAGCCGCGCCGCAGGCTCGTCGGCCGCGGGAACCGCGATCAATGTCGCGCCGCGGATCTCGTTTCTCAGTCGTGCCGCGACCGTCCGAGTGCGCGCTGCTGCCGGCGGCGTACCGTCGACGACGACGATGTGCGTGACACCCTCGCGACGAGCGAACGCGAGCAGACCGGCGACCTGATCGTCGGCAGTCACGCGCACAACGACGGCGCCGAGATGTTCGGCAAGGCGGATGCTCTCGGACAGTGAGTCCGAGCCGGGCCGCGCGTCGCCGGCGTGAACCGGCGTCGACACGTACACCGCGTAGAACACGGCGTGCAGGTCCGACGAGAGCCGCGCGGCGGTCAACAGGACATCCGCCCCCGCTGTGGAGGGATCCAGGCATGCCATCACGCGCTCGGACGCAAACGGCGTCGAGACCGAGTGCGTCAGCGGGCCGGCGAGCGCGCGCGCGGCTTCGAACGACGGCATGAGGCCACCGTAGCCCGCGCGTCATTAAGAAGTCCTTAGGGGTTCATGAGGAAGGTGTGCAATCGGCCCGCGATCTCGTCAACGGCTCCTGCGAGCCGCCGCACACCGTCGAGCGTGGTTATTGCGGGCAACCGGTGGCGAGCAGTCGAACCGCTTCGACTTTTAGAGCACGCGCGCTGGACGACGATTCAGAGGACGACGTGGCGCTGATCTCGACCATCTGTGTCGCGTAGTTGCCGAGTTGCAGCGCGTCGCCGTCGAGCGCGTACGTCAGATCTGACGTCGCCGAAAACGACATCGGGACCAGCGTGACCGAACCCTTCGGCGTCGTCGCGCCGCCCGTGCGCCGTCCGTCGGACGACACCGTCGTCGCGCCAACCGGCGTAGAGGACTTTGCCGAATTCGAGCCGGATGTCTGCCGGCCCGAGGCAGCAGGCCCGCCGAGCGGCGTCGACGCCTTCGCCGAGCTGCTCCCGCCCGTGCGACGCGTGCTCGGAGCGATCGTCTTGAGGACGAAACGGTCGCCGTCGATCCTCACGACGCAGCCGGTGAAGGTGCCCTGACTTGCGCCGCCGTCAGATGCCTGCATGGCGTACGACATGGTTGCGGTTGCGCCGGCCAGGACCACGAGCGCAACTGCCACGGTTCTCGTCATAAGGCCTCCGGGGAACCCGCCTGACGTGGACGCCGTCATGATAGCACGGCGTGCAGGACTGACAACGATTCCGATCAGGAAGGCTATTCCTCGCCGTGATTGTGCGTAGCTGCCGCGACGCCCATGCGCGACCCGCACGATTCCTGAATCACTCCCTCACCCCGACAGGTACCACGGCACGTTGATCACGACGATGTCCTCGTCTCCGCGCACGAGCAGGAGGGCCTTGAGCATCGCGGCCCGCTTGTTGTGCAGCAGATGTTCGTACCAGTGCCGCGCGATCAGTTCCGGAATCAGCACCGCGATCTGTCGATCGGGGTGCCGCTGCTTCATGTCGAGGATGTACTCCAGCAGCGGATTGAAGACATGGCGGTACGGTGATTCGACGACGACGAGTTGAGGCGTCGGCAGCCGGGCCTCCTTCGTCGGCGCCTCCACGAGTTCCGGCCACCGCCTCGTCAGGTCGTGTTCGAGTTTGTTGCCGGTGCGGATCTGAACGACGAAGATGTCCGGCGACAGCTTCAGCGCGAAGCGGAGGCCCTTCTGCGACATCTTGTTCCACGCGCTCATCGGCAGGATGACGATCGGCGGCTGGATGCCCGTCACGTCGAGCGACTGCGGATTGGCGATCTCCAGCGAGAC
>DATFWL010000579.1:0-16650 GCA_035259385.1 Vicinamibacterales bacterium | reverse complement strand
GCTGACGGCGGCCGCCGCGGCGATTCTGCCGGTGCGCCGGGCGTTGCGGGTCGATCCGCTGATCGCGCTGCGCGCGGAGTGACGCCGATGCAGCTGACGCTCGAGCGCTCGGTCGTGCGATCGTGGAGGGCGTCGGACGCCGAATCGATCGCCAGGTACGCGAACAACCGCAAGATCTGGATCAACCTGCGCGACGCGTTCCCCCACCCCTACAGCATTCACGATGCGCGCGAGTTCATCCGCGCCACCCGGTCGCGATCGCCGGAGACGACCTTCGCCATCACCGTGAACGACGAAGCGGTCGGCAGCATCGGCTTCGTCCTCCATCGCGATGTCGAGCGGGTGTCGGCGGAGATTGGCTACTGGCTCGCGGAGCCGTTCTGGGGCCGCGGCATCACCGCCGAGGCGCTCGCCGCAGTCACGCAGTACGCGATCCGGCAGCACGGGCTGACGCGTATCTTCGCCGTCCCGTTCGCGTGGAACACGGCGTCGTGCCGCGTGCTGGAGAAGGCCGGCTACGTCCTCGAGGCGCGCCTGCGCAACAGCGCCGTCAAGGATGGCACGCTGACCGATCAGATGCAGTACGCGTTCATCGCGTGAAAAGCAACCGCGCTTTTCTCTCACCGCACGCGGTCTGCGGCGACTCGGAATCCGAGACTGAACCCTTTGTCCTGTGGCGCGTGGGTATAGCGGAGGCCGCAGCGCGCGCTGTTGGCGTCGAAGAACCAGCTGCCGCCGCGAATCACGCGCTTCTCGCCGGTCGCGGGACCGTGCGGGTCGATGTTCGTCGCGGCGAACTCGTTGTATGGCGCGTACCAGTCCGACGTCCACTCCCACACGTTGCCGTGCATGTCGCCGAGGCCCCACGGGTTCAGCGCGAAGCTGCCGACCGGCGTCGGCTTCTGGCGGAAGTCGCCGGGCGGGAACGACGGATACGGGTACTTCCCGTTGTAGTTCGCCTGCGCTGTCGTGATGTTTTCGCCGGTGGAGAACGGTCCAGTGGTCCGCGCGCGGCAGGCGTACTCCCATTCCGCTTCGGTCGGCAGGCGGTAGCGGAGCGACGGTGCATTCGAGTGCGGCGGCGCGACGTGCGCGTTCAGCGTCATGACGAACTGCTGCACCTCGGCGAAGGTGACGTTCTCGACCGGGCAGCGCTGGCCGCACGCGCCGAAGTGGCTCGGCGCCGTCCCCATCACCGTCCGCCACTCCTGCTGCGTCACCTCGAACTGTCCCATGAAGAACGGGTGCGTGATCTCGACGTCGTGAAGGGTTTCGTCGTCGTTGCGGCCGACCTCGGACGAGCTGCTGCCCATCGTGAAGCGTCCGGGCGGCAGCTCGACGAGCGCCATGCCGGTCCATTCGTCGCGGACCATGGTGAGCGGCGTCCGGATGTCTTCGCTGGCGCTGACGTCGAATCGGCGGAAGCGGCCGTAGGTCGCGACCGTCGAAATCCTGTTGCCGTTCGCCAGCGTGTACTGTTCGCGCATCTCCGCTGGCACACCGACGCCCGATTTCTCCTCGAGGCGGAACGTCGTCGTGACGATGGCGCGGACCGCCGGCTGCTCGACCTGCAACTCGGTCTTCAGAACGCGGCCGGTGGACGCGTCGATCCAGGCGCGGCCGTGCGACATCAGGTCGCGGCCGGCTTCGCCGCGGATCATCGCCGGCGAGGCGGTCTCCTTGAACTCGACGATGCGCGCCGACGGCCCGACCGCGCGATCGTCCTTTCCGAGCGAGAAGCGGAAGCGCTGTTGATAGGAGCGCTGGAGCACGCCGAGGGCAAGCACCGGATTGCCGAGCGTGCTGCGCATGTTGCCGAGGTTGTAGCGCGCGCCCTCGGCGGCGATCCTCTCGGCCTGTTCCATGAAGTTGGCGGCGCGCTCCGCGATGAACAGCCTGGCGAGCCTCGCCTCGCGGTCGCGGACCGGGACACCGTCGACCGTGAGCACGTCGCGAAACGGCACCAGCGCCTGGGTGTCCGGCGACTTCACGAGCAGAAAATCCGAAAGCAGGTCGCGATGGCGCGCGCGCGCCGCGTCGGTGGGGGACGGCGGCGCAGGAAACGCACCCCCGCGGCCGCCGGGAATCGGTGAAAAACTGGGCAGCATCGTCGTCGAGTCCTGGATGTAGGACTCCTCGGCGACCACGTTTTCGAATTCGTCGACGAAGTAGTCGAGATACCAGGCGGCGCGATCGAGGAGTTCGTCGAGCGTGACGTGTTCGCCGGCCGGCGGCGCGGCCAGGATCAGCCCGGTACCGATCAGCAGCGCAAGGAGGTGAGCCGCCACCAAGACACGGAGGCACGAAGATGGCGTGGCTGCGGATCTCATCGGCGGCTCAGCGGCTCGGCTGCACTATACTGCAGCTTCCCAAGGAGATCGCCGATGTTGAAACGTGCGCTTCCGTTGGTGCTGGCTGCCGCGCTCGTCGCGCCGATCCTGGCGCAGACGCCGATCGTTTCGTCGACGTTTCTGCGTTCTGGCGCGACCGCGCAGACGCAGCCACGCGCCGCCAGCGCGTACTTCCCCGAGCGCTTCGACTGGCAGCACAAGAAGCCGGAGGAGGTCGGCGTGAGCACGGGGGCGCTCGCCGACGCCGTGCAGCTGGCGATTGCCGCCGACACGCCGGGCACGCACGACATGGCGCTGTTCCTCCACAACAGCTTCGGCAAGGAGCCGTTCAGCACGATCATCGGTCCGATCAGGGACCGCGGTCCGGCCAGCGGCCTGATCACGCGCCACGGCTACATCGTCGCCGAGTGGGGCGATCCGAAACGCGTGGACATCACCAACAGCGTGACGAAAACGTTCCTCACGACGGTCGTCGGCCTCGCGTGGCAGAAGGGACTGATTCGCGACGTCAACGACTACGTCCGCGACTACATGCCACCGCACGTCGATCTGTTCGAGTCGGAGCACAACGCGAAGATCAAATGGGACCATCTGCTGCGCCAGACGAGCGACTGGCAGGGCACGCTGTGGGGCAAGCCCGATTGGGCCGATCGTCCGGTCGGCGACACGCCTGACGACTGGTCGAAGCGAAAGCTGTGGGAGCCGGGTACGCATTTCAAATACAACGACGTGCGCGTCAACGTCATGGCGCTCGCGGCGCTGCAGGTGTGGCGGCGTCCGCTGCCGGAAGTGCTCCGCGAGGAAGTGATGGAGCCGATTGGCGCTTCGTCCACGTGGCGGTGGTACGGGTACGAGAACTCGTGGGTGGACATCGACGGCCAGAAGATCCAGTCGGTGAGCGGCGGCGGCCACTGGGGCGCCGGCATGTTCATCAACTCGTACGACATGGCGCGGTTCGGCTATCTGTTCCTGCGCAACGGCAAGTGGAAGGACCGGCAGATCGTGTCGGAGAAGTGGATCGAGATGGCGCGCACGCCGGGTACGGACAACAAGACCTACGGCTACGCGAACTGGTATCTCAACACCGAGCAGAAGCCGCTGGCGGCGGCGCCGGCGACCGCGGTGCGGTTCGTCGGCAACGGCTCGAACATCATCTACATCGACTGGGACAACGACGTTGTCGCCGTGTTCCGGTGGATCAAGAACGATCGTGCGCTGAACGACGTGATCGCGAAGATGATGACGTCGATGAAGGCGACCTCGACGGCGGCGCAGTGAGAGGCTTCGCCCGGGCGTAGGGCGGCGGCCTTCGCGCCGCCGGCGGGCGCCCGGCAAGGGCGGCCCCGCACCGTTCACACGGTGGCGATCGCGCAGGCGGTCGCCACCGGCGACATCGGCCGCAACCGCAGTCTGGCCGCGCCGAAGCCCACCTCGCGCAACGCCTGCACCATCTGCTCGCCGGTTTCCTTCGCGGTGTCGTCGGTCGCGCCCTTGTTGCGCGGTTGAACCGCGATGATCACCACTCCACCCGGCCGCATCACGCGGCGAAGTTCAGCGAGCGCGCGCGTTTTGTACGGCCAGAACTGATACGAGTTGATCGAGTACGCCTTGTCGAATGCGGCGTCGACGAACGGCAGGTCCGGCATCGCGCCGCGGCGGAGATCGACGCGGCCGGCACGGATCGCGTCGGCGTTCCGCCGCGAAGCCTGACGCACCATCACGTCGGACGGATCGATGCCTGCGACCGACGCGCCGATGGCCGCCGTGCGGGCCACGTCCACGCCGGGTCCGAATCCAATCTCGAGCACACGATCGCCGGGGTTGACGCCGAGCTGCGACAACACCCACTCACTCCGCTCGCGGTTCTTGATCGCCATCAGCCTACCGACGATGCTGCCGAGCCAGCCGGTTGGGCAGACGAATTGCGCACGCACCTTGTTCATGACCTGTTCTCCAGAGCTTCTCTGAACGCCTTCAGTACCGCCGTCGCTCGCTCGACGTCCGCCGCCGGGACGCCGACGTCGATTGACGCGAGGAGCGCCGCTTCGCGCTGCGCGATGTCGCGGACGGCGGTGCGGCCGGGCGCGGTCAGGCGGACGAGCACTGATCGCTTGTGCGCCGGGTTCTCGATTGTCTCGACCAGGCCGTCGGTGGCGAGACCATCCACGATCGTCTGAATGTGCTGCCGCGACACCGGGCGGGCACTCGCAATCTGCGGCACGGTCTGGGGCCCCAGCCTCGCGAGGCTCCGCAGCACGCCGCGCCGCGCCGCGGAAAACTCGCCCTCGCCGTGCACCTCCTCGGCAACCACCCGCATCCGGTGGAACAGCGCCACCGCCTCGTCGATCAGCGCCCCGAGCGAAGATGACAATTTACTTGTCATGTTGCCTTCGACGTCAGCCTGGGCGCATGAGTTCCCGGACCGTCGACCGCTGCCGGCACACGATCGCCGGCCGCGGTCGAAGAGACGACGAAGGGCGCGGTAAGATGCCGGCGTGAGCCGGCACACAGGATTCGCGTCGCTGCCGCTTCACGGCGGCAAGGCGCCGCCGTGGCTGTTCGGCCGCATGGTGCGCCTGTCGCGGGAGATCGTCATCTACCTCGCCAGCGAGTACGGCGCGGCTGAGATCCTGCGCCGCCTGTCGGATCCGTTCTGGTTCCAGGCGTTCGGCTGCGTGCTCGGCTTCGACTGGCATTCGAGCGGCGTGACGACGACGGTGTGCGGGGCGGTGAAGGAAGGGCTGAAGGAGGTCGATCGCGAGATCGGCCTTTTTGCCGCCGGCGGCAAGGGCAATGCCTCACGCCGGACGCCGCAGCAGATTGCGGACGCCTGCGATCGGATCGGACGCGAGGCACAGCCCCTGGTCTACGCGAGCCGCACGGCGGCGAAAGTGGACAGCGCGGCCGTCCAGGACGGTTACCAGCTCTACCACCACGTCTTCTTCTTCACTGCCTCGGGCGACTGGTGCGTCGTGCAACAGGGGATGAGCGACGCGAACCGTACCGCGCGGCGGTATCACTGGCTGTCGGACAGCGTCCAGAGCTTCGTCGACGAGCCGCACGAAGCGGTGTGCTGCGACGCGCGCGCGGAGACGCTGAACCTTGTCGCGCACGAGAACGAGTCCGTACGGCACGCCTCCGCGGAGCTGGCGCGCCAAGCGCCCGCCGCTACGCTGGAGGCGCTCGCCGCCGGGGTTCGGGGTTCGCGGTTCGGGGTTCGGAGTTCCGGTTCTCGTTCTGCAGGTTCTGGTTCAGCAGGTTCCGGTTCTGACGCGCAACTTCCACTGCTCGAGATGCCGGCGCGGCATGAGCTCGTGCCGGAGCTCGACGTCGCCGGGCCGTACCTCGAGAAGATTCTGTTGAAGACCTTCGAGCGGGCGCCGCAGGATTTCGAATCGCTGCTCGGTATCGAGGGAGTCGGTCCGAAGACGCTGCGCGCGCTGGCGCTCGCGTCGGAACTGGTCCACGGCACGCCGGCCGCGATGCGTGATCCGGCTCGCTTCTCGTTCGCGCATGGCGGCAAGGACGGCACGCCGTTTCCGGTCGACAAGATCACCTACGATCGGACGATCGAGATCCTGAACAAGGCCATCAATCGCGCTGCCGTCGATCGCTCCGAGAAGGTGAACGCGTTCAGAAGGCTTGCCGCCTTCGGTGCATCCGGCGCCGATTCGAACCGCCCCTCGTGAGCGCGGCGTCTTTAAGGTCCCGTTACCACTGAGCGTTAGGGCCGGAGCGCCGGCGCGCGGGCGGCGCGCAGCGCCGGAACAGCGGAGGCGAGCGCGCAGATGCCGGCCAGCGCGACGCTCACGCCAGCAAGGACGCCGGCGTCCCACGGCGCGACGCCGTAGACGGTGGCGTTCAGCAGGCGGAAGGCAAGCGGCGTCGCGGTGATGCCGATCGCCGCGCCGATGGCGGCGAGCTTCAGCGCGTCGCGGACGATCAGCGCGACCACGTCGCCGTCGGTGGCGCCGAGCGCCTTGCGAATCGCCATCTCGCGCGACCGGGCCGTCGTCATGAACGCCATCACCCCGTAGACGCCGATTGCCGCGAGCACGAGCGCCAGGCCGGCGAACGATCCGATCAGCCAGGCGAGCTCCCGCGGCCGCGCGAACGTCTCGCGGATCACGTCGTCGAACGTCATCTCGTACGACACCGGCAGCTGCGGATCGACGGTCCGCACCGCATCGCGGACCGCCGCCGCCGCCGTCTCCGCCGGCCCGCGGGCGGCGCGGGCGACGATCGTCGAGACGACGGTCGGATTCTGCGCGTAGGGCAGGTAGATCTGCGGCACGCCTTCGGAATCGGGCAGACCGTCCTCACGCACGTCGCGGACGACGCCGACGATCGTCAATGCGTCGCCGCGGCTGCGCGGAATCCAGAACGCAGTGCTCCGACCGAAGTCCGGCGTGATGTGCCGGCCAATCACCTCGGTGGTGTTCCAGAACCGTCGCGCGAACAGCTCGCTGACGATGGCGACGCCGCCCCGCGAGCGATCGTCTGCGGAGGTGAAATCGCGGCCGGTCGCCAGCGGGATCCCGACGGCGCTGAAATAATCCGGACTGACGACGAAGTAGCGCGCGACCCACGGCCGATCGAGCGATGGCGGCGGCACGCCTTCTACGGCGACGCGCGTGCCGACGCGAATCAGCGACAGCGGCGCGTAATTGACCAGCGCCGCGCTGGCCACGGTCGGCGATTGGCGCAGCCGCTCGACAATCGCGCTCGTCGTCTGGACCATCAGATCCGGATCGGCGTAGCGCGGATCGTTCAAGGCCAGCTGCGCCGTCATCACGCCCTCGACCGACACGCCGCGCGCGAGGTCGTGGAGCGCGACGGCGCTGCGCGTCAGCGTGACCGCCGCCACCGTGAGCACGATCGCCAGCGCGAGCTCGGCGACGATGAGCGCCTCACGAAGACGACGGGTCGATCGGCCGCCGGCGACCGCGTGCCCCGACTCCTTCAGCGCGCCGGCGACGTCGATCCGGCCGGCCGTGCCGGCGGGAAGCATCCCGAACACGAGCGCGGTGCCGAGCGCGATTGCGACGGTGAACGCCAGCACCCAGACGTCGACTCGAAATGGCTCGAGCCGGTTGACGTCCTGATAGCTGACGACGGCGTTGAGCGTGGCGACGAGCCAGAGCGCGAGGACGATCGCGAGCACGACGCCGGCTGCGACGAGCACGAGCGTCTCGCCGGCGAGGTCGCGGGCAACCCGCCAGCGGCTGGCGCCGAGCGCCTGCCGCACGGCGAGTTCGGTGCGGCGTCCGGCGGCGAGCGCCAGCAGCAGGTTCGCGACGTTGGCGCAGGCGATCAGCAGCACGAACGCCACGGCCCACTCGAGCGCGACGAGCACCGTTTTCGGTCCGGCCGCCAGCCGCGTCGAAAGCAGCCAGGCCGTGCCGATCCAGTCGCGGTCGCGAACTGGAAGCGAGGGGTAGATCGCCTTCAGCTCGGCATCCGCGGTCGCGACCGGGACGTTCGGCTTCAGCTTCGCCCAGACGTTCAGCGACTGCACGCGGTCGGTCGGATCCATGACGAGCGGCCGGAACAGGTCGACGTCGCGGTTCAGCACATGAAAGATCCTGAAGCTCGCGGGCAGCACGCCGACGACCGTGCAGGGTGCGCCGTCGACGACGACCTTCCGGCCGACGACCGCCGGGTCGCTGTCGAACATGCGCCGCCAGAACCCGTCGCTGAGCAAAACGACGTCGTCGCGCCCGGGCGCGCTGGCCTCGGCATCCAGAAAGCCGCGGCCGCGGGCGACGTCGATGCCGAGCAGGGGAAAAAACGTCGGCGAAACCAGAAAACCTTCCACCTGCACCGGCCGCGACGGCGTGGAGACGTTGAACTGAACGCGGCGGAAGAGGGCCGTCTGCTCGAACGCGGTGACGCGCTCCTTCCACACGACGTAGTTCGCCGGGGAGATGCCGGCAGGCCCGATCGGGAGCGAGGCGCTCGTTTCGTTCACCTGAACCAGCCGGTCGGCGTCCCGGTAGGGAAGCTCGCGCAGCAGGACGGTGCGCGTCAGCGAGAAGACCGCGGCGTTGGCACCGAAGCCGAGCGTCAGCGTGGCAATCGCGATCAGCGAGAATCCTGGACGAGCGAGGAGCGCGCGAATGCTGGGTGTCATCGTCCGGCCGAAGGCTTCGGGCCGCGTGCATCGCCGTTGACGAACGGTCTCAGCACCGTTGCGATGAACCGGTGGGTCGGCGTCGCGACGCCGACCTCCTCGCCGATGCGCACGACCGCGCCGCTCAACCACGGCAGCTCGAGACGGCGGCCCCGCTCGAGATCTTCGAGCATCGACGACTTCGTCTGCGGCGGCAGCTCGCGGAACGCCCGGGCGGCGTCCTCGACGGTGGTGGCCCGTACCGCGACCCCAGTCGCGCCTGCGACCGCGAGCGCTTCCCGCACCGCCTCCTTGAGCATCTCGAACAGCACCGGATCGGTGCAGACGACGCCGAGCGGGCTCCGCGTCACGGTGGTCATGCCGCTCATCACCGACAGGCGGACGAACTTCGCCCAGATGTCGGCGTTCACGTGATCACTCAGCGTCGCTTTGAATTTTGCCCGGCTGCACGCCTGACGCAGGGCATCGAGCCGGGGCGACCGCGTGCCGTCGCGCTCGCCGAAGATCAGGTGATCCATGGCGGTGTGCCTGATCACGCCAGGCTCGGCGATCACCGCCGACACGTAGCAGGTGCCGCCGCCGGTATGCTCGGCGCCGACGGCCTGTTCGATCATCGCGACGCTGTCGACGCCGTTCTGGAGCGGGACGACGATAGTGTCGGCGCCGATGAGCGGGCGAAGAGAAGAGAGCGCGCCTGGCGTGTCGTACAGCTTCACCGCGAACAGCACGACGTCGACCGGACCGATGTCGCGCGTGTCACCTGCCGCCTGAACCCGAGGCAGGTGGACGTCGCCGTTCGGGCTGACGATGCGAAGGCCGCGCGCCCGCATCGCGTCCAGGTGCGCGCCGCGGGCCAGGAAGATCACGTCGGCGCCTGCTTCGGCAAGCCGCCCGCCGAAGTAGCCGCCCACGCCGCCGCTGCCGACGATGGCGATGCGCATGCGCATCGCCATCGTAAATTAAGAATTAAGAAGTAGGAATTAAGAATTCGTCGCCACGCCGAATGCCGCCCAACGCATCGTGATTTGACACGAATTCTTAATTCTCAATTCCTAATTCTTAATTGCCGGCTCTTCACCGGATCGGCGTGCTCATATTCACGTTGATCTCCGAAGGATTCAGCGCGCGGTTGCTGTCCCCGTGTGCGTCACTCGTACCTCAGCGCGAGCATCGGGTCGACCATGGTCGCCCGACGGGCCGGCAGGTAGCCGGCGAGGAGCGCGACCAGTGCGAGCACGCCTGTGGCACCGGTGATCGCGAGAGGATCGGTCGCCGACAGATCGAACAACTGGGATTGCACGACGCGTCCGAGCGCGATCGCCAGCGGCACGCCGATCGCGAGACCGACGCCGACCATCAGCGCCACTTCCCGCAGGACGAGCCACATCACCGAGGGTCGTTCCGCGCCGAGCGCCATGCGGATGCCGATCTCGCGCGTCCGCCGCGCCACCGAATACGACATCACGCCGTACAGGCCGATCGCCGCGAGCAGCGTTGCCAGCGCGCCGAACGCGACCGAGAGCGCCGCGACCATCCGCTCGATGAACAGCAGCTCGTCGACGACCGTGTTCATCGTCTTCATGTCGTAGACGGGCAGGTTCGGATCGACGCGCCGCGCCGCGTCGCGAACCGATGCGCTGAGCCCGGCTGCGTCGCCGCGCGCACGGACGTAGAAAGTGATCGAGCCGATTTCTGCCTCCTGCGCGTACGGGATGTACAGGAACCGCGGGATCTCCTGCCGCAGCGACGACGTTCGCGAGTCCTTCACGACGCCGACAATCTCCATGTCGGTCGCCTTGCCGCGGCCCCACCCGATCCGATGCCCGACCGGGTTGGCGCTGCCGAAGAAATACTTCGCCATCGTCTCGTTGATGATCGCAACCTGCGGCGCGCCCTCGGTGTCTTTCACGGTGAACTCGCGGCCGGCGCGCAGCGGCTGGCCCATCGTCGAGAAATAGCCGGGGCCGACGCCGTTGACGTTCGGGTTCATGTTCTCGCCGTCTTTCGGCGTGTAGCCTTCGACTTTCACCGTGCTGCTCCAGTCGCTGTTGGTCATCAGCGCGATCACCGCTGCCGTGGCCGACCGCACGTCAGGAAGCGTGGCGAGCTCTTCTTCGAGCCGTTGAAAGATGGCGAGCGATCGCGCGCGCGGGTAGCCATTCAGCGCCGGATCGACCGAGAAGGCGAGCACTTGATCGGCGTTGAAGCCTGGATTCAGCGTCTTCAGGTTGTAGAGGCTGCGCGCGAAGAGCGCGGCGCCGGCCAGAAGGAGCACTGAAAGACACACCTGCGCGACGACGAGCGTCTTGCGGAAGCGAGCCTGCCCGGCGCCGCCGGCGACGCTGCCGCTCTCGTCCTTCAGCGTCGCGGTCAACGCCGGCCGCGTCGACTGCAGCGCCGGCGCGAGGCCGAAGAGGATCGCCGTGACCAGCGAGAGCGCGAGCGCGAATGCCGTCACGCGCGCGTCGGGCGTCGCGGAGAGTGTCCGGGCCCCCTGGTCGAGCGGCAGCGTCCGCAGCAGCAGCGAGCTGGTCCACCACGCGACGGCGAGTCCGAGGGCCGCGCCGGCGGCGGCGAGCAGCAGGCTCTCGACCAGCCGCTGACGCACGATCGCGCCGCGGCTGGCGCCGAGTGCGAGGCGAATCGCGACCTCCTTGTAGCGCGCCGTCCCGCGCGCCAGCAGCAGGTTCGCGACGTTGGCGCACGCGATCAGCAGCACCAGGCCGACCATTCCCATCAGCACGAGAATCGGCGTCGAGAAGTCCTTCCGGAGATCCGAGCGTCCCTGCTGGCCGGGATAGAGGAACAGGTGCTTGCTCGTGAACCGCTGCCGGAACGTCTGCGACTGATTCGCGATTTCCTTGAGCTCCTGCTCGTTGATCTGACGGTAGAGGACGTTCATCGACGCTTCCGCCTGCTCGCGCGACACGCCGTCCTTCAGCCGGGCCATCACCGTGAGCCATCGACTGCGACGGTTCTGAAGGTCGTCCCACGTCGGAGTCATCTGCGCCTTCATCGCGACCGGCACCATCACGTCAGGGTTCTCGCCGATGACGGTCCCGTAGAAGCCGATCGGCGTGACGCCGACGATCGTCATCGGCAGGCCGTTGATGGTGACGCTGCGATTCAGCACGGTCGGATCGGCGGCGAAGCGACGCGTCCAGTAGTTGTAGCTGAGCATCACCACCGGATGTCCGCCCGGCGTGCGGTCGTCGTCGGGCGTGAACGTGCGGCCGATCCGCGCGCGGACGCCGAGCACGCCGAAGTAGTTGCCGGTGACCAGCTCGCCGTTGACGCGCTCGGCCTGACCGCTGGTCATCACCGTGAGCGGGGCGGGGAACCGCGCGAGGACGCCGTCGAACACGGTGTTGCCGTCGCGGAAGTCGCGGTACATCGGGTGCGAGAAGGTGCCGTTGTTGAACGTCCGCCCCTGGAAGGCGCCGGGGCCATCGAAGACGACGAGGCGCTCGGGTGACTTCACAGGGAGAAGACGGAGCAGCACCTGATCGGTGAGCGAGAAGATGGCCGTGTTCGCACCGATGCCGAGGGCGAGCGTCAGCACGACGACGACCGTGAAGGCGGGAGTCGTAGCGAGCGTCCGCACCGCATAGCGGAGGTCCTGGAGCATGGGCCCGAGTATTTCGCGAAGGGCGGCCCGGTGTCAACGAAGGCCTTCGTAGACCACCGCCGGCGTAACATTGATCGCAAGCCCCGGATAGTGGCCGGGAGCGCGCCGCGGGATACTCGGCGCATGAACAGCATGGCAATCGATCACGGTCCGGCTAACGACTCGCGCAACGGCTTCGGCGGTCGGGAAGCCGGACACGACCGCGGCGGCACCCGGTCCCTCGACCACGGTCCCGCTGCCGTCGGAGGCGACGGCAGCCCCGACGACGATCGCTGGCGTGCCGTGCTCGCACGCGATCGCAGCGTTGACGGCGCGTTCGTCTACGCCGTGCGATCCACGGGCATCTTCTGCCGGCCCTCGTGCGCGAGCCGCCGGCCGCGCCGCGACCGCGTCGCGTTCTTCGAGACGCCGGACGCCGCGCGCGCCGGCGGATTCCGCGCGTGCAAGCGGTGCAAGCCGGACACGGTGGCGCCGGCCGCCGATCCGTGGGTCGAGAAGATCCGCCGCGTGTGCGTATACCTGTCGAACGTCGACGGCCATCCGGCGCTGGCGACGCTGGCGCGCCGCCTCGGCGGCAGCCCGTATCACCTGCAGCGGAATTTCAAGCGGCTCGTCGGCGTCACGCCGCGCGAGTACGCCGAGGCCTGCCGGCTCGGAAAAGTGAAGCGGCACCTGCAGCGCGGCGGCGACGTCACCGGCGCGATTTTCGACGCCGGCTACGCGTCGAGCAGCCGCTTTTACGAGCGCGCGGTCCCGAAACTCGGGATGGCGCCGTCGGTCTACCGGAGCGGCGGTGCAGGGGTGACCATCCGCTACGCGATCGTGGACGCGAACGCGCATTCCCTGGGCCGGCTGCTGGTCGGCGCCACCGACCGCGGCATCTGCGTCGTCGCCATGGGATCGACCGACGCCGAGTTGTCCGCGGTGCTGTCGCGCGAGTATCCGGCGGCGACGATCGTCCGCGATACCGGCGCGCTCAGCGGGTGGACCGACGCCATCGTCGCGCATCTCGCCGGTCGCCGGCCGACACTGGATCTGCCGCTCGACGTGCAGGCCACGGCGTTCCAATGGCAGGTGTGGCAGGCGCTCGCGCAGATTCCGTACGGCGAGACGCGGACCTATGGCGAGGTCGCCGCGGCGATCGGCCGTCCGCAGGCGGTGCGCGCCGTCGCTCGTGCGTGTGCCACCAATCCGGTCGCGCTCGCCGTCCCGTGCCACCGCGTCGTGCCCGCGGCGGGCGGAGCAGGCGGGTACCGCTGGGGTGTGGCGCGAAAGAAAGCCCTCCTCGCCCGCGAGCAGCGACGCTGACCAGGCCGCCGCCCGACAGGGCGGCCCAGCCATCCAACCGCGATTGGCCCTTCCTCGTGCAGGGGCGCCTCGCTCGGGGCGCCCTTGCGAGATCCGGGTAAAATGCGCGGTCATGTTTGCGCGCGCGGCCGTCGCCCTCCTCCTCTCTGCCTCGATCGCGCATGCACAGGGACGGCCCCGCAAGGTCTTCATCTCCGTCGACATGGAAGGCATTTCCGGCGTCGTCCAGCCGGCACAGCTCGGGCCCGACGGCTTCGAATATCAGCGCGCCCGCGAGTGGATGACGGGCGAAGTGAATGCCGCCATCGCCGGCATCCGCGAGGCCGGTCCCGCCGAGATCGTCGTCTGCGATTCGCACGGCAACGGCCAGAGTCTCCTCATCGACAAAGTGCCGGACGACGTCCGCATCGTCCGCGGTTTCCCGCGGCCGCTCGAGATGATGCAGGGCATCGACGACACGTTCAGCGCGGCGATGTTCATCGGCTATCACGCCAGCGAGTGGACCGCCGATGCGGTCCGCGGCCACACCATTTCGAGCGCGCGGCTGCTGGGCGTCAGACTGAACGGCTCGGAAGTGTCGGAAGGCATCTACAATGCAGCGCTGGCCGGGCAGTTCGGCGTGCCGGTGGCGCTCGTGTCGGGTGATCGGCTGGCGGTCACCCAGCTCCAGCACGTCGCGCCGTCGGCGGAGGGAGCCATCGTCAAGGAGCCGTACGGCTACCATTCGGCGAACACGGTGACCCCGGCTCGCGGCCAGGCGATGATTCGCGAAGGCGCGAAGCGCGCGATGGCCAGACTCGGATCGATGCAGCCCTATCGCGTGACCACGCCCGTGGCGCTCGAGGTCGGCTTCAAGCTGACGATCGACGCGGAACGCGCGGCCTTCGTTCCTGGTCTCACTCGTTCGGATGCGCACAACGTGAAGGGCACCTTTCGCGACCTGGTCGAGGTCACGAAACTGCTGCAGGTGCTCACCGCCTTCGAGCTTCCATGAACACGAACAGAGGAACCGGACTCGCGTGCCGATGACCAAGTACGGGCGCTCGCCCTGGGTCGATCAGTTTCCCCGTTCGCGCGTTCCGTCGAATGCCAGGCACAAAGGCAGCGATCCTCACGACGTCGTCGTGATCGGTGCGGGCTTGACGGGATGCGCCACGGCGTACGCGCTGTCAGCCGCGGGCGTGAAGACGATGCTCCTCGAGGCGGGACAGATCGGCCGCGGGGCGACGTCGCTGTCCGCCGGGCTGATCACCGACGATCCCGGTCTGTCGTTCGCGGAACTGGAGAAGCTGATTGGGTTGCGCAACGCCCGGCGGACGTTTCAGACGTGGCGGCGATCGGCGCTCGACTTCGCCGCGCTGCTGCGACGCCTCGAAATCAGGTGCGCGCTCGAGCCGCGGACCACGGTGACGGTTGCGACGACGACGGACCAGGTCGCGCGGCTCAACAAGGATCAGAAGGCGCGTCGCGAGGCGGGACTCGATGCACCGCTCCTGAACGCACGCGCGGTCCGCGGCGACGCCTCGCTCGACGCGTCCGCAGGTCTGCGCACGAGAGAAGCGGCCTCGATCGATCCCTACCGCGCGTGCATCGGTCTCGCCGCGGCGGCGGCCGAGCGCGGCGCGCTGCTGTTCGAGCGATCGCCGGTCAAGCGGATCACGTTCAACCGCAAGACCGCCGAGGTCTTCACGACAGGCGGGTCGATCCGAACGTCACGCGTGATCGTGGCGACCGGCATCCCGACGCCGCTCTTCAAGCCGCTGGTGCGGCACTTCTGGTTCAAGTCGGCATACATGACCCTCACCGAGCCGCTGCCCGCGAAAGTGCGGCAGCAGATGGCGCGGCACGAGATCGTGATTCGCGACGCCAGCGAACCGCCGCACGTGGTCCGATGGGTCGGCGACGATCGCGTGCTCGTCTGCGGCGCGGACGCCGAGTCGGTGCCGGCGCGGCAGCGGGACAAGATCATCCTGCAGCGGACAGGGCAGCTGATGTACGAGCTGTCGACGATGTATCCGGATATCTCCGGCGCGGAGCCCGAGTACGGGTGGGCCGCGGATTACGTCCGGGCGGCGAACGGGCTGCCGTGCATCGGTCCGCACCGAAATTTTCCCCACCACCTGTTCGCTTTCGGCGATTCGAGTCACAGCGTCACCGGCGCGTATCTCGCGAGCCGGATGCTGCTCCGCCATCACTTCGAAGAAATGGATCCCGGCGACGACGTCTTCGGTTTTCACCGATAAATCGGGTATTCCTCGACTCGCCGCCTCGTCGATTGTTTGTATACTCGCGGAATGCTGAGAAAAATCGCTGCATTCATCATCGCGGCACTCGCCGCGTCGGTGCCGGCGCTGGCGCAGTCGACGGCCGCGAATGGCACCATCGAAGGCATTATCGTGGACACGTCGGGTGGCGTGCTGCCGGGCGTCACCGTCACGGTTACGAACGTGGACACCGGCGCCGAGCGCTCGGTCACGACGAACGAGAAAGGCCTGTATCGCGCACCGCTCCTCCCGCTCGGCAAATACCGCGTCGTCGCCGAGCTGCAAGGCTTCAAGAAGTTCGAGCAGACCGACATCGCGCTGTCGGTCGGCCAGACGGCAACCGTGAACGCGACGCTGGCCGTCGGCACGGTGAGCGAAACGATCACCGTGAGCAGCACCGACATTCCTGCGCTCGACGTCGCGCGGATCGACGTTGGCCACACGATGAGCGATCTCGAAGTTCACAACCTGCCGCTGGTCGCGCGCAACCCGTACAACTTCGCGCTCGTCCAGCCGGGCGTGACCGGGTACGAGAACGTCGAATTCGGCGTGCCGCGCCTGGCGGCCAACGGCGCCGCGATGCGCATCAACTACCAGATCGACGGCAACACGAACACCGAAAAGGACCGCGCCGGGCTGCGCTTGCTGCCGATGTCGGAGGTGATGATTCAGGAAGTGAAGGTCGTCACCACCGGCTTCGCACCCGAATTCGGCCAGACGATGGGCATGGTCTACAACGCCGTGACGCCGTCGGGCACGAACGCTTTCCACGGCGAAGGCAGCTATCTGTTCCGGCGCAAGCCGTTCAGCGCGTTCCCGTTCTTTTTCGGCTGCGGCAGCACGACCATCGCCGCGAACTGTCCGGCGATCACGGCGCCGGCGGATCAGAAGCCGGATACGCGCGTCGACACCGGCACCGCCGACGTCGGCGGTCCGATTATCAAGAACACGCTGTTCTTCTACGGC
>DATFWL010000578.1:0-18141 GCA_035259385.1 Vicinamibacterales bacterium | reverse complement strand
TCGTTCGAACGCGAAGCTCACCAGCAGTACAGCTCCTTCCTGGAAAATCCCGGTGCCCCAGTACGGTGACCCGATGGCAAATCCCCACTCAGCGGTGCCGAACCCGGGTTCCAGCTCGCGGAGCTGGAAGATCCCGATCGCAGTGTCGTCGTTCACCAGCGTCACCGCGAAGCACGCGTAGGAGCCGGCGCGGCGCTGGCGCTGCGCCCAGGCGATGAACTTCTCGAAGCCTTCGACCGTCGTCGGCGGCGGCGAGATGAATCGCGACACCTCTTCGGTCGTCAACAGCGCGAAGAGCGACGGCGCGTCCGTCGAGCGGAGCTCCCTGAGCACCACCTGGACGCCGGTGAGGACCGGCAGCCCCATCCGCCAATCGGTGCTGACCTCTCCGGTCGGCTCAGCGAACGTCGCGTGCGCGAGCGTCGGCTGAACGTCGAGTTCGGATTGGTACGGCATGTTCTCCATTAGAAGCCTCCAATCGAACCCAGGGATCCGACCACAGGGGTGACCGGGTTGACGGTGACATCAGGCACGAGCGGAACCGTGTCGCCGAACTCGAGTTGCGGATCCGGCACCGGCCCGGTTGCGTCGTCATTGAACACCTGCGCCTCCTCGGTGTCCGAAGACCCCCACGTCACGTCAGCGTCGGCCGACGTGCCCCACACGATGTTGTCGCCGAGCGCCGAACCCCAGACGATGTTGTCGCCGCCATCGCAGGTGCCCCAGACGATGTTGTCGCCGTCGCTGGTGCCCCACACGGTGTTGTCGCAGTCGGCGCCGCCGCAGTCGCTGCCCCAGACGATGTTGTCGCCGCCGTCACTGGTGCCCCAGACGATGTTGTCGCCGACCCACGCCGTGCCCCAGACGATGTTGTCGCCGCTGTCGGCGCTGCCCCAGACGATGTTGTCCCCGTCGAGCGCCATCGAACCCCACACGATGTTGTCGCCTGAGTCCGCCATCGTCTTCGCGCTGCCCCACACCACCGTGTTGGACCACGCGTTGGCGGAGGGCTTCATGATGCCGCCCGTCACCCGGTGGCTGCCCCACAGGATCTGACGGCTCCACACCGTTTGCGTCGGCACCCGATCGCCAGGCCGCGGGTTCAGGTAGTACTGCGCGAGGCGGACCGCGCCGAGCGTGTTCAGGAAGCCGGCGCCCTGGCGCAGCGGCGAGTAGCCCGGATACTGCTGCGCGGTGTACTGGAGGATCGCCTTCACTAGGTTCGGCGTGAGCTTCGGATTCACCTGCAGCATCAGCGCGACGGATCCGCTGACGACCGGCGCCGCCATGCTCGTGCCGCTCAGCGCGAGATACGGCTTCGAGCCGAGCAGGCGAAGACCATTGAGCAGGTACTGCGACTTGAGCATGTAGAACGTGCTGCCGGGCACCGCGAGCGAGACCGTGCCGACGCCCGGTGCGACGAGATCCGGTTTCGCTTCGTAGTCGATGGCGCTCGGCCCCGACGAGCTGAAGCCGGCCATCTCGTCATCGCTGCGGCTCAGCGTGCCGTTCGTCGTGGACGCGCCGACCGTCAGCACCCACGGTGCGTTGCCCGGCGCCGTGATGCCGCCGTACTGCAGGTGGCCGTCGGTGTTCTTTCCGAAATTGCCGGCCGCCGCAACCACGACGATGCCCTTGTCGGTGAGCTTCTTCGTCGCGAGCGTCAGCGGATCGGTCCAGTACGACTCGTAGATCCCCGCGCCAACCGACATGTTGACGACGCGGATGTTGTAGGCCGCGCCGTTGGTGGCGATCCAGCTGAGCGCCGCGATGATGTTGCTGATCGTGCCCTTGCCATCCTGATCGAGGACCTTGAGCGACACGATGTTGGCGTCCGGCGCGATGCCGGTCTTCTCGCCGTAGGAGTCATAACCGTTGCCGGCGATGATGCCGGCCACGTGGCTGCCGTGACCGTTGTCGTCGTACGGCAGCGAGCGGCCGTTGACGAAGTCCACGAACTTCGCGACACGCTGGTTGCCGTACGGGAACAGTTTCGATGTCTTGTTCGTGAGGTCGTCGTGCCACGCGGTGATGCCGGAGTCGATGATTGCGATGCCGACGCCGGTGCCGGTCAGCCCCATGTAGTTCTGCACGGTGCGCGCACCGACCGTCACCGACGTGCGGTAGTTGTGCGCGCCGATCGGACGGTCGTAGTGAACCTGGAAGATCGAGGGGTGGGCGGCCATCTGCTTGAGGATGCCGTTCGGCACCTCCAGAACCTCGCCGTTGAGCAGATCGAGCCGCCGGTTGCGCGCGAACTTCTTGAACTCGGGCGGGAGCGTCGCGCCCGGGTTGAGCTGCACGATGACGCGGGTGGTCAGGAGGCCGTTGCCCTGGTTGGCGTGTTCAGTGAGCGTGTCGTCAAGCTTGTAGTTCTTGACGAAACCACCAGGCATACCCGCCGTCTTCGTTCCGGGTTGATGGTCATGCTTCGGTTTGGCCTCCGCGGGGGTCGTGACGAGGCCGGTGACGCAGAGAACGGCGAGGACTGCCAGCGTGCGCTTCGGCCCCCAGACCGCTTTGCGTCGAGTTTGTCGAATCCAGACGTTTTTCATTGTGCCCTACGGCAGAGCAAGCCATCAGCCACACTGTCATATAGAGACATATGAACTGTTAACACCATTCCCAGCAATATGTTACGAGTATTCATCCGCAGAGACTGCGGGATGTGTTGTCATGTAAAGTCTGTTCATGAATGGCACACTGACTCAGCTATTGTCAGACAACTTATTATCAAACAGATATTTATGAATACTGTGCTGTTTCGAGACCGTGTTCAGCGTGAATTGGACACGAATGTCCCTCATTGTCATATATTGTCGTTCTGAACTGTAACTGGCGTGCCGCCGTGAGGGCGCGCGATAATCAGCGCGTTCCTTTTTCGGAAGGTGAACGATGACCGTCGCGCGCGTCTGCTCCGTTGCGCTCCTGCTGCTGCAGGCGGCGCCAGCCTCGTACCAGGAACGTGACTTCCTGTCGCGCGTACGTCGCCTGACCGTCGAGGGCAAGCGCGCGGGCGAGGGCTACTGGTCGCCGGACGGCAAGCGGCTCGTGTTTCAGAGCGAGCGCGAGCCCGGCAACCCCTTCTATCAAATTTACGTGCTCGATCTGACAACCGGCGATACCAAGCGCATCTCGCCGGGCACCGGCAAGACGACGTGTGCGTTCTTCCGTCCGGGGACCGACGAGATCGAGTTCGCGTCGACGCACGCCGATCCGAAGTCGAAGCAGTTGCAGGACGAAGAGCTGGCGTTCCGCGCATCCGGCAAGGAACGGCGGTACGCGTGGGATTACGACGAGCACATGGACATCTGGTCCTACAACGAGAAGACCGGTGCCCTCAAGCAGCTCACGACCGCGCGCGGCTATGACGCCGAAGGCAGCTATTCACCGGACGGACAGTGGATCGTCTTCACGTCGATGCGCAGCGCCTACGACCATCCGCTCGACGAGAAGGAAAAGAAGTGGCTCACGGACAATCCGAGCAACTTCGCCGAGATCTACGTCATGAAGGCCGACGGCTCGGACCAGAAGCGCCTCACCACCTCGTGGGGCTACGACGGCGGTCCGTTCTTCACTCCCGACGGCAAGAAGATCGTCTGGCGGCGGTTCGACGAGCAGGGCCTCATCGCCGATGTCTGGACCATGAACCCGGACGGATCCGATCAGAAACAAATCACGACGTTCGGATCGATGAGCTGGGCGCCCTACATGCATCCCTCCGGCGAGTACTTCATTTTCGCGTCGAACAAGCTCGGCTTCGAGAATTTTGAACTGTTCATCGTCGACAAGGATGGCGCGAAGGAGCCGGTACGCGTGACTTACACGGACGGCTTCGACGGCCTGCCGGTGCCGTCGCCTGACGGCAAGACGCTCGCCTGGACGTCGAACCGCGCCGGCGGATCAGGGGGCCAGATTTTCCTCGCGCAGTGGAACCACGAGAAAGCGATGGAGGCGCTCAGGAACGCGCCGCCGAGAAAGCCGGCCAAGTCATGACCCCCACAGCTGACGCCCGCGCGGGAACGCAGAAACCGCAGACCACGCAGAGACCGCAGCGCACAGTTTTCTCTGCGGTCTCCGTGAGCTCGGCCATCTCGGTGTTGATCATCGCTGCCGCAACACTGCAGGCACAGGCGCCGTCGAAAACGAAAACACACGTCGAGACGCTCGCCTCGCCGCGGCTCGAGGGGCGGCTTGCCGGATCGAACGGCGAGAAGCTGGCCAGCGACTACATCGCCTCCGAGTTGCAGAAGCTCGGCGCGAAACCACTCCCCGGCAAAACCGATCTCCTCGCGCCGTTCGAGTTCACCGCCGGCACGAAGGACGGTGGATCGACGATTAGCCTCAGTTCTGGCGTCGGCTGCGTCGACGGGGTCGCCGGCGGCAAAGTCGATGGTCAGGGGTTGACCAACCAGGCCCCGCGATCACCCTGCTACCGTGCGCTCTCGTTCTCCGACAACGGCGATGCCGAAGCTTCGATGGTGTTCGCGGGCTACGGGATCACCGTGCCTGATGGCCAGGGATTCGCCTACGACAGCTACGCCACGCTCGACGTCAAGGACAAGATCGTGGTCGTGCTGCGCTACTTCCCCGAGGACGCCGAGGCCAAGACCAAACAGATCCTGGCGCGTTATGCCGATCTCCGCTACAAGGCGATGGCCGCGCGGCAGCACGGCGCAAAAGCACTGATTGTCATCACCGGGC
Organism: Vicinamibacterales bacterium; assembly: GCA_035259385.1. Classification (GTDB taxonomy): domain Bacteria; phylum Acidobacteriota; class Vicinamibacteria; order Vicinamibacterales; family CAVVIG01; genus QHWK01. Next base: position 13,437 of record DATFWL010000578.1, on the reverse strand, counting down.
CGCGATCACCAAATGCCGGTGAACTCGCGCCGATGACGTTCGACACGGCGCTCGCGGGATCCGGAATCATCGCGGTCACCGCGATCGGCGCGGCCGCCGATCAGATCTTCGCGCCGACCGGGAAGAAGCTCGAGGACCTGCAGAAGGCGCTCGACGACGCGAACCCTCACGCCGCCGGGTTTGCGATCCCGAATCTCACGGCCAGAGTCCACGCCAACGTGATCCGCGAGAAGAAGACCGGACACAACGTCCTTGCTTACCTGCCGGCCACCGACCCGGTCACGTCGACCGTTAAACCGTGGGTGGCGATCGGCGCGCACTACGATCACCTCGGTCACGGCGAAGCGGGCAACACGCTGGCGCAGAAGGACGAGATCACGAAAGTCCACGCCGGCGCGGACGACAATGCGTCAGGGACCGCCGCTGTGCTCGCGGTCGCGGCGACGCTGGCGAAGGAGCACCGACATCGCAACGTCCTCGTGGCGCTGTGGTCGGGGGAGGAACTCGGGCTGATTGGCTCGAGCGCGTTCACCGCCAGGCCGCCAATGCCGCTCGATCAGCTCGCCGCCTACCTGAATTTCGACATGGTCGGCCGGATGCAGGACAACAAGCTGACGGTGCAGGCGACCGGCACCAGTCCGGTGTGGGCGAAGATTCTCGAGCAGGCGAACGTCGCCGCCGGTTTCGACCTGGTCGCCCAGGCAGATCCGTATCAGCCGACCGACGTCGCGACCTTCAACTCGGCCAGCGTCCCGTCGCTCGCCTTCTTCACCGGTACGCACGCCGACTATCACAAGCCGTCCGACACGCCCGACAAGATCGATTACGAGGACCTCGATCGCGTCGTCGACTTCGCCGCGGCGATCCTGCGCCGCGTCGAGCAGACAGACGCGCCGCCGCAGTTTACGAAGGTCGAGCAGCAGATGCAGTCGGGCGCCGGCCGCGCCGGCGTGCGCGTCTTCACCGGGACGATTCCCGACTACTCGACCGAAGTGAAGGGCCTCCTGCTCGGCGGCGTCATCGGCGGCGGCCCTGCCGAACAGGCCGGCCTGCAGAAGGGCGACATCATCGTCGAAATTGCCGGGCAGTCGATCGCAAACATTTACGATTACACGTACGCGCTCGACGTCCTGAAAATCGGGCAGCCGGCGAAGGTCATCTACCTCCGCAGCGGCGAGCGTCGAGAAACGATGCTCACCCCGGCAGCAAGAAAATAGCTGACTGACGCACCAGAATTTTGCGTCGGGGTCAGTCGCCAAGAAAGGATGACGATCTCATGAGCTCGACCAACAAGACGTCGCCTGTCGCGAGCGGTACATCACGGCCAGTCAACCGGCAGATCGCGACGGCGCCCCGGTTCGCGCCGGTCAACGCCTCGCGAGTAACCGACGTGCCCGCGCCGCAGGTGAGAGGGCCCGTCGTGCCTCCAGTTTTTCGACCGGCGAAGCCTGCGAGCAAGCAGCCGGGCCTGGCAGCCGCACAGTCGGTACAGCGCGCATCAGGCGGCAAGGCAGGTGTCGGCTACACGAGTATCGGCGCCTCGTACAGTCAGGACCAGATTGCCAAGGCGCTGAACGATCTCGGGATGCAAGGCACGAAAGGGCACAATAAAGGCCAGCCGGGTTCCGGAGAAAGCGGGCAGACCAAGAACGAGAACAAGAAGCTCGCCGAGCAGTTGAGAAAGAACAAGGCAGACGAAACCGAGAAGGCCCAAACGTGCCGGAAGTTCCATAACAAGAGAAACAACGGCCAACGCTGCAAAGGCTGCAACCAAATCGTGGACGTATAGGCGGCCGGCCGGCGCGCCGAACGAACGTGCCGCGCCGGTTGAGGCCGCGCCTCGCCGGCCCAATCCTTGAACACGATCAGCCCAGGAGGTTTCTGACATGCCTGGGCTGTTTCACAGAATCTCTGCCATAGCTGCCGCTGTCGCCGCCGCGGCAGTGTTCTCGGTCACCGCTCGCGCGCAGACGATGGGCGCGCCCGAGCGGTTCATCGCCAACGCCGTCAACATGGACCGCGGCGCTGCCGGCAACATCGAGATCGTCGTCAATCGATGGTCCACGGACGCGGAGCGGGACAAGCTGATGTCGGTGATGCTGGACCAGGGACCGAACAAGCTGCTCGACGTGCTGCAGGACATGCCGCGCGCCGGCTACTTCCGGGCGCCGGGACGCGTCGGCATCGACATCCACTTCGCGCGGCGAGTGCCGCAGCCGGACGGAGGCGAGCGCGTGGTGCTGGTCACGGATCGACGAATCGGCTTCTGGGAGGCGGCGAACCAGCCGCGATCGATCGACTATCCGTTCACCGTGATCGAGCTGCGTCTGAACAGCGACGGCGAGGGCGAAGGCAAGATGTCGCTGGCCACGAAGATCATCGCCGACAAGGAGAACAACATCGTCACGCTCGAGAATTACGGGACTCAGCCGGTGCTGTTGAACAACATCCGGCGCGAGAAAGTGAGCCAGTAGGCGCGCGCGGCGGTCACTCGCGATGAACGTCGCGGGGCCGCTTGTCGTCGCGCAGGCCGACGAACGCCGCGTGGCGCAGGCTGCCGTCGCGCGTCCATTCCGCGAACGACACTTCGGCGACGATCGCCGGCTTCACCCAGCGAATGACGGGCATTTCCTCCGCGGTGACACCTTCCCCCCAGTGGCCGCCTCGCGTCGAGGGCAGGTTGACGAACGGACATCGCGAGAGTTCGAGCGGCCGCATCGCGGCGAATACCTGTGCGCGCGCGGCCGGGGTGAAGCCGTTCCGCACCTTGCCGGCGTACATCAGTTTCCTGCCGTCGTAGTAACCGACCAGCAGCGAGTCGAACGACGCCGCCGTCGGCTTGTAGCCGCCGACGACCAACTCCTGATGCCGTGCGAAGCGCACCTTGATCCAGGCGTCGCTGCGGCGACCCGCCGCGTAGGTCGAGCGTCGCTTTTTCGCGATGATCCCTTCGAGGCCAAGCTCGCGGATCGCGTCGGTGATCTGTTGTGGCGTCCCCGGCAGTACGTCGGACAGCAGCAGGCCTGATCCATCGATCGCATGACGCAGCGCCGCGCGCCGCTCGTCGAGCGGCCGCCTGGTCAGGTCGCGTCCGTCGAGGTGCAGCAGATCGAAGGCGTAGTACACGAGCGACACGCCGTCGAGGCTCCAGTGGTGAAGCGCCTGGAACGACGGCCGGCCCTCGGTGTCGACGGCGACGATCTCACCGTCGACGATGGCGCTGTCCGCGCGAATGCGCGAGACCGCGGCGGTGATCGTCGGAAACTGCCGCGTGATGTCCTTGAGGTTCCGCGACGCGAGTGAGACCGTCCGGCCGTTCTTGATTCCCTGCGCCCGATAGCCATCCCACTTTACTTCGTACGACCACTGGTCGCCCGCAGGCAGGGCCGATGCGCGCGTCGCCATCATCGGCGGGATCGGACGGGCGGCGCTCACGCGAGAACTTTACCGTGAGAATCGAGCGGCGGCTTTGTGCGTGTCTCGCCTCGGCCGGGCCGCGACTGGCGTGACGGCGGCCGTATCTGAGGCCGGCCACCGACGCGCCGCGGGGCCGGCCAGCACGGCCGTGCCCGCGATCGCCGGCCCTCATCATCGGCGCGTCTCCAAGCATGTCGGGCAAGTATGATCCCCGGATGCCGCCACGAAAAAAGGCCGTCCGCCGCAAGAAGGTCGAACCCGCGTCCGCAGGACTCTCGGCCGCGGAAACGAAGTCGGTCGAGAGCGGCGATCTGGATCGCCTGGCCGCGCAGGTGGAAGACGACGGCGGGGCGGTGCTGGGCCGCTACGCGGATCCGTTCGGTGGAACGCCGATACTGCTCGCCGCGCTCCCGGTGAATCGAGTGGAGCCGACGCCTTACCAGCGCGACGCGTCCGACACGCATGTGAAGCGGCTGATGACCGTCATCGAAACGCTCGGCCGCTTTCTCGATCCGATCGTCGCGGTGCGCGACGACGGTCAGTATCTGACGCCCAACGGCAACCATCGCCTCCAGGCGCTGAAAAAGCTGGGGGTGAAGACGGTCGTCGCGCTGATCGTCCCCGACGCGCAGATCGCGTTCAAGATCCTCGCGCTGAACACCGAGAAGGCGCACAACCTTCGCGAGAAGTCGCTCGAGACCATCCGCATGGCGCGGGCCCTGGCCAAGAGCGGCAAACAGGAATCCGACTATGCGTTCGAGTTCGAACAGCCCGCGTTCCTGACGCTTGGCATCTGCTACGAGGAGCGGCCGCGCCTGAGCGGCGGCGCGTATCAATCGATCCTCCGCCGCGTCGACGCCTTTCTCGACGAGCCGATCGCCAAGGCGGTCAAGGAGCGGGACCGCCGTGGCCGCAAGATCCTGAAACTCGACGATGCAGTGGGCGCGGCGGTGGAGAAACTGAAGGCGCGAGGGTTGACCAGTCCGTACCTGAAGTCGTTCGTCGTCTCGCGCGTGAACTACACGCGCTTCTCGAAGGCGACGACGTTCGACTTCGACGAGGCGCTGGACAAGATCATCGCGAGCGCGGTGAAGTTCAACGTCGATCGCGTGAAGCAGGAGGACGTGGCGCGGTCGGGGGGCGGCGGCGCGCCGGACGAGGAGTGATGGAACACCCGCAAGGCGGAAGGCGGGAGGGCGGGAAGGCGGGAAGGAAAGGGCGAAAGGCTGGAAGGCACAAGGAAAGGTAGGAGGGGAGGAAGGTCGGAGGGTCGGAGGGTCTAAGGTCGGAGGGTCGAAAGGATCGTGCGATGAGACGAATGCTGGTCGTATTGATGCTGAGTGCTTTCTCTGCTCTCTCGGACCTGCCCGGCCCACGTGGGCTGCCCGGCCTGCCCGACCTTCTTGCGCAGCCGGCGGTGAGGGGGCCCGAGCACGGCGCGCTGGTGATCGTCGGCGGCGGGCGCGTCGGGCCGGAGATCCTCACCCGCTTCTTCGATCTGGCCGGCGGGCGCAGCGCGCCGCTGGTCGTGATCCCGACCGCCGCCGGCGCGGACCGCTACCCGGACGACTGGTCCGGCCTGAAGATGTTCAAGGACTTCGGCGCCACCAATATCACCGTGCTGCATACCACCGATCGCCAGGTCGCCGATTCCGAGGCGTTCGTCCGTCCGCTCACCACGGCGCGCGCGGTCTGGTTTCCCGGCGGCCGGCAGTGGCGTCTCGTCGATTCGTACCTGCACACGCGGACGCAGCGTGAGGTCGAGCGCCTGCTCGAGCGCGGCGGCGTGGTCGGCGGATCGTCGGCCGGCGCCTCGATCCTCGCGTCGTACATGGTACGCGGCGCGCACGAGAACAACTACATCATGATGGCGCCCGGCTACGAAGAGGGCTTCGGCCTGATCAAGGGTGTCGCGATCGATCAGCACATGCTGACCCGCAACCGCCAGGACGATCTCGAAGAGGTGGTCGCGAAGCACCCCGAGGTGCTCGGCATCGGCCTCGACGAGAGCACCGCGATCGTCGTGCACGGGCAGGAGTTCGAGGTCACCGGCGCGAGCAAGATCGCGATTCACGACGGCCGGACGGTTGCCGCCGAGCGCCAGCAGCGCAACAACAAGAAGTATTTCTTCATGGGCAACGGCGAGCGCTACGACCTGACGAAGCTGGAGCGGATCGGCAAGCGCGCCGCCGCCGAACCGTGATCTCACGCCGCCAATCTGAATCGAAGCGAACGCCTGATCCGGTCGCGCTACGACTGCGGGCGAGCCGACAACAGCGCGAGCTGGCAGGCGCCGAGGACGAGAAAGAAGGGGGCGACATACAGCCACTCCTGCCCCTCGCCCACGACCGCGGCAATCGCGGCGCAGGCGCCGGCCCCGAGATAGCCGAGCGCCGTCACGGCGACGAAGCGGTTCGCGCGGCGGACACGATCGCCGTCGGGCGCGCCGAACAGCGGCCGCTTGATCACCGACCGCCACACGCGCGATCCGAAGAAGACGACGAAGGCGGCGGCCGTCCACGGCTCGCCGCTCTCCCATCCGAACCCGAGTACCACTGCCGCGCCGATCGCGAACAGGGTCAGCCAGAAGCCTCGCAACTACTGCCCGGCCGTCGGGCGGGGCGCCGCGCCTTTGAGAAACCTCCCGATGAACGCCTCGAGGCGGTTGAACGCGTACAGATAGCGTGTGTGCAGCAGCGGTTCGTGGGTGTCGTCGGTGAAGACGATCAGCTCGTGGTAGACGTCGTGCGCGCGCAGCAGCTGCACCAGCCCGGTGGTCTGCGAGAACTGCACGTTGCGGTCGTCGTCGCCGTGCACGAGGAGAACCGGTGACTTCCACGTGTCGATCGCCGAGATCGTCGACGCCTGGTAGGAGACGTTGTCGGGATCGAGCGAGCTGCCCCACACATGCACGCCGGCCAGATCGACGCCGACCTTGAAGATGTCCGAGTTGCGCGCCAGCGCCTGCGATGTCAGCACGCCGCCGTACGACAACCCCCAGATGCCGACGCGGTTCTGATCGACGTCGGGCCGCGACTGCAGATACTTGCCGCCGGCCACGACGTCCTGGTACTCGGCGTTGCCGCGGCCGCCGGTGTTCGGCGCGGTCCTGAACGACTTGCCGTAGCCGATTCCGCTGCGGTAGTTGACCGACATCACGACGTAGCCGCGGCTCGCCAGCCACTGATTCACCGCGTAAGCGATGTGGTAGAAGTGCATGTAGTGATAGCCGAGCAGCATCTGCCGGACCGGACCGCCGTGCACGAACACGATCGCCGGTCGCTTCTCGCCCGGCTTCAGATCCTTCGGCAGGAACAGCTGGTTGTGGATCTCCATGCCGTCCGCAGCCTTCGTCATCACCAGTTGCGGCACCACTTCGGCGTCGACGGGAAAGCCGTCGAGCGACGGGTAGATGTACTTCGCGGCGCCGCCCGTCGCGGGCAGCAGTCCGACGCCGAAAGGCCGCTTCGCGTCGCCGCCGAGCACGGCGACCTGCTTGCCTGTGGCCAGCGCGACCGGGTACGTTTCGATCGTCTCGCCCTTCGTCAGTTGCTCGGCTCCGCCTCCGGCCGTCGCGACCTTCCAGATGTGGCGGCGCTCGATGTCGTCTGCATTGGTGGAATAGAAAAGCGTCCTGCCGTCGGCTGACACGGCCGTGTGCTCGACCGCGCCCTCGCCGGGCGTGAGCTCGATCGGACGCGCGTCAGAGCTCGATGCAGAGACCGGGACCGAATACCACCGCGTCCATTCCTGCGGCTCTGCTTCGAAGATCACGTGATCGCGATCGGCCCACCTGATCGAGCTGACGGCCGTGAAGTCCGTGTCGTCTTTCACTGTGTGCCAGAACTCGCGCCCTTCGCCGCTCGCCACGTCGGCGACCCAGAACGACAGCGTGTAGCCGCCGGTGAACGCCGCGCTGAACAGGCCGGGACGCGTGTCGCCACTGCGCTGCGCGTCGCCGTCGCCGCGGCCGCGTCCCGACTGGCCGGTACCGCGGCCACCGCGGCCGGCCCCACGAAGCGCCGTCAGCGGGTTGTACGCAGGACCATCCGGATTGCCGATGCTCCCCGCCCCCTGATGGGCCTGCAGCCCGAACGGCGTCCCGGGCCGGCGGATGAACGCGACGTGTGTGCCGTCAGGCGACCACGTCGGGCTGGTGTCGTGATCGACGCTCGGCGAGAGAAAAGACACCGATCGTGAGGCGATGGTGTAAACGCCGATCAGCGAGTGATCGACGCGGTCGCTGACGAACGCGAACTTCGTTCCATCGGGTGACCAGACCGGCGTGCCGTTGCTGCCCCACGCCTTCAGGAAAGGGGTTCGGCCTGAGCCGGACACGCCCGATGTTCTCGCCGCGGCGGTGTGCGGTGTAGCGTCATTCGTGCCGGTCGCGCCCGGCTCGAGCCGGACCTCGTTTCGGTAAATCTGGCCGTCTTTCGCGAACAGAACGCTTCGTCCATCAGGCGACAGCGCCGGCGTCGTCCCCTCGCCAAGCTTCCACGCGGGGCCGCCCGACGTGTGCGCAGCCCAGAGCGTCCGCTGTGCGCCGGCTGGATCAGCTGTCGGATTCGCGACCCAGCCTTCGCGGTTCGGCTGCGTGCCGCGCACGAAGACGACCACGCCGCCATCGTCCGAAATTCTGATGTCGCTCAGCTCGACGCCATCGTCCTTGGTGACGTGGGTCAGCCTGACCGGTGTGAACGCCGGCGCCGACGCCGTGTACACGTTCCGGAGGCCGTGCTCGTACGCGGTCCACGCGATGCGGTCTGCTTTCTTCGCAGAGACGATCTCGATCGGCGTGCCCGGCGCGAGAAACTGCTCGATCGTCGGCGTCGGCGACGCCGCCTGGGGCGCACGAACAGGCACGAACGCGACGATGCCGATGACAACCGCAGCCGCACAACGACAGATTCGAGTCATATCGCCTCGTACGTAGTCCCCTAGCCCCTAGTCCCCCAGTCCCGAGTCCCGTTCCGATCACACGCGCGCCTGCACGCGATAGTAGGCAATCATATCCATCGGCTTCGCCGGCTCGGCGCCGATCTGGCGGAGCATCGTCGTGATCTGCCCGCGATGATAGCTGGCGTGGTTGACGACATGCTGGACCATCTGCCACACCGGCGATGCGCCAGCCTGTCCGCTGAGCAGCTTGTATTCGACGATGCGGCCGACGCCGCCGTCGCCAAGGCCGTTGACGTACGCGCGCACCTTTCGCTCGAGCTCGGTCCAGGCCGCGCTCAGCTCCGCGAGATCCGCAAAGCGGTCGGCCGGCAGCAGCGCCGTGGGCGATTCGCCCTTCCAGCGCTGATACCAGGCCCACTCGGCGGCGTAGATGTGCGTGACCGTCTCGCGAATCGACTTGAAGCTGCTGCCGAGATCGCGATTGTACTGATCCGGCGTCAGCGTCTGGAGCGGCGCGAGCAGCCGGTCGCGCGCCCAGTAGTGATAGTCGACGAGCGTCTGGAGATCCGGGAGGTTCATGGAATCACTCTCGCCTGCAGAAGCCGATCGAGGCGCGGGAACGCTCGATCGAGATAGACGTTGCCGCCGTCGAACAGCGGCTGCTGTTTGCCGGCTCGAATCCCGCCGCCGGCGCTCTCGCCGTATTCACTGTTGAGCGCGTCGGCGACGTTCATCCCGTCGATGACCTCGCCGAAAGGGACGAACCCCTGCTCGTCCTGGTAGGAGTTGTCGCGCAGGCTGATGTAGACCTGCGTGGTCCGGCCGTTCGGCACCGCGAACGCGAAGGCGACCCGCCCGCGCGTGTTCGACTGCCGGCGCCGATCGTCGGCGATCGTCCGCGTTCGCCACGCCGTTGCGACGGTCGGGTCGGCAGCGATTCCGAACTGCGCCCATTGACCTTTCACGACCCGGAAGAAGCGCGAGTCGTCGAAGTAGCGCGACGCAACGAGCTCGTGGAATCGATCCGCACCGTGCGGCGCCCAGTCGCGGTGCACGGCAATCACGATCGCACCTTTCGACGTGTCGAGGCGCACGTTGTACTGTTCAGCGCTGCGCTGACGCCCGCTCACCGCCGCCGCGCCGCAGGCCAGCGCCAGCGCAACGATCAGACTGCGCATGAGCGCCTATTATGTGCGATCGCGATTGCGGTAGAGCGCCTTCGCGGCCTGATGCAGCTGCTTCCACCGGCGCTTGTGCTCGGCGGCCGCAGCTTTATCGCGCTTGCGGTCTTCATACGCAGCCTCACGCGCGAGACGATGGTAGTGTTCCAGCCGATCGGCACCGAGCCGGCCCGCCGCCACCGCAGCGGTGACTGCGCAGCCCGGCTCGCCGTCGTGCGCGCAATCGGCGAACCTGCAGTGCGCTGCCAGGCCCGACACGTCGCCGAACGCGACCTCGAGGCCGCCGCGGTCGAGCCACGGCTGCAGCTCGCGCATGCCCGGCGTATCGATCAACAGCGCGCCGTCCGGCAGCTCGAGCAGCTGTCGCGCCGTCGTCGTATGGCGACCCTTGCCGTCGGCATCGCTGATCGCCGCCACGCGCGCCACCTCGCGCCCGATCAGCCGATTGACGAGGGTCGACTTGCCGACGCCCGACGATCCCACGAGCGCGACCGTCTTCGCCGGCGCAAGATACGGCGCCAGCAGGTCGAGCCCCCGCTCGTGCACGGCGCTCACGACGACGATGTCGACGAGCGGAAGCCGTGCGCCAGTCGTCCGCGCGACCTCATCCGGATCGTCGCAGAGATCGGACTTGTTGATCAGCACCACCGGCATCGCCCCGCCGTCCCACACCATCGCCAGATAGCGCTCGAGCCGCCGCGCGTTGAGATCGTGAGGCACCGCCGTGACGACGAAGATCGTGTCGACGTTGGCCGCCACGACCTGTTCGGCCGTGACCCGCCCGGCCGCGGCGCGCGAGACAATCGTCCGCCGCTCGAGCACATGCTCGATGACAAAGCGCGAACCAGAACCAGAACCTGAAGAACCAGAACCTCGAACCTCGAACCCCGAACCCCGAACCCCGACCCAATCACCAACCGCCGGAAACGCCGCGGCGCCAACCGCCTCGTGACGGAACCTGCCTCCAACTTCCGCCCACCCCTCTACATCACCGTCGATGCGATAGAGCCCGCGCTGTTCTTCGACGACGCGGGCAAATTGCAGGCCGCGGCGATCGAGCGTCGCGGCATGCGCTTCGAAAAACGGATTCCACCCTAGACGTTCGCGTGAAGACACGTCACTCCTCCTCGGACTGAAGAGACCGATGGGACCGATGGGTTTACGCGCGGGAGGACAGGCGAACGGAGGGGCTGGGGCTCGGGGGCTAGGGACTAGCTGCTTTGCCTCACTTGACCGCTCCGGTTCGTTCCGCCCGAGTCACAACGACAGTCATCGGCACGCTCCTTTCGGTCGCGCATTGTACAAGAAAAGGGCGGCGGCCGCGCAATGCGCGACCACCGCCCTGCCCAACCCCGGGCCCTGGTGCAACCGTCGCGGCGATATTTCTCGAAACAGCTAGCTCCGAGCCCGCAGCCCCGAGCCGCTGCCCGGTCTCAGAACGAGATCTTCGCGCCGAATCGAGCCACTCGCGGCGCGAGCAGTCTCGTAATGTTACCGGCCGTCGCCGTGTTGAGCCGCTCCTGCTGCTCGAGCACAACGTTATTGTTGAATGCGTTGAACAGATCGGCGTTCAACGTGATCTTCCGCGAGCTGGATCCCAGACGGATGCCTTTGTCGACGTGGAGATCGAGCTGATAGTAGTTCGCGTAGTGCGCCGAGTTGACCGGATTCACCAGCACGTTGATCGTGCCGAGGCTGCTCGTCCGGTTCGGCGACTGCAGATACGGATTGAGCGGGCTGCCCGACTGACCGATGAAGTTCGCCGCCGCGTTGATCAGCCACGGGAACTGGTACAGACCGCCCAGCTTGGCCACCCACGGCAGCTGCCGCTGGTTCGCGGCGACCGGCCACGTGGCAGTCGTCTGCACGGAGCCGCCGCCCTCGCGACCACTCGTGAATGCGACGTTCGTCGGATCGAGATAGTCGCGGTCGGCCTGCGGCAGGTACTCGCGCTCGTGGTTGAAGACGATGCTGCCGCTCATCATGTAGTGACGGGTGAGGCGCTTGCGGGCGCTGATTTCGAGGCCGTCATACGTATTGTAGCGACCGTCGTTGCGCAGGATCTGCGCCGGGTTCAGGCCGACCGTGCCCGGCCGCTGATAGTAGGTGCCGGTGTAGGTCTGAGTGCCGCACGTCGCCGGGTTGCCGCACGGCGACGTGAACGTCACCGGGACGAACGCGGCCGAGAAATCCTGCGTGCGATAGAGCCGCTGGAAGTCGAAGTACTTGCGGTGGTAATAGAACACCGACAGTCCAACCGCACCGGCGAGCTCGTGCTCGACGCCGACCGCCGCCTCGTCGGTAATGTCGTTGCGGAGGTTCGGGTCGACGGTGTTTGGCGTCGTGACCGCTGACGGATTGCTCGGGTTGTAATTCGAGCTCGGCGTCGTGAGGAATCGCGAGAGATCCAGCTCGTTCGCGGTGACGATCGTGTCGTTGTTCAGATCTCTCCACGCGTAGCGCAAGATCGTTGACGTCGTCGGCTCGAGTCGGCTGGCGGTCGACATGCCGAGGCCGTAGTAACGCGCCAGATTCGCTTTCAGGACGGTCTTGCCGTTGCCGCGCAAGTCGTAGGTGAAGCCGAAGCGCGGGGAGAAGTTGTTGAAGCGCGCACCCAAATCGATACCGGCGAAGTTCACCGCCGGCAACTGCGTCGGCAGGATCCGGTTCGCAGGGATGCTGGCGGTGGTCGGCAGATCGTACTGGTGATCGAAGCGCAGCCCGACGTTGATCGTCGCCCGGCCGGTCTTGTACGAGTCGTTGACGTAGGCCGACTGTGAATACAGCGTGTAGGCGTAGTCGGCATCACGCCGGATGTCGACCTCCTGGCAGCCGTTCGCGCCGGCTGTGTATGACACGCCCGCGACCGTGCATGCGCCCATGTTCGCCGTCGAGCGGTAGCGGATGTTGGCGCCGCCGCCGTAGGTGGTGATCGACTCGACCGGCGACCGGCGATAGGAATACCCGAACTTCATCGCGTGGTCGCCCTTGAGGAAGCCGGAGAGGAAGTAGTTCGCGTCGCTGCGGATCTCGTCCTGCGGACGGATCGTCTGGTAGTTGCCGCTGGCCGAGTTCCGGTCGAAGAAGCCGGTGTCGATGTACTGAATCGCCTGCACGTCGAACAGGGAGTCGTTCTGGAAGAACTGCCCCCAGTCTTCGTGAATGTGCGAGTACTGCGTCGTGATGGTGAGACGGCTCGAGGCAATCAACTGATGGTCGCCGCGATAGATGGTGATCGGCCCGTCCTGCCGGCGGGTCGTGATCAGCGGGTGAAACGCGTCGGCGCCGCGCGCATTGCGCGTCTTGATGCCGTTGGTGACGGAGAACGTCGACTTGTTGGCGGCGCTCTCCTGGAACTGCAGCTTGCCGTTCTGGTTCAGGAGCTTCGTGTTGTCGGTCTGGTAGCAGTTCCACAGGTCCTTGATCGCGTAGACGTAGTTGCCGCTCGCGTCCTTCGAGTTCGCGAGGCTGGTGTTGGCAGCGAGCGTCGCGCAGTCGCCGCCCAGACCGGCGTTGTAGAAGTTCACCACGCCGACGTCGATCATGTTCTTCGACACGGTGCCCCAGTACCAGAACTTGTTCTTGATGATCGGGCCACCCGCTTCAAGACCGTAGTCGTCGATGTTCTGGATCGGGTTGCCGCCGGCGGCGTTCAGGTCGCGTTGCGCGCTGCTGATGTTGTTGGCTTCGAACGTCTGATTCGTCCGATAGAAGCGCGCCGACCCGCGAAACGTGTTGCCGCCGCTCTTGGTGATGAAATTCACCTGGACGCCGGCGCCCTGCTGCGACGCGTCGCTGCCCCCCTTGGTGACGTTGATCTCGTCGAACGAGTCGAAGTCGTAGTAGGTCGGCGACGAGTTGTTCGAGGCGATGTCGCTGATCACCGCGCCATCCATCGTCCACTGCTGGTTGTTGCTGGTGCCCATCGCGGTGAAGC
>DATFWL010000577.1:0-2824 GCA_035259385.1 Vicinamibacterales bacterium | reverse complement strand
GCGATGGGGTTGAAGGGATTCCTGCTCTCGAGCAACTTCATCGACGGCGGCGTGACCGGCGTGTCGATGCTGCTCACCAAGGTTACCTCCGCGCCGCTGGCGGTGTGGCTGCCGCTCGTGAACGCGCCGTTCATCGCGATGGGGTACCGTCACATGGGCCGCGCGTTCGCGTTGCGGAGCGCGCTGGCGATTGCCGCCCTGTCCGCTGTCCTCGCGACGGTTCATTTCCCGGACGTCACACCGGATCTCCTCCTGACGGCAGTCTTCGGCGGCTTCTTCATCGGCGCCGGCATCGGCCTGGCGGTACGCGGAGGAGCCGTGCTCGACGGTACCGAGATCGCCGCGCTGATCGTCAGCAAGCGCAGCGCGCTGCTGCGCGTCGGCGACGTGATCCTCATCTTCAACGTGATCCTGTTCGTGACCGCGATCGGAATCCTCGGCGTGGAACCGGCGCTCTACTCGATCCTCACCTACGTCACCGCCGCACGCACGCTCGACTTCGTGATCTACGGCCTCGAAGAGTACACGGCGATCACGATCGTGTCGGGACGCAGCGCAGCGATCCGGGAGCGAATCACCGGCGAGCTCGAACGGGGCGTCACGGTCTACAAGGGCTACGGCGGGCTCACCGGCGCGGAGCAGGAGATCCTCTACTGCGTCGTCACGCGCCTGGAGATCGGCAAGGTGAAGGCCATCGTCCGCGCGGAAGACGCGAGCGCGTTCGTCGTCTCGCATTCCCTGGCCGACGCTGAAGGCGGCGTGCTCAAGCGCGCTCCGCACTGAGTCGCGTAGGGCGGATGGGCCGGGCAGGTCAGGTAGGTCGGACAAATGGGCAATTGAATCGTGTCAGTCGACGCGATGGGGTTTACCCAAGTTCGCGCGGAGTATGTGGCCGTTCGACCCACCTGACCCACCCGGCCTACCTGGCCCGCCTGACCTACCGGGGCCTACTCGGCCCTCTCGATGCGCCGATCGGGGACGAGCCAGACGAGCGCGACCGCGATGTAGAGCGCGTCGGCGATCAGCTCGTTGACGAACGCGAGCGGGATAGCGGCGGCGTACACCAGGGGCGACAGCTTCCCCTTCCAGTCCGACCCGATCGCGCGCTCGAGCTTCGAGCCGGGGTCCTGCGCTCTGACGATCGTCGTCTGCAGCGTGTAGTACGCCACCGCGGCGCAGAGCAACACGATCCCATACATCGCCGTCGGCACCGCTGCGAAGTGGTTCTCGCCCATCCAGCCCGTCGCGAACGGCACCAGCGACAACCAGAACAGGAGATGAAGATTCGCCCACAGGATCGCGCCGTTGATGCGGTCGGTCGCATGGAGCATGTGGTGGTGGTTGTTCCAGTAGATTCCGAGGTACACGAAGCTCAGGAGGTAAGTGGAGAACACGGGGAGGAGAGGCCGCAGCGCCTCGACGTCGGCGCCATCCGGCACTTTGAGCTCCAGCACCATGATTGTGATGATGACGGCCATGACGCCGTCAGTGAACGCCTCCAGGCGGCCCTTGGTCACGAGCGGAATCCCTCCAAAATGTCGGTTTTACGATAAGCGCTGCACGACTTGATGGTTCCCTTAGAGACTCTGTCTACGGAAACTGACAAATTTGAACAAAAAAGTTGTTGCGCAGCACCGCGCCCGGCAGTTAGATGGCCCCATCATTTCGGCGCGATCGCACTGCATTCGACCCTCTAGGGCGGGCTTACTCACAGAGGAGGCAGCAGATGCGCAGACTCCTGGTTCGCGCGGCGGTCATCGGATTCTTCATCGTGGGCGCGGCGGCCCCGCTGCTCGCCCAACAAGGCACTTCTGACATAGGTGGAAAAGTAACCGATGAGCAGGGCGCGGTGCTGCCTGGCGTATCGGTGACTATCACGAACGAGGAGACCGGCGCCGTTCGCGACCTCACCACCGGGCCCGATGGCAGCTTCCACGCATCACAGCTGTTGCCCGGGCGGTACAAGGTGACCGCAAAGCTCGCAAGCTTCCGCACCTTCGAACGTGGGGGGCAGGTGCTGCCCGTCGGCAAGACGCTGACGATCAACGTCGTGCTCGCGCTCGGCGCGCTCGAGGAAACCGTCAAGGTCACTGCCGAGTCGCCATTGGTCGACACGACCAGCGTGAAGGTGGGGGGCAACATTGGCTCGGCGGAGTTGAGCGAGCTGCCGGCGATGAACCGCAACTTCTTCGCGACCGTGGCGCTGCTGCCGGGCGTGCAGTTCGCGCCGTCGAACCAGATGGGCAACGACACGATCGTCGCGGCCGGCCAGTCGACGCAGGGGAACAACGTGTCGGTGGACGGCGGATACAACAGCGACGATGCGCTCGGCACGAGCGCGGGCGCGCAGGTGCGCACGCCGATCGAAGCGGTCCAGGAGTTCCAGGTTCTCACCAGCATCTACGATGCCGAGTTCGGCCGGGCCAGCGGCGCCGTCGTCAACGCGATCACCAAGTCCGGCACCAACCAGTTCAAGGGGGTCGCGTTCGCGACTACTTCGCCCAACGCGCTGACCGCCCAGGACTACTTCGTCAGAACCCAGAATCTCCCGAAGCCGACGTCGGTGCGGCGCGACTGGGGCGGCGTGATCGGCGGTCCGATCGTCAGGAACAAGGCGCAGTTCTTCTTCAGCCTCGAGCGGCAGGTGGACAACCCGAACCGCACCCGCGTGTTTCCGACGCGGCCGTCGCTGAACTTCGCGATCGCCGAGGATCGTACCGACTGGAACACGCTGATCCGCGTCGATCACCAGATCAACAAGAACCACTCGTGGGCGGTGCGCTGGCTGCGCGAGTGGGCGCCGCAGTGGTACACGATCGGCAAC
>DATFWL010000576.1:0-4068 GCA_035259385.1 Vicinamibacterales bacterium | reverse complement strand
ACCACACGAGCGGCACGCCAAGCACGAATCGTTCGATTGTCCGCGACCAGACGGTTTCGCCGGTGTCCGGCCGCAACCGCAACAGATTCTCGCCTCGCTTGCCGGATAGCAGTACGAAGACGGCATCGTCGCGGACGACCGCAAAGACTCCGGGTGACAGTTCCCGCTGCTCGTCGGGCCAAGTGATGCGGCGTTGCCACCGGATCTTGGGCGATCGCGGATCGGCGCACACGATGCGCCCTTCCCCTTTCCATCCGTACCAACCGAGCACGACGGCATCGGGCGTTGCGGCCACCGCGAGTATCCGCTCGGCAGCGGATGGAGGCGACAGCCGGGCACTGCGCAACTCCTGACCGTTGGTGGCATCGAACACGATCAGTCGCGAGCCGACGGCAATGATCTCCCCGCTCGAGATCGCCCAGGCATCGATGTCGCCCGGGACCATCCAGAGTTTCGCGAGCGCGTCTGACGTACGCGTGACGCCTGCGATCCCTGCGGCGAGCAAGGCGATGAACGACCGCCGGCTGCACCTCACGGTTTGATCAGCTGCTGCACGACCGAAATGACCATGGCGTTGGTCCAATAGCCGGTGTGTGCGGTCAGGAAATCCTGTGTCCCTTCTGGAGTGATGTTGGCAACCGGAACATTGATGACGTTCGGACCGCTCAGCGTGCGGGCCAGGAAGTCTCCGGTCGAGGCGGAGGTGAAGTTGGTCACCGGAACGTCGTGAGGCAACGGGCCGTTGATCGTACCAGGCTGTAAAGGGCTGCCGAGTGTGATCATGTTGTCGACGGCAATCCCTCTCGCTCGAAGCCCGTTCCCGACGTTGTTGACGATGATGCCACCGGCGCTGTGACCGATCAGATTCAACTTCTCTCCTGGCTGAAGGGGCTCGTCCATCAGGTCCCGCAAAACTCGGTCGAGCATTGCGCTAGACGGCGTCTTCGTCGACGGAATGACATCGAAGAAGATCTTGCTCGACCAGTCGAAGTAGCGAACGTCCGGGTCGGCGCTCGTCAGCGCTTCTCCGAACGTGCGAACGTTCGCGAGGCTCGGATTGCAGCAACCGTGCGCGATGTACGTGCGAAGGCCTGACGGGTCGATATTCATGATCGGATTGTTTCTGGCGTATGCGTAAGCATTGGCCTCGCCACGCATTCCCAGCGGATCCGGCTGGAGAAACCGCATCAGCCGCGGGTTGTAGTACCGGGCGCGGTAGTAATACAGCCAGTCGGCGTCGCGCTCGCGGCCGGTGAACTGATAGTGAGCGCGATCTGGAGGCCCGGAGGTCTCCGTGAGGCCGAACGGGTCGTAGGTGAACGTTTGGACGGCGTGGCCGGTGTCGTCCACGAGGCCGATCGTGCTTCGGGTGCCGTCG
The DNA here is from genome assembly GCA_035259385.1 of Vicinamibacterales bacterium. Classification (GTDB taxonomy): domain Bacteria; phylum Acidobacteriota; class Vicinamibacteria; order Vicinamibacterales; family CAVVIG01; genus QHWK01. The sequence continues at coordinate 2,690 of DATFWL010000576.1, read as the reverse complement.
ATCATGTATGCGAGCGCCTGCGCCTGGCCCAGCGTCTCGTCGATGCCGAGGCCGCGCAGGTAGGACACGTCCAGACCGCCGCGATTTTCCCGAATGACGTCGCCGCCGGCGTACTGATACGCGGATATGTTCTGCGCGACCTGCAAGATCCGCCGACCCAGCGGGTCATACGCGAAGTCGAGCGTCGAGTCCGGCAGCGTCACGCGTCGCAACCGATCGCGAGCGTCCCACGTCAGCGGCGTCAGGCCGTCGGGACCCGCGAGCGACGTTGCGTTGCCGTTGCCGTCGTAGGTCAGCGTGTAGGGCCCGAAGGCGAGCTGCTGGTTCGCGGAATCGTAGCTCGAGCCGGGGACTGCGTCGGGCAGCCGCGTGCGGGCAAGCCCTCCACCGATGCTCGTGCGTCGGCCCGCCGCGTCGTACTCATAGGCCAGCTCACCCAGCACGAGCCCGGCTTGCTCGTATGTCAGGCGCGTGATGCGTCCGGCCGCGTCATAGTCGTACCGCGTCGAGAAGCCGTTGGGCAGCGTGCGGCGTCGCAGCTGACCGGTCGCGAAGTAATCGAGCGTGGTGGGCCCCCAACCGGTCTGTGTCAGGGTTCTCAGCCGGGAATTGGAATCGTACTCATACAGAATGCTGGGGCCACCTTCGATGCTCACGCTGCGCCGACGATCGAGGGCGTCGTAGGTGTAGTGAACGATTCCCTGCGCTGTAATCTCGTCGACGAGGCGATCCCGCGTGTCGTACGTCATGAGGATTGCGCCGCCGTCGGTATCGGTCACTCCGATCAGCCGACCAATGGCGTCGTACGCGTAGCCGAGCACCGATCCGTCCGCATAGGTCGTATGGATACGGCGATTCAGGGCGTCGTATTCGTGACGCGTCACCTGATGTTTCCCGTTTACGACCTGGACGACGTTGCCGTTCAGGTCGTAGCCGAAGGTCCTGGTACGACCGAGCGCATCGGTGCGCGTGAGCGGTCGGTCCATGGCGTCGTACGTGTATGTCGTGGTATTGCCGCGGGCATCCGCGAACGCGAGCAAGCTGCCTTTGGCGTCGTATGTGAACGTCGACACGCCACCACTGGGATCGACGATGTGTGTCACACGGTTCAGAGCGTCGTAGAGCCACCGGGTGACGGCGCCGTTCGGATCGACGGCCTTCACCAGGCGCGAGCCCGCGTCGTGCTCGAAGGTCGCCGTATTTCCCAACGGGTCGCGAATGCTCGTCACATTGCCGGCGGCGTCGTAGCTGTAGGCCGACATGTGGCCGAGCGCATCGGTTACGGTCGTCGGCGCCCCACCGGCGTCGTACGTGAACGCGAGGCGATCGCCGTCGGGATTCACGCGGGCCACGAGATTTCGGGCGCCGTCGTACTCGAAGCGAGTGACGTTGCCGAGCGGGTCGGTGATTGTCTCGACGTTGCCGAAGCGTGCTTCGTAGGTGAATTGCCAGCGATGGCCGTCGCGATCGAGCGCGCTTTTCGGGTGTCGCGCGGCATCGTATTCGATGCGCGTCGTACGCCCGAGGGTGTCGGTCACGGCGCTCGCCAGGCCGGCGCCATCGCGTTCCACGCGTGTCGATTGACCGAGGGCGTCGATGACCTCCTCACCGCGGCCGCCGGCGCCGATGCGGTGAGTGGTGGTGTGGCCGCGCGGGTTGGTGACGCGAACGACGGTGTGGGCGCCGACCGGGCCTTCGTAGGCAAAGCGCCAGACGCCGCCATCGGCCATTTCCTGAGCGCTCACACGGCCCTCCGCGTCGTACGCGTTCCTCACGTACGTGACGCCTTTCTGATCCCGGATGCTCAGGATCCTGCCGGCCGCGTCGTACGTGTACCGCGTCTCGCCGCCCGCGGCATCGATCACCGACGTGAGCCGGCGGGACGTCGGGTCGTACCCGTACTGCACCGTCCGCCCCAGCGCATCGCGCGCCCGCGTCAGCCGCGCCGACGTCGGATCCCCGGGCAACAGAAATGATGTCGTGAAGACGATCGTGCGACCGTCGGCTTGCGTCAAGGCCGTGAGGCCGCCGTTGCGATCTCGAGAGATCGCCAGCGTATTGTCGTGTCGATCGCGTTGCTCGATTAGCAGACTCAGCCCCGCGATGGGCTGGGTCCGCCCGCGACCGATCCAGCCGGCACGGAACCTCCACGCCGCACCGGTCGCAAAACGCAGCGTCTGGTCGCCATCGGCCGTCTGGCTGATGGACGCGCCGCGGAACCGTGGGTGGCTTCGATTGACGAACCGGCCGTCCGGCTCCTGGATGAACTCGTAGCGTGCGTTGCCCGGCATGACGAGCCGTCGGAGAGACGCATTGACGTCGAGCAGTGCGATGTCGACCGAAAGAGCCCACCCCTGACCGAGAAACAGCTCGAAGCCAGCGATCCGCCCGAAGGCGTCGAACGGATTGTAGCTGCGATACACGAGCGCCGGCATGCGGCCGGGCTGCACGAGGTCGACCGCATCCACCAGATGCTGTCCGATCGCGAGGTTCACCGGGTCTCCGTCCTCGGGTGCGCCTTCGTCCGCCGACGGTTGGGAGTCCTCGTTCTCGATGAAGCAGGTCAACCCGCAGACGCCGCAAAAACGCGCGATGCCGACACCGGGGTCGGACACGATCGTCTGGCCGTCCGCGCTGACCGTCCCAGTACCGGCCAGGCGCCACTCCGCAGCGACGCCTGGCAGCGGTGC
>DATFWL010000575.1:0-19170 GCA_035259385.1 Vicinamibacterales bacterium | reverse complement strand
CGCGCTGGCCGGCTCGGCCCTCGCGGCGCTGTTCTACGAGGCTTCCGTCGCCGTGATCACCCGCCTCGCCTGGAGCGCCGGCTCGGTGACGGTCACTCTGCCTGGACTGCCGCTGTTCTACTGCGCCGCCGTTGCGTTCGTGGTGACGCTCGTCTGCGCGGTGGCGCCAGCGCTCGCCGTCAGCCGGTCGCCGATCGCGCCCGTGTTGACCACCGCGTCCATGCAGACGACCACCCGAACGCGGGGCCGCCGCCTGCTCGTGGTCGCGCAGGTCGCGATCTGCGTCGTGCTGCTGAGCGGCGCGTCGATCCTGTTTCACGACGCGGTCCGTATGCGGCGCGCCGATCCCGGCTTCGACACGATGCACACGGTGTCGGTCGAGGTGCGTGCGGCAACGACCGCCAGCGGTTTCGGCTTGCGGCCGTTCGAGCGCGTCCGCGCCGTCGTTCGTGCGTTGCCGGGCGTCGAGTCGGTCAGCGCGGCTCGCAATCTTCCGCTGATGCTTCTGACCTGGCGTGCCTCCATGCACGTGGACGGAGAGAGCGGCCCGCCTCGGCGCATCGATGTGATGCCGGTGGGTCCGCGCTACTTCGAGACGCTGCGGATACCGCTGCTGCGCGGGCGCGACCTCGCCGATCAGGACGTGCGCTTCCTGGGCCGTGGCGCGACGCCGGTCGTGGTCAACCAGACGCTCGCCGACCGGTTCTTCGCGACGGGGGATCCGATCGGCCGCACGATCGTGCTCGAGTCCGACGGCCGCGGCGGCGGCGATCGAACGCTGACGATTGCCGGCGTGGCGCGGGACAGCAAGACGCGCAGCCTCGACGAGGACCCGCACCCGGTCGTGTACCTCCCTGAGGTGGGAGACTTCCTGTTCGTGCGCGTGGCCGGTCCGGCCTCCGCCGCCATCCGGACGATCGAGCGCGCCGTATGGTCAGCGGACGCGATCGCGTGGGTGGATGTGCAGCCGCTCGAGGCGCAGGTCCAGTTCGCGCAGCGGCCGGCGCAGATCGGCGGGACGGCGCTTGCCGCGCTCGGCGGCATCGGGCTGGTCATGGCGATGGTGGGGCTGTACGCGATGGTCAGCTACGGCGTGAACCGGCGCACGTTCGAGATCGGCGTGCGGCTGGCGGTCGGCGCGCCGCGCGCCGCCGTGCTGCGCATGATCGTCCGTGAAGGGCTGGTCGCGGTCGCGATCGGCTGCGCCGTGGGCCTCCTGGGTGCGCAACTCGCGATCCGTGCGATCGCACCGCTGCTCACGCTCAATCAGGGCCGCTTCGATCCGCTCGCCCTCGGCGCTGTCGTCGCCGCGATGGCAGTCGTCGGCACCGCGGCCAGCCTCGCCCCGGCGCTGCGCGCGTCGCGCGTCAATCCCGTCGTCGCGCTCAGGCACGATTGAGGCTGTTCTCCACGCTGACACGTGCCTGAAGGTCCAGCGACGGTTCATGCACACGCCGCACCAACGCGCATTCGATGTGTCGTAAGAAAATTCTTATGTAACTCGCACCGGTGCGAGGTGCTGACATCTCGATCTCATGCGTTGACGGCGCACGACGCCGCGCGTATGGTGACCATCTCGTCATTTCCGTCAGGACATTCGGCCCAACGCGTCGGGAAAGGAGCGGTTCATGTCTCGTATCCCGTCCCGTGCCCTCGTGGTCGCTGCGTTTCTCGTGTCATCCCAATCGGGGGCGTTCGCTCAAGGTACCAGCGCCGCCAGCATTTCCGGCGTCGTGACCGACACCTCCGGAGCCGTGCTGCCAGGTGTCACCGTGGAGGCGGCCAGTCCCGTCCTGATCGAGAAAGTCCGTTCCGCGGTCACCGACGAGCGCGGCGAGTACCGCATCATCGAGCTCATTCCCGGTTCCTACACCGTCACGTTCACCCTCACCGGCTTCTCGTCGTTCCGGCGTGAAGGCATCGAGTTGCCGCCAAGCTTCAACGCGACGCTCAACGCGCAACTGAGAATCGGCGCGATCGAAGAGACCGTGACCGTGTCCGGCGCGTCGCCGCTCGTCGATACACAGACAGTGACCCGACAGACGGTTCTGCCGAAGGCGCTGCTCGACGCGGTGCCGAGCGCGAAGACGTTGCTGAGTTACTACGCGTTGACGCCGGCACTGCAGTCGCCGACCAACGCGCAGGACGTTGGCGGCAGCAAAGGCGAGACGAGCTCGCGCGCGTCCCTGCATGGTTCGAAGCAGGGCGACACGAAAATGATGCTCGACGGCATGTCGTTCAACTGGTTCGAGGGCGAGGGCAGCGGCCGCACGTTCTTCGTGAACGCGCTGACCGCACAGGAAATCGTCGTCGATACCCCGACCGGCAGCTCGTCCGCGGAGTACACCAGCAACGGCGTCGTGCTGAACGTGATTCCGCGCGAGGGCGGCAATCGCTTCAGCGGGACGGTGTTCGCGAGCGGCACGAATCACAACCTGCAGGCCGACAACATGAGCGATGCGCTCAAGTCCGCGGGGGCGATCACGAACAGCGGCACGCGCCTGGTGTACGACGTCAACGCGGTGATCGCCGGTCCGATCGTCAAGGACAGCGTGTGGTTCATGACCGCTCATCGCCGCTGGGGTCGCGAAGAACGGATCGCGAACCTGTTCCACGACGTGACGCTCAACGATCAGTTCTTCACGCCGGCCGACGGGACCAGCGGTCGCCCGTTCCAGCCGGCCGATGCCGCCGAAGATCTCCGCTCGGACGACGTTCGCATCACCTGGCAGATCAACCAGAAGAACAAGGTCAACGGGTTCTACGAGTGGCAGCGGAACAACCAGCCGAACAACTTCGCGTATCTGAACGCCGGCGTCTCGTCGATGGAGTCGGGCAATCCGTACTGCAACCACCCGCAGTTGTTCATGGGCACGTGGAACGACACGGCGACCAGCAACCTGCTCTTCGAGGGTGGCGTGCTGCTCTACAACTCGTGGGCGAGCACGTATGACAACCCGTGCGCCGGCATCCCGACCAACCGGCTGTTCCGCGACAACAGCCTGCCGTTTCCGTTCAATGGCAACGGACCGGTCCTGTTTCGAACCGGGCAGAGACCCTTCAAGCAGCGCTTCTCGATGACCTATCTGGCCGGCCCGCATCGCCTGAAAGCCGGTCTGACCGCCGACGAAAGCCTTCCCTATAATTCCTATGTCGATCGCGGGCCGACGCCGTACACCTACACGTTCCGGAACGGCGTGCCGATCTCGCTGACGGAATACGCTTCCCCCACCAACTCCAACGGGGAAGTCAAAATCCGGCCGGACTTCAGTCTCTTCGCTCAGGATCAGTGGGCGCTGCATCGCCTGACCTTCAATCTCGGCCTGCGTTACGAGTACCACCGCACGAAGGCGGACCCGGTCACGACGTTCGCGGGCCCGCTCGTCGATGCACATGCGCTGCCTGGACTGGACTGCATCCCGTGCTGGCACGACATCGATCCGAGATTCGGCGTGGTGTGGGACATCTTCGGCACCGGCAAGACGGCACTGAAGGCGCAGCTGGGCCGCTATGTGGGACTGGTGTCGTGGGTCATGAGCAAGCAGTTCAATCCGCAGAGCGCCATTGTCACGAGCACAGGCCGGTCCTGGACCGACCGCAACAGCGACCTGATGCCCGACTGCGACCTGCGGAACCCGGACGCCAACGGCGAATGCGGTGCGATGGCGAACCGGAATTTCGGGCAGCAGATCTTTTCCACGGTTGCGGATCCGAATTGGATTCAGGGATGGGGAAAGCGGCCGTACAGCTGGGCGGGATCGATTGCCCTCGAGCACCAGCTGGCGACCGGTGTCGCGATCACCGCCGGCTTCTACCGGACGACATTCGGCAACTTCCAGGTGACGCGGAACACCGATGTGACGCCGGCGGACTTCAGCCCGTACTGCATCACCGCGCCCGTCGACCCACGGCTCCCAGCCAACGTGAGCGGCCAGCAGATCTGCGGCCTCTACGACATCAACCCCGACAAGTTCGGGCTCGTCCACAACGTCGTCACGCTGGCATCGAACTACGGCAACGCGAGCGAATACTACAACGGCGCCGACGTCAACCTCGTCGCACGGCTCCCGCGCGGAATCACGGTCTCGGGCGGCTGGAACATCGGCAACTCGATCAGCCTGCTCTCGACGTGGCCGGGTGTGACCACGTCGAAGTCGAATCAGTGCGTGCAGGTCAACTCGCCGCAGGATCTGCACTACCAGGTGCTGAGCGGCGTCGCCGAAGGGTGCCAGAGCGGCAATCCCTATCAGAACCTGGTCAAGGTGAACGGATCGGTACCGCTGCCGTGGCAGTTGCAGGCGGCGTTCGTCTATCAGAGCATTCCGGGGCCGAACTACAGCGCGATCTATACCGCGACCAACGCTCAGATCGCGCCCTCGCTCGGTCGCAATCTCTCCGGCGGCGTGCAGACGGTGCAGATTGACCTGCTGCAGCCGCTATCGCAGTACTTCGACTACCGCATCAATCAGCTCGACCTGCGGCTCAGCAAGATCTTCCGCTCCGGCAGCCGCAAGCTCCAGCTCAACGCGGACGTCTACAACGTGCTGAACGGCAGCTACGCGCTCTGGACCAACAACAACTACGGCTCCAACGGGGCCACCTGGCTGCGCCCGACGTCGACATTTGACGGACGCCTCGCAAAGTTCGGCGTGCAGGTCGATTTCTAGAAGGGGATCCTCACGCCGATATGCATCGCGAACGGCGGCTGGACCGCCGTCTTGTGGCGTGAGGTCGGTCCGCTGACCGTCTCCTCCTCATACTCGAAGTCCTCGTTGAAGAGGTTGTAGGTCTCGATGATGCCGACGATCCGCTGGCCGCCGATCATGAAGCCTTTCTGCAGGCGCAGGTCGAGCGTCGAGGTGAAGCTGAAGCGCGTCCGGCCGTTGCGGAATGCGCGCACCGCTTCGGCGCCCTGATTCAGGCCGCGCATGATGACCATGCGTGCGAAGTGCTGGCCGTCCTGGTAGCGCGCGTTGACGCCGACCATGATGTCGCGATCGAACTGGTGCGTCGCCCCGAGCTTGATCGTGTAGCCGCGTTCGGTGAACACGCGTCCCTGCGCGTGGTCGAGCGCATTCGGGTTGGTGTACGCCTCGCCGAACACCGACGTGTCGTTCTCGAGCGGCCCGAAGCCGCGGTTGGCGGCGATCCCTTCGGAGCGGCCCGCGGTTCCCCCGAGCAGCAGCGACGTCCTGCCCGCGCGCAGCTCGGTCAGGATATCGGCGCCCACGAAGCTCCCTCCGTCGCCAGCCGGGTTGGTGAGCAGGTATCGATCGGCCCCGAACGTCGCGGGCGAACGGTTGTAGAAGCGCAGCAGCTGATCGTCCCCCGAGCCGACGACGTCGATGCCCATGTCGGGCACGGTGATCACGCTGTAGCTGGACTCCGGCACGCCGACGTCCACCACGTTGACGATGTCGTGCTCGCGCCGGCCGATGGCGGCGATCCGGAAGAAGAACGCCGGGTGCGGCCGCATCTCGAATCCGAGAATCGCCTCGTCCAGGTGCGGACGCCGCAGGTCCGGATCGATCGCAGAGAACGTCGGGTTGCCGTTCGAGCCGGGCCCGAGCTTCTGCACGAGCGGCCCGAGCGGTCCCTGCAGAATCGTCTGGGCCGTCGCGGTCGGGCTCGCGCGGTAGATGTCGGCGGTTGGCGCGGTCGGATCGCCGTAGGCGAGATCGGTGAGCGGCAGCCGATGCGCGTAGCGCGCGTACTGACCGAAGCCGGCGATCTTCCAGGTGTCGAACAAGCCGAGATGAAAGCCGGCCCGCGGCAGTGCGTTGCGCCAGCTGATCGATCCCGGATGCGACGCCGCGGATCCGCCGACCATCTCGAAGCGGATGCCGCCGTCCACGGTGAGCCGCCGCGACACGGTCATCGTGTCGCCGGCGAAGAGATTCACCGCATATCCGTTCCACGCCGACTCCGCGGCGGGATCGCTGAACACCCACACGCGCTCCGGCCGACCGGCCAGCAACTCCAGCACGCGGCCCGCGAACGCCGACTGCATCGTCGCCGCGGAGCCGGACACGTCGGCGCCCAGAATGGTGCGATGCCGCGAATCGCGGAAGGCGCGGTTCAGACGTGCGCCGATCGACCAGGTGCGATCGGTGCCGACGCCGGGGTCCAGCAGCGACGGGACCGGACCGTCGTGGAGCCGCTCCATCGCGACTGATGCCGGCGCGATGAGATTGGTCGAGCGGCTGCCGATGGTGAACGCGCCATAGGCGCGAAGCCCGCCTTCGCCGCTCGCGATGGCACGCTGCCAGGCCAGCTGCGTATGCAGCGCCGTCTGTCCCTGCCCGGCCCGAGAATCGCCGAACACCTGATAGTGCGGCGCGGCGTCGCGGAAATGCTGGCCCCACACAATCAGCCGCAGTTGATCGCCGCGGCCGGTCATCGACGTCAGGTTCAGGAACCCCGAGCCGAGATTCGCCTTCACCGACTCGGTGCTGTTACGGTCGAAGTACGTGGCGCCATTGAACGTCGCCGCCGCGAGAACGCCCAGGCGTGCGGGCGCCGATGCGAACGCAGGGCCGCTGAGAAACAGACCCGCGTGTCCCCACGCGTTCAGCCTCTGAATCGCCGGCGGATCGGCGGTGCTGCTCCCGGCGTTGATGGCCGGCCCGGACATGGACAGCTCGATCGAACGGGCCCAGTCGTTCGCCGTATGCTTCGGCGTCAGCGTGACCGCCATGCCGGGCGCGTTGAGGTCGATGGGCATCAGCCCGGTCGCGACCTCGACGTGCTCCCAGGCGTCCACGCCGGGCATCAGGAGCGGCAGCCCGGTGCGCGCCGGGTCGGTGATGTCCGCGTCGCCAACCCGATAGGACGTCTGCGTCCAGGTGCTCCCGTGCGCGCCGACGCGCGACGGCGCGCCCGCGGCAGTGCCTCCGGCCTCGATGCGATCGGCGATGACGTCTGGCACGATGGTGTCGAAGAGCGCGAACAGGTTGTCGCTCGACGGGAGATTGCCGATCGGCCCGACGGTGATCTCGGCGCCGAGCGGCGGTCGCTCCTCGAACGAGATCGGTGTCTGCGCCGCCGCCGACACCGAGACGAGACATCCGACGATCGCGAGATAGAATCTGCCCATGAGCGAGAACGCCGCCGCCTTCATTGACGCGATTAAGGCCGGAGAATTCGAGCGCGTGAAGGCGATGGTGTCGGCGGAGCCGACGTTGATCGACGCGCGCAGTCGCACCGGCGAAAGCGCCATCCTAACAGCCGTCTATCACCGCCAGAAGGAAATTGTGAACCTGCTCGTCGCGCGCGGCGCGCCCATGGATGTGTTCGAGGCGTCGGCGGCCGGTGAGATCGAGCGGGTCGAGCGGCTGCTCGACAGCGGCGGCGATACCGCCGCGATCAACGCCTGGAGCGCAGATGGATGGACCGCACTGCACCTCGCCGCGTTCTTCGGTCATACGAAGATTGTCGAGGCGCTGCTCGCCACGGGCGCCGACGTTACCGCCCGATCGCGCAACGCGAACGGCAATACGCCGCTGCATGCCGCGCTCGCCGGCAACCACGCGTTCGTCGCCGGCGTGCTGCTGGGCGGCGGCGCGGACGTCAACGCGCCCGACGCCGCCGGCTGGCGGCCGCTGCATCTCGCCGCCGCCAACAACAACCTCGACGCGATCAAGGCGCTGATCGCTCAGGGCGCCGACGTCACCGCCGCCAACGGCGAAGGGAAGACGCCGCTGTCGCTCGCGCAGGAGAAGAATCACCGCGAGGCGGCGGCGTTCCTCCGCCGCCACGGTGCGTGAGGGCGATCGCCTCACTTTTTCTCGATGGTCACCGACTCGATGGTGATCGGCTTCACCGGACGGTCGCCGGGTTTGCTGGTGGCCGTGCTGCCGATTTTCTTCACGACATCCATGCCCTCGACGATCTCGCCGAACACGCTGTGTTTGTCGTCGAGCCACGGCGTCGCGGCGAGCGTGATGAAGAACTGGCCGCCGTTGGTGTTCGGCCCGCGGTTCGCCATCGACAGGATGCCCGGCTTCGAATGGCGCAGTCTGGCGTTGAACTCGTCCGGGAACGTGTAACCGGGACCGCCGGTGCCCTGCCCGAGCGGATCGCCGCCCTGGATCATGAAGCCGTCGATGACGCGGTGGAAGATCGTGCCGTTGAAGTAGGGTGCCTTCACCCTGCGTCCCGTCCGCGGATCGGTCCATTCCTTCGATCCATCGGCGAGGCCGGCGAAGTTCGCGACCGTGTTCGGCGTCTCGGCGTCGAACAGCCGCGCGGTGAAGGTGCCTTCGCTCGTCGTAAAATGCGCGTACACCATGGCCCGATCCTACCGCTATTTGCATTACGACGTCTTCACCGACCGCCTGTTCGGCGGCAACCAACTCGCCGTCGTGCTCGATGGCCGCGGCCTTCCGACCGAGACGATGCAGGCGATCGCGAAGGAGATGAACTTCTCCGAGACGACGTTCGTGCTGCCGGCGGAGAACACGGCGACCGACGTCCGGCTGCGCATCTTCACGCCCGGCGAGGAACTGCCGACCGCCGGCCATCCGACGATCGGCAGCACGTTCGCGCTGGCTCGGTGCGGCGTCATCGCACGCGGCCGCAGGAACTTCGTCTTCGGACAGAACGCCGGTCCGACGCCGGTGACGATGACGTGGACGGGCGACGACCTGTCGTTCGTGTGGATGACGCAGGCCCTCCCGTCCTTCGGCGATCCGATTCCGGATCCGGCGCGGACGGCGGCGGCGCTGACGTTGTCGCCAGCCGCCGTCGCCGGCACCGGCAAGCCGGTCCAGGTGGTCTCGTGCGGCGTACCGTTCATGTTCGTGCCCCTCACGACGCGCAGTGCCGTGGACAGTGTCGTCGTGGACGGCAGCGGGCTCGGCTCGGTGTTCAGGGCCGCGAAGATCTCGGCCCATGGCGTGTTCGTCTTCTCGGCGCAGCCGGGCGGGAAGAAGGCGACGGTCTACAGCCGCATGTTCGCGCCCGAAATGGGCATCGTCGAGGATCCGGCGACCGGCATCGCCAGCGGACCGCTCGGTTGTTATCTCGTACGCCACGGGATGGTCCCGCCGGCGAAAGCGGGAGCGATGGTCAGCCTGCAGGGCGTGAAGATGGGGCGTCCCAGCCACGTCCACATCTCGATCGGGACCGGGAAGAACAGCGACATCGTCAGCGTCCGCGTCGGCGGCGCGGCGGTCCTGGCTGGCGAAGGCACGCTGTACGTGTAGTCTATGGCTGATGGCCAACGGCTGATGGCATATCGCGAATGGTCCATGAACCCTGTGCCATCAGCCATCAGCCATCAGCCGTTAGCCATGTCGGGTGTTCTCATCAGTGGAGGGTGCATGAGAGTTCGGTTCGTATCGGCATGCGTGGCAGCCGCGCTCGCGGCGACGGCGGTGATTGGCGCGCAGGAGGGCAAGGCCGCGTTGAAGAATCCGGCCGGGCTGAAAGAGCAGGCGCCGCCGACCTACAAGGCCGCGTTCGACACGTCGGCCGGGAACTTCGTGATCACCGTGCATCGCGAGTGGGCGCCGAAAGGCGCGGACCGCTTCTACAACCTCGTGAAGAACGGCTTCTTCGACGACGCGCGCTTCTTCCGCGTCGTGCCGAACTTCATGGTGCAGTTCGGCATCAACGGCGATCCTGCCATTCAAGCCAACTGGCAGAACGCGAACATCACCGACGATCCCGTGAAGCAGAGCAACAAGAAGGGCTACGTCACCTTCGCGACCCGCGGCAAGGACACGCGGACGACGCAGATCTTCATCAACTTCAAGGACAACGGGTTCCTCGACAATCAGGGATTCGCGCCGTTCGGCGAAGTCACGTCGGGGATGGACGCGGTCGAGAAGATCACGTCGCAGTACGGAGAGAAGCCGAACCAGGGCGCCATCCAATCGGACGGCAACAAGTACCTGAACGCGCAGTTCCCGAAGCTCGACTACGTCAAGACCGCGGCGATCGCGAAGTAGGCGCGAGCGGCGTGCAGGTCGGGCGCGCGTCGCGCGTGGGACGGATGGGCCTGGTGGGTCGCGTTGGTCGGACGGCTTGATTGTCAAAGTATGGTGGGTGCGGAGTGGCATCCGCACCCAGGCATTCACCAGTCGACTGTTTCGGCGGCGATACCTTCTAGCGAATCAGTCCGACCCACCCGACCTACCTGACCCACCCGGCCGGCTGCCGCTGCTTCCGTCTTCATTCCCTTCAGCTTCTCCTCGAGCGGCGGGTTCATCGCGTGCCATTTGGTCGCGCGTTCGTAGGCGAGCGCGACCCGCAGGACCGTCGCCTCGTCGTAGAGGCGGCCGGTGATCATCAGCGCCTGCGGGAGCCCGTCCACGAAGCCGGCCTTGAGGCACGCCGCCGGATGGCCGGTGAGATTGGTGATTCCGAGGCTCGCGCCACCGCTTGGCGACAGGAACACGTCGTACTTCGACATCAGCGCGTCCATCTGGCGATTGAGCAGCGTCCGCGCCCGCTGCGCGCGGATGTACTCGACGGCCGGAATGAAGCGCGACGTACGGAACGTGTTCGGCCACGCGTTGGGACCCTGTTCCGTGAGCTGATCGATTCCCTTGCTGCGCGTCAAATCGTCGAACGCTGCTGCCGCCTCGGCGCTGAGGATGAAATTCAGCGCGTTTGCCGGAAATTCCGGCAACGTCATCGGCTCGAGCTTCGCGCCAGCGCCGCGGAGCACGTCGAGCGCCTCCTTCAGCAGCTTGCTGCGTTCTTCCGATCGCCGCTTTGCATCCTCCGGGTTCGCGGCGCCGCGACCGCCGCCACCTCCGCCGCCGAAGCCGGCGTTCGGCTCGAACTCGTTGGCCAGGAATCCAATCTTCAAGGCCGACAGCGGCACGTCGGGATTCCAGGTGAACGGCGCGTCGACGACCGTCTCGTCGCGCCCGTCGCTGCCATAAATGGCGTTGAACACGATCGCGCAGTCCTCGACGCTCCGGCACATCGGTCCGATCTTGTCCATCGTCCAGCTGAGCGCCATCGCGCCGTAGCGGCTGACGCGGCCGTAGGTCGGCCGCAGCCCGACGATCCCGCAGGTCGAAGAAGGCGAGATGATCGATCCGCGCGTCTCGGTGCCGATCGCGAACGCGACCAGCCCGGCGGAGGTCGCGGCGCCTGGACCGGCCGACGATCCGCTCGAACCGTTGTCCGGCGACCACGGGTTGCGCGTCGATCCGCCGAACCAGACGCCGCCCTGGGCGAGTGCGCCCATCGAGAGCTTTGCAACCAGGACCGCGCCGGCGTCGCGCAGCCGCTCGACGATCGTCGCGTCCACCTCGGCGACGCGATTCTCGTACGGCGTCGCGCCCCAGGTCGTCCGGATGCCTTTCGTGTCGAACAGATCCTTCACGCCGAAGGGCACGCCGTGGAGCGGCCCGCGATATTTGCCCGCCTTGATGTCCTTGTCGGCGGCGGCCGCCTGCGCGCGTGCGAGATCCTCGGTCAACGTGACGACGCAGTGCAGGCGATCGCCGTAGCGCTTCAAGCGCCCGAGATACATGTCGGTGAGATCGGTCGAGCTCACGCGCCGGCTCTCGAGCAGCGATGCCAGCACGGTGACCGGTTCGAAGGCGAGGTCTTCCAGGTTGGCGGCCACTTGCACCCGCGCCGGCTTCGCCACGGTAAGCTTCGTGTTGCGGGTCGAGCGGCCCGCGGGTTGCTTGCCGGGAAGGTACGGGCGGAAGGCGATCGCCGGCTCGGTGTCGAGCGGAATGTCGAGCTTGCGGATCTCTTCGTAGCTGTCGAGATTGCGGCTGACGCCGCCGAGCGCCATGTCCTCCTCGGCGTCGGAGAAATGCAGGCCGTCAATCTGCTCCGCGCATTTCAGGACGTCGTTGCCGAACTTCGGCGGCGCGCCGCCGCCGCGCTGGGCGGCCGCGGGAATCGTGACGCTCGCGGCGACCGCCGCAGGGACGGCTTTCAGGAATCGACGGCGGCCGACGCGGGCAACAGGTTTTTTCATGAGTTCCTCGAGGCAGAAGGTCAGGCCATCAGTTTCTAACACATGTCGTTAAGATCCTCATCATGGCTGTGAGTCGCGCGCGCCCGATCGACACCGCGATCGCTTCGCTGATCGGCGGGGCGAACCGCGATCCGTTTTCGCTGCTGGGGCCGCACGTCGAAGGCGGTACCACCGTCGTCCGCGCGTTTTACCCGGCCGCGGAGCGCGTCGCCCTGCGTCTCGTCGCGAGCGGCGCCATCCGCCCGATGGATCGGCGCAACCGGGCAGGATTGTTCGAGGCGCGTGTCGACGAGCCGCGGCCCGACTACCGCCTGCGCGTCACCTATCCCGGCGCCCCCTCGATCGAGATCGACGATCCGTACCGCTACGGGCGCGTGCTCACCGACTTCGATCTGTACCTGCTCGGCGAGGGCACCCACCATCGCATGTTCGAGAAGCTCGGGTCGCACGTGATCGATTTCGGCGGCACGCGCGGCGTGCACTTCGCGGTCTGGGCGCCCAACGCCGAGCGGGTCAGCGTGGTCGGCGACTTCAACGCGTGGGACGGACTCGTGACGCCGATGCGCCACCTGACGCCTGGCGGCATCTGGGAGATCTTCATTCCCGATCTCCGCGAGGGTGAGAAGTACAAGTACGAGATCCGCGCAAAGGGCGGGGCGATTCTGGTGAAGACCGATCCGTTCGCCGTCGCCTTCGAGGTGCCGCCGCAGTCGGCGGCGATCGTGCGCGACATCTCCCGCTATGAGTGGGGTGACGGCGAGTGGATGGCGGCGCGGCCGGCCGCCGGCGCGTGGCTGAATCGCCCGATGACGATCTACGAGACGCACCTCGGATCGTGGGCGCGCGCGTCGGACGACGGCGAGCGAATGCTCGGCTACCGCGAGCTCGCCGATCGATTGATCCCGTATGTGAAGAATCTCGGCTTCACGCACCTCGAGCTGCTGCCGGTGATGGAACATCCGTTCTCCGGGTCGTGGGGCTATCAAGTACTCGGCTTCTTCGCGCCGACGTCGCGGTTCGGCCCGCCGGAGGACTTCAAGCTCTTCGTCGACGCCGCCCACAGTGCCGGGCTCGGCGTGATCCTCGACTGGGTGCCGGGTCACTTCCCGAAGGACGCGCACGGTCTGGCGCGATTCGACGGCACGGCGCTGTTCGAGCACGAGGATCCGCGGCAGGGTGAGCACCAGGACTGGGGCACGCTGATCTTCAACTACGGCCGCAACGAAGTGCGCAACTTTCTGCTGTCGAATGCCCTGTTCTGGCTCGAGGAGTACCATGTCGACGGCCTGCGTGTCGACGCCGTCGCGTCGATGCTCTATCTCGATTACTCGCGCAGGCACGGCCAGTGGATCCCGAACCGCTTCGGCGGCCGGGAGAACCTCGAGGCCATCAGCTTTCTGCAGGAGCTGAACGCGCTGACCCACGGGGCGCATCCCGGCACGCTGACCGCAGCGGAGGAATCGACGGCGTTTCCTGGCGTGACCCGGCCGGTGCATCTCGGCGGCCTCGGCTTCACCTACAAGTGGAACATGGGGTGGATGCACGACATGCTGCAGTACATGCACGAGGATCCGATCCACCGCCGCTGGCACCACAACCGGGTCACCTTCACGGCGCTCTACATGCACTCCGAGAACTACATCCTGCCGTTCTCGCACGACGAGGTCGTCCACGGCAAGGGATCGCTCATCGACAAGATGCCGGGCGACGAGTGGCAGAAGCGCGCGTCGCTGCGGGCGCTCTACGGCTACATGTACGGGCATCCGGGCAAGAAGTTGCTCTTCATGGGCAGCGAGTTCGGCCAGTGGCGCGAGTGGAACCACGACGGCAGCCTCGACTGGTCTCTGGTGGACGACGAGTCGCATGCCGGGCTGCGCAATTACGTCCAGGCGCTCAACTGGCATTGCCGCGCCGAGCCGGCGCTCCACGAACTGGATTTCGATCCGGCCGGCTTCCGCTGGATCGATTGCAACGACAACGAGAACAGCATCGTCTCGATCGTCCGCTACGCGAAGGCGGCGGACGATTTCGTCGTGATGGTGTTCAATTTCACGCCGGTTCCGCGCATGGAGTACCGCATCGGGGTGCCCGAGCCGGGCTGGTACACGGAGCTGCTGAACAGTGACGCGGCCGTCTACGGCGGCGGCAACGTCGGCAACGGCGGCGGCGTCGCGACCGAGCCGATCGCCGCGCACGGTTTCGATCAGTCGCTGCGCCTCGTCGTCCCGCCGCTCGGCTGTCTGTTGCTCAAGAGGCGTTAGGCGCGTTGTCGTCGTCGTGCCCGGCTTCAGCCGGACCGCGCCGCCACGAAGGCACGAAGAACATTGTTTTCTTTCCGTGCGAACAGTTGTCTTCGTGTACCGTCATATCTTCGTGTCTTGGTGTCTTCGTGGCATCCGCTCTAATGTCGCTACGCCAGTCCCGTGTGTTTGCGGTGGCGCTCGTCACTTTCGCCTGCTTCACCGACATCACCGCCTACTCGATTGCGGTGCCGGTGCTGCCCGACTTGAGCCGCCGGCTCGGCGCGTCGCCGACGATGATCGGGTTCCTGTTCGCGTCGTTCGGGGTGACGCTGCTGACCGTGTCGGTGCCGATGGGCGCCGTGTCCGATCGCATCGGCCGCCGCGCGCCGATGGTCGGCGGGCTGGTGGCGCTCGCGGCCGCGACGCTCCTCTTCGCCTCCGCGGCCTCGCTGCCGGTGCTGTTCGTCGCGCGGCTGGTCCAGGGGGCGGCCGACGCGATCACCTGGGTTGTCGGCTTCGCGCTGATCGCCGATCGGTATGCGGCCGACGAGCGTGGCCGCGTCACCGGCGTGGTGATGTCGGGCACGAGCTTCGCCTTCATGATCGGACCATCGATCGGCGGCTGGCTGTACGAGATCGGTGGTATCCGGCTGCCGTTTCTGTTCGTCACCGGGCTCGCCGTCGTGTCAGCCATCTCGTTCCTGCTGATCGATCTGCCGCCGGCGCACAGCGAGCACGAAGCGGTGCCCTTGAAGACCGTGCTGCGTGTGCCCGCCGTCGCCGTCTGCACGATCGCCGTTGTCGCCGCATCGGCGACGATGTCGATGCTGGAGCCGGTGCTCGCGCTCCATCTCGCGAGCCTGTCGATCGGACCGGCGCGGATCGGCCTGCTGTTCGGCGTCGCCGCGGCGCTGAGCGCCATACTGCATCCGGGCGTCGGCCACCTCGCCGATCGGTTGGGTGCGCGGCGGATGATGATCCTCGGGCTGTCGCTGTCGTCGTTCGCGCTCGCGCTCGCCGGCCAGAGCTGGAGCTTCGCGTCGGCGGTCGCGCTGCAGCTGCCGCTGGTCGTGACGATCGCCTTCATGATCACGCCGTCGCTCGCGTACATGGGCGAGGCGACGTCGCTGAGCGGCGCGCCTTCGTTCGGCGTCGCCTACGGGCTCTACAACATGGCATGGGGCGTCGGCCTTCTCGGCGGACCGGCCATTGGCGGCTTCTTGTTCGAACGACTGGGGTTTTCGCGGCTCTCCGTCGCCTGGGCGCCGGCGCTGCTGCTCATCACCTGGCTCCTCGCCGGGGTACAATCGAGGTCCCCCAAAGAGGAGAACGTATGACACGCACTCGGTCGATTACTGCGCTGACGCTGTCGGCGCTGCTACTGTCGTCGTACTCGGTTCGCGCCGACGTGAGAGCCGACGAGAAGACCAAGGTGGAGCTCGCCGGCATGCTCGGCGGCGTGATGAAGATGTTCGGCGGCCACGCGGCGCGCGACGGCGTCACCGCCACGGTGATCGTCAAAGGCGATCGCAAGGTCACGCTCGACGAGGAGCGTGGACAGATCATCGACCTCGCCGAGGAGAAGGTCTACGACCTCGATGTCAAGAAGAAGAGCTACAAGATGACGACCTTTGCCGAGCTGCGGCGCCGCTTCGAGGAGCAGCAGCGGAAGGCCGCCGAGCAGGCGAAGCGCAGCGAGGACAAATCGGCGAAAGAGAAGCCGGCCGAGCCCGATCCGAACGCGAAGCAAGTCGAGATCGACTTCGACATCAAGAACACCGGTCAGAAAAAGACCATCAACGGCTTCGACACGCAGGAGCAGGTGATGACCATCACCGTCCGCGAAAAAGGCAAGACGCTCGAGCAGGGCGGCGGCATGGTGCTCACCTCCGACATGTGGATCGCGCCGACGATCAAGGCGATGAAGGAAGTCGCCGACTTCGACGTGCGCTACGCGCAGAAGCTCTACGGCGGCGTCGCCGCCGGCGTGTCGCCGGAGCAGATGGCCGCCGCGATGGCGATGTATCCGATGATGAAGGACGCGCTCGGGAAGATGAGCACCGAGGGTGCAAAGCTGCAGGGTTCCGCCATTCAGACGACGATGACGATGGACGCGGTGAAGTCTGCGGAACAGATGCAGCAGGAGGCACAGGCCTCGTCGTCGTCCGCCTCGTCCTCGTCCGACGGCAGCGCGAAGCCGACGACCAGCGTCAGCGGCGCGCTCGGCGGCCTGCTCGCGCGGCGGATGAAGAAGAACGGCGACGAGAACAAGGACGGCGGCAGCGCCGACAAGTCGCGCGCGACCTTCATGACGACGACGCACGAAGTGCTGAAGGTGGCGACGGATGTCTCGGCGGCCGACGTGGCAGTGCCGGCGGGCTTCAAGGAGGCCAGGTAGGTCAGGCGGGTCGGGTGGGTCAGGTGGGTCGGAATGTTCGGAGCGCGAAGGCTTTAGCCGAGCGTCAGTCCGTGGCGGGCCGCGGGCGCACTGCGGACACATTATGAAAACAACGATCGCAGCTCTCTGCCTCCTGACCGTCACGCTGGCGGCGCAGGCACCTGACGCCGTGGACGCTCGCGCCGCACGCCTGCACAAAGCGGCGATCGTCGTCGATACGCACATCGACACCACCCAGATGCTCGGCCGCCCCGGCTGGGACTTCATGGCGCGGCACGCGCCGCGAACCGCGGGCGGGGGGCGCGGCGCAGAGCCCGACACGAGCCATGTCGATCTGCCGCGGATGCGCGAGGGCGGGCTCGACGCGGCCTTCTTCTCGATCTACATGGCGGGCACGGTCACCGGTCCCGAAGCGGTGAAGCGCTCGCTGGTGATGATCGACAACGTGCGCCGGCTCGCTGAAGACCATCCCAACGACATCGTGCTGGCGACGACGGCCGCCGACGTGCGCGCGGCGCACAAGGCCGGGAAGATCGCCGCGCTGATGGGCGTGGAAGGCGGGCACATGATCGACGACAACCTGTCGGTCCTGCGCGACTACCAGCGGCTCGGCGTCCGCTACATGACGCTCACCCACAGCGTGAACACGAACTTCGCCGATTCCTCGGGCGACAAGCCGGCACACAACGGCCTGACCGACTTCGGCAAAGATGTCGTGCGCGAAATGAACCGCCTCGGGATGATGGTGGACATCTCGCACGTCGCAGACAAGACGTTCTGGGACGCGCTCGAGGTGAGCCGGGCGCCGCTGGTCGCCTCGCACTCGTCGTGCCGCGCGCTGTCGGGCCATCCGCGCAACATGACCGACGACATGATCAAGGCGCTCGGCGCCAGAGGCGGGGTGATCATGATCAACTACTCGACGAGCTTCCTCTCGAACGAGCTCTACGAGGCGACGCAGAAGAACGTGCCGGAGGCCGAGCGGCCGCGCGTGTCGTGGGAGAAGATCGTCGACCACATCGATCACGCGGTGAAGCTGGTCGGCGCGACGCACGTCGGCCTCGGCTCCGACTTCGACGGCACGACCGTGCCGGACGGGATGGAGGATGTCTCGAAGCTGCCGAAGATCACCGCCGCGCTGCTCGCGAAAGGCTACAGCGAGCAGGACGTGAAGAACATCCTCGGCGAGAACATCCTCCGACTCCTCGAGCGCGTCGACGCGATTGGACGGGACCTTCGCGCAGGGCGCGCGCCGTCGCAGTGAGTGTTGGAGTGTAGGCCCATGGGCTGGGTAGGGTAGGACCGATCGGTCCTTCCCCTCCCACCCTACGGGCCCATCGATCCCGCACACCCCTCCGTCAGAAGCGGTACCCCACTCCCGCCATGATGCTCTGCGCGTTCACCGGCGTGTCGCCGTTGATGCGCGAGAGGCGATAGCCGACGTCGACATCGACGTGCGGCGCGATCGGGACTTGCACGCCGCCGCCGAAGGTGAACATGAACGCGTTGGTGGCCGGCGGCGCCGTGAAGTCGCCGTTCGAGATGAGTTGCGCCGTCACGTCGTCGCCCGGCGTGGGCGTCGCGCCGGTGATCGTCCCGCTCGTGTAGGTGAATTCGGCCGTCGGCATCAACCGCGCCAGCCCCGCCCCGCCGAGCACGTACGGCGTCGCGCCGCCGTGGGTTGGAATCAGGTAGCGCACGCCGCCGAGCACCTGCAGCGCAGGCACGCGTCCGGTGCCGGTCACCGTCACGCCGTCGCTCGCCAGCGCAAGCGTCGTCGCGTCGACCGTCGGCTGGACGAGCGACGGCTGCAGGTTGTGGAACTGTCCGAGATCGCCGAACACGAACAGGTTGCGCGCGACCCGCACGCCGGCTTCGCCGAGTATGTTGCCCGACGTCGTGTCCGAGCTGATCGCGACACCGCCTCCGAAGTTCACGTAGCCGCGATCGCTCGGCTGCGCCAGGGACGGCGCCGCACCGCATGCGATGCACGCCACCACGATCATCAACACCCGCATCGATCCCTCCTCTTCAATAAGTGCTGGCATCTGTGAGTGAGACTGCGGGCAGATGACACGGCGGTGAACCAGGTGTGACAAGGCGATGAACAGATGCACACGAGTGTCGGCGGGCGTCTTCACCGCGTGACATTGATCGTTTTCTTGTCGAAAGTTTGCGGCAAGACTACGGCGCGGCCGCGCGCGCCACGCTACGCTCGCAGAGTGAACGTCTCGTCGCTGTTCATCAGGCGTCCGATCGCGACCAGTCTGATCATGCTCGGCATCGCGGTGTTCGGCATCCTCGCCTACCGCGAGCTGCCGGTGAGCGATCTTCCCAACGTCGACTTCCCGACGCTGAACATCGGCGCCGGTCTGCCGGGCGGCGACCCGGGGACGATGGCGTCGGCCGTCGCCAGTCCGCTCGAACGTCAATTCACCACCATCGCCGGCATCGACGAGATGACCTCGTCGAGCTCCACCGGCAGCACCAACGTCACGCTGCAGTTCGATCTGAACCGCGACATCGACAGCGCCGCCGTCGACGTGCAGACGGCGATCGCCGCGGTGATGCCG
>DATFWL010000574.1:0-5275 GCA_035259385.1 Vicinamibacterales bacterium | reverse complement strand
GCCCCGCGGATGAGACTCCACTGGGAGGCGTGGCCCGCCTCGCCGTGCTCCTCGCCGCGCTGCCGCCCTCGCCGTGGCGGTGCCGCAGACCGGCACCCTGAAGATCACGGTGGTCGTCGCCGCCGCCCGACGGCAACTGCCGGCCCGTTGCGCGGCCCGCGCTCTCGCCAGCGACGATCCGGTCTTAAAGGAGCGGGCATGGGTCAGCGTCGCCAACGCGAGCGCAGTCTGTTCGAAATCCTCTTAAAGCGAACGTCGCGCGCGGAGTATCGCCCACGGTTAGTCGGCGCTCGTTCCCCGTCGACGATGGCTTTCAGCTCTCAGGCTTCAAAGCTTCAGCTGGTTGCGCAGGCTACATGCGGCTACTGAAGGAATCGGTGCTGCGGATCTGGACGGCGCGCAAGGCCGCCGTTCACGAAGAGATCGCCGCGGCCGAGCGCGCGGCCAAGGCCATCCAAGAGTAGCTGGACCGTCTCGACGAGGCATTCTCTTCGAACGCTCGATCGACATCGAAACCTACGACCGCCATGCCGAGAAGCTGCGCGAGGAGCTCACGCTCGCGCAGATGGACCGTCACTCCTCGGAGCTCGACGAAATGGACGTCGAAGGCATCCTGGCGTTCGCAGAACGCGTTCTACCGAGCGCGTCGAACCTGTGGGCCACTCGTCGCTCGCTCAGAAACAGCGCCTGCAGCAGGTGTTTTTTCCAGACGGGATCCGCTTCGACGGGAAGAAGCTTGTTGGAACCGGTACAACCCTTCCGGTTTTCAATTACTTGGGTGCTGTTTCGGACGAGAAAGAGGTTTGGTGGACCAGAACAGCGTCCAGTTGGAACCGCGTTCAGGAGTGGCTCGGCCGGTTGGATGCGGTTCACCGTGCGGCTTGATGTAGGCCGGCGTCAGGGCCACCTATTAGCGAGGCGGTATATCCGCCCTCGTGAGCGGGTGGTACTCCAGAACATCGCCACGACGCATTGAGTAAATCTCCGCAAGCACACGCCTGCAAAGGTGGACGATCGACTCCTGCTCGCTCGGAATCAAAAACTCAAGCACCCGGGTCCGGCCGCGATCACACAGGTAGTCGACGTGCGGCTGAACGCCAATACCTGCGAACAGCGTCAGAATCTTGAGGCTTCATGGGGGTCGTGTCGTGGGTGCGCAAAGAAGACCATCTCGTAGCCACCCTCGCGGCGGCCGAGTGACAGCCCGTCGTCCGTGAACCGAATCGTCATCGTTACGCTCACGCACTCGGCGTCGTTCAAGAATCTCCCAACCTCTGTGGAGAGAGTATCGAAATCCTCGCCCATCGCGGGCTCTTCAGCGGTCCGGGCCACGGGCTTCAGAGGGTGGTCAACTGCAATCTCGCGCAGTCTTTGCATCAAGCCGTCGAAGTCGACGATGCCGTGCAACTGGCGATCAGAAAGCCCAATCAAGGCCGGCGGTTCAGACGATGGATCCTGCTCGTCGGGGCTGGGCGGGGTCTCCGGCTCTTTGAACAGCCACAAGCATCCCTCCTGCTGGTCGTTCTCCTGACCGACGTACACCAGTGTGTCGATCATCGGCAGCACGAGATCGTTGTCGTAAAAGCCCACCGAGAAATAGCAGTTGCCCGGGATCAGAGTTTCAGGACGTGCCATCGTTTAACTCCGCGCGGCCTCTGTGCTTGCCATCGCCCCCGGATCATTGCGCTCGCCTAATGAACAGAAGGTCCTCCACCTCATGAGGCTCGCGGAGGTAAACGCGGCCGAACACCTTCGGCTCTGCGACCATGATGCCGGCTCCGTTAGTTTCAAACAGCCAATCCTGCTCAGGATCGCCGGTGAGGCCCTGAACGACGAGTTCGATCGTGCCCGCGTTCCCTCCGTACGTCAGGCGATCCCCTGACTCAATGGTCTCGCCAGACTGGTACGTCAGCGGCATAACTCAGGCGTGACGCACCTTCAGTGCGCGGGCGATGGAGCCAGTTCGGATGGTTCGTCCGCTCGCGACTTCGGCACTCGGGTAGTGCTCACCACATTCGTCTTGATCGGGGCACGCGGCACGGGCATCGCCATCGCAGCAGCCTCGGGTTCATCATCATCATCATCGGGCGCGGCTCGGTAGTAAGCCTCCGCGATCGCTGCGAGCCTGTCGGCCTTGGCGGTCCGACCCTTTAGGCGATGGTACTCAGCGAGATCGGAATAGCGGTCGTAGAAGAAGAGATGCGAATCGAGGATGCCGCCGTTCGGATCGACCGCCCACGTGAAGGTCGTCCCGAGGGCCCACACAAACACTTTCATCGACTGAATGTCGAGAACGATAAGAGCGCGTGACCAAACGGAAGGCATGTCCCGTTAGCAAGTATCTCACCTCCGATCGGGAGAGCCAACCGCAGGCTGCGATCACAAAATTGCATTCGTTCATGCCAGGCCGTAATCTGACTCGAGATGGATTCCAGCGGTAAACGCTCCGTGAGATGTTGACGATATCGATCGACAACGGCGGGCGCTTGGTCGCTACCCAGCGCGACTGCTCACCGACCGTCTATCTGGATCACTGGGCTTTCCGCGAGCTGTCGACAACGCCGGCGCTCGCTGAGCGGTTCGTCGCCGCGCTAAAGCTGCGAAACGGTACTCTCGCGTTGTCGTGTGCCAACTTGATCGAGTTCTTCAACGTGACGGATGACCACCAGGCTAGACGAGCAGAGGAACTGCTCGAGGCAAGTCTGCCGCACGTCTTCTTTCTCGAAATGGATCCGTTCCTGGTGCAAAGGCGCGAGGACGAGCTGCTGCGAGGCGGCCCGCCCAGACCTCCCCACGAAGATCGCGAACTGTTCACGACGCTGTTTCGATTGAAGCCCCAATCCGTCTCCGTGTTTACCGCCCGGATGCTCTTTGATGGTGTTCGAAGCGGCATCGGGCGGCAGGCCAACGAACTTGCTGACACCATCGTCCAACAGGTCGCCAAGCTTCGGATCGAACACGAATCGGACGCTGCGTTTCAGGCCACTCTCAAGAGACCGCCGAACTTCCACAAGATGCAGAGGGCAACGCGCCTTATCCTCAAGGAGCTGCTGCGGGGTCTCGTTCTTGATCGCTCGACGAGCCTCTCGCGTAATCATGCCCTGGATTTCCTGCACGCGGTCGTCCCCGTTGCGTACTGCGACTTCGTCATGCTGGACAAGTACTGGGAGGAGCAGGTACGGCGCATGCGCGAGCGTCTGGCCAGAGCTTCGATCGATATCCCGCTGGCGCAAGTTATCTCAAAGCGATCGGGCGGGCTCGAATGTCTCGTTCGCAGCCTCGAGGATGCCACGCCCGTCTGACTGTCAAGGGCCGTTTCGCACGTTCGGCGTCGCGTTGAACACGATACTTTTCGTCGCTGCGCCCACACGAAAACAGCGGTTCACAGCACCGACTTACCAGTGCCGAAATTGCAGAGTCGGGGGGGGTGATGGAGGGGAGATGGACCCAGGGGGACCATCACGCCTCAAGCATGCTCACCGATTCGCCGAACACGAAGCGTCTGTATGCAGCGATCGGCGCGACCCACCTCTGACGGTTTCTCCTGCAGCACGTTTACGTTGCGGACAGCTGTCGGCTAGGAGCGTCAGATGGTCGCGCGGCGTGTTTCGCCGCGTGAACGACCGGCGCCGGAGAGCAGCCGGGACGTGAGCGACCCCACCTGCGGACCCCGGACCCTGACCCCAGGGCCGGTTCGGGGGTCGCTCACGTCCCTGCTGCCGGTGATGAGAACGAAGAAAAGTTGGCGGTCAGAATCCGCGGCGATACCAACGGTGATTTGTGCCGTGAAACGAACACTGCAACACGGCTGGAAGTGCGGTTGATATCATCCGTCACTGTCGATGACTTCCGGGCTCGAGTTTCCGTCCTGGTGGAGCTGGGAACTTTCGTTCACTCCTCATGCCGAATTGCGCATGGAACAGCGCGGCGTGACGGAGGTCGACGTCCGCGCTATGCTGGAGCGACCGACCGCGTTTGAGCCGAGCGTCGTGGAGGGCCGATTCATGATCCTTGTCGCCAGGAACAAGCGCCCGTGGATTGTGATCGTGGAGCCCGATTTCGACGCCTCGCTTCTGGTCGTCGTCACTGCCTATGAGGTCTCCGAATGACTGAGCGTTCTCTGCAGGTGACGTATCGGAAAGGGAAACCGTTTTCCGCGTACCTGCACCTCTCGCATCAGACCGGAGAAAAGAGCGCGAGGACGGTTCCCTCAACCGACGGTTTGCTCGTGATCGACTACGGGCAGAACGGCAAGGCAATCGGCGTCGAAATTACCGCTCCCTCAGCCGTGCCGTTGGAGCGCTTGAACCGAGTCCTCGCCGACCTCGGAGAGACGCCGCTAAGCGAGCACGACTACCTGCCTGTTCGGGCGGCGTAAGCACGACAACGTTCGGCGAGGACGATCGCGGCCATCACGCGCTCAAGTGTCGCGCTGTGCTCGGCGCCGTCGAGGCCGCGTCGCTTCGCTCCGCCGCCGCGTTCCGCGGCGCTTCGGGCCTTGACCGCACCTGCGCGCAGCGCGCCGTTTGCATTTGCGTGATGGCCACAACAATGACGTCGAGATTCAGCAGGCGGGTAGGCATGATTCGCTACATCGAGCTCAAGTCGGGTCATCACGACGACGGGCCCGCGTGGATCGCACGGGTCTTGGTGTCGAGATCTGGCCGGACGGTGTACTTCAACGGGAAGGCTCTGAAGCGAAGCACGCAGACTGCGTCCGGCAACTACTACGACGTTGAGACGGCCGAGAGCTACTGGGTCTCCGGAGTGAAGAAAAAGGGCGGTGATCGTCATTGGGCCGGCCGCGGGAAGATCACCATCGACGCCGGCGCGATTGAGGAGTACCTGCAAATCACCGGCGCGCCTGAGTTGGACCCGTCGAGATTCGTTGTTTCAACAGCGATCGAGCCACCCGATGCCAAGAGATTTCACGATCTGGAGAACCAGCCACTGACACCGCCCGACAGCTCAGTTTGATCAATCTGCGTCGCGGAGCTATTCTGCGTTTAGCTCGCGCTGTCAGTCGCGAGCCGCCCGCTTCGCGCACTTCCGCCTGCGGACTTCGTTCGGTCGTCCCACTTGAGCCACGAGCCGAGCGCCCACCCTGGTCTTCAGCGATCACCGAGCACGCAAGGGCCAGACGGGTGATCAACGCGCACCGTTCTCCACCGTATCGTCGGCCGCGGACCAGCCGTTGCCATCTGTAAGTTCTCGCAGGGAGACGGCGGAAAACTACGCGCGGGGCTATTCGCAGCGCAGCGCGACGTTGGGATCG
>DATFWL010000573.1:0-9503 GCA_035259385.1 Vicinamibacterales bacterium | reverse complement strand
TGCGAAAGATTCTGACAGCGCAGACGGCCTTGGCGATGGCGGCGGCCTTCGCACACTTGCTCGAACTGCAGGCCAAGATGAAATTGCGCGGCTCGGAGTACCTCACTGTGCAGCAAATCTATCGCGGCTGGTCGCTGTTGGGTATTGTGATTTACGCAGCATTGGCAGCGACACTGGCGCTGGCCGTCACCGTGCGCAGCCAGCGCCGGGCCTTGCGTCTGGTCATCGTCGCGATCCTGTGCATGGTGGCCGCGCAGATGGTGTTCTGGGCTTTCACATTTCCGGTGAACCAAGAAACAGCAAACTGGACCGTGCTCCCCGCGCATTGGCAGCAATTGCGCATTCGGTGGGAGTTCTCGCATGCGGCCGGGGCGGTGCTACAGTTCTCTGCCCTCGCCGCACTCGTCGCTTCGGTACTCGTGCGAGAAACACGCTGACACGCGTGCGCGACCAAGAACACGTTATCTCCGAACCGTCTGCATGGTTGGCAACCGCGTCAGCGCAGACCCGACTCGCGTGAGGCAGCGATCGCAGGCGCATCATCCGTGCAGGCGCTGCGGTTCGTGACTGCGCCGGTATCGTCATTCGGGGAGATTCGGGCCGTCGTCAGCGAGCACGTGAACACGTCCCCAGAACGCATTCGCGCGCTCTATGAGGACCCGGACAACTGGCCACGCCTGTTCCCCGCAACGATCCGAGCCGCGCGCGTACTGCGCCGCGAGCAGGACACGACGGTAGTCGAGGTCCATCACGTCGAGGGCAGCGTCATCAACATCCTGCGTCATGTCAATGCGACGCGTATCGACCTCGTTGAGTTCAAGCGACGCTACGAGGCGACGTTCGCGAACGAATTCATCGGCGAGGGGAATGGCACGCGCTACAGGCTCACGGCGTGGGTTCGCCTGAAGTGGCCATACCGACTCGCGGCGCCACTGTTGAAGCCCTTGGTGCTTGCGAGGATGCGCCGATACGTGGTGGAACCGCTCAAGGTGGCCGCAGAAGCCGAACGCTGACCGCAAAATGGGGTGGCCGTATCACGAGTCATCGCCTCGCTCGAAGCAGAGCAGGACCGGTGCTACACCAGCGCGGTCGTCGTCGCGCAACTAGCGTACTGGGTCCGGACGAAAGAGATCCGCGGAGGGCGAATCTAACAAAGAACTGCCCGCGGTGTCGGAGGTCTACGGTGCGCAGATGCGCAAATGGCTCAGGCGGGAGACCTTGCGCGCCTGCCGCTCGAAGCGGGTCAGCCCCTCCGGACTCGGCTCAGTTGCGGGCCAGCTCGCCGGCCCAATTCACGACGAGCGTCAGCGGAGGCGAGGCTGACTCCCCGAGTGGAGCGGCCACGAGGAACCGCTGACCGTCCCGCGAGAAGACGCCGGGCCCGTCGGGAGGGGAGTTGCCGCCGAACAGCGGGCGGGGAGATCCGATCTCGAGGTTCGTTCCGCTCGCCGAGATGTCCACGACCATGACCTTGTTCTCCCGAGTCGTATAGAACACCTCGCGCCCGGCGCCGATCCAGCCGCCGCCCAGGACTCCGCCGGAGGAGATCTGCCACTTGCCGCCGGGGCCGTGATACGGGACGACGTAAAGCTCCTCCCTGCCGGATTCGTCCGAGACGTACGAGATCCATCGACCGTCGGGTGAAAACTCGGCGCTGCTCTCGTTGGCGGGCGTCGCGAGGAAGGGGACCGGCTTCGGATCCCCCTTCATCGGTACCAGCCAGATGTCCCACCCGCTTCTGGCGCTCTGGATCGAGAAGGCAGCCATGGATCCGTCGGGCGACCAGGAGGTGGTCGTGCTTCCCATGCCACGCTCAGAGAGCAGCGTCCGAGGCCCG
The DNA here is from genome assembly GCA_035259385.1 of Vicinamibacterales bacterium. GTDB lineage: Bacteria > Acidobacteriota > Vicinamibacteria > Vicinamibacterales > CAVVIG01 > QHWK01. The sequence continues at coordinate 7,666 of DATFWL010000573.1, read as the reverse complement.
GAGGCGCCGTCGGAGGCCTTGACGTACAGCGAGCCAAGTCCGTCCGAATAGAGCACCTCGGTACCGTCAGGCGACCAGACGGGATAGGCGGCGTGGGGGGCGGACAGTGGGGAGAAGGTGAACCGGCTCCCCACGCCTCGGACGAGATCGTACATCCAGAGGTCCAACTTGCCTTCGGCGTTGCGGATGTTCGCCACGACGCGTCGGCCCTCGGGGGCCAGCGCCAGGGATTCCGAAAAAATCGACGGCTCGCCCACCGTGCCGAGCTTCTTGCCGTCCCGGGCGAACCACGTGAGCTGTCTGTTCGCGAAAAGATTTGCGGGCTGATACAGCAGCAGGCCCCTGGCGGAGACCGCATAGGCGCCGGTCCATCTGTACGGATTGAACTGCACGTTCTCGGCGACGGTGACGGCCTCCCCGCTCACGCGCAGCGTGCCCGCGTCCATCGGCTGCACCATCAGGTTGTTGTCGCGCACGAAGACCAGATAGCCGGGCTCGACATAGATCCCCTCGCTCCGCTCGCCGGCCACCAGGGAAGTCTGCTTCGAGTCGATGTCGAGACTGTAAATGCCGCCCTCCTTGTCGTCCGGACCGAACGAAGAGAGGAACAGCAGGTGTTTGCCGTCGGGGAGGAAGTGCGGATTGCGGTGCGTCCGGCCCTCGTTCTCCACCGCCGTGACGGGCCCAGGCGTCCCTCCCGCCGCCTGAACCATCGACAGCGGGCCGAACGGGTTGGGCGCGAAGACGATCACGCCGCGTGAACTCCAAGAGGCGCCGCGTCCCTCAGGCGCGTCGCAGATCGCCACCCCCGTTCCGCCGGTGGCTTGGATCTTCTTCAGCTTCTTGTCGGCGAAGAAGCCCAGGTAATGGCCGTCCGGCGACCAGAACGGATACGAGGCGTTCTCGGTTCCGGCGAGCGGTTGGGCTTCCAGGCTGTCGAGCGATCGAACCCAAATCTGAGATCTCCCGGTCTGGCCCGTGGCCGCGAACGCGATCCGCGTTCCGTCGGGCGAGAAGGCGAGCGACGAGTTCTCCGAATCGAGGGTGATGCCCCGCGGCAGCGCCAGGCTGGCCCGCATCACGCGCGGCGGCGCCGGAGTGCGGGCGCCATAACCGAGGCCGAACGCTGCGCCCGCGAGCAGGATCGCCACGACCCATTGAAGGAGCGAGAGCCAGCGGCCGGTCGACGCGGCCGGCGCTGAGGTCTGCCCCGCCGACGATGACTCCGCTCCCGCCTGAGCGATCCACTTCAGCTCGCGCTTGAGATCCCCGGCGCTCTGCCACCGCTCGTCCGGATCCTTGGCGAGACACTGGGCCACGATCCGGTCCAGCCCGGGAGAGCAGAGCGGCTGGATCTGCGTTATCGGCCGGGGCTCCTCCTTGAGGATCGCTGCGATGAGCGACGCGTGGGTCCTTCCGTCGAAGGCTCTCCGCCCCGTCGCCATCTCGTAAATCACGGCACCCAGCGCGAACAGGTCGCTGCGCGCGTCGACCTCGCTTCCCTCGATCTGCTCGGGGGCCATGTACTGGTAGGTCCCTACGATCGTCCCCACCGTGGTCAGAGGCGTCGTCATGGTGGGTGACGCCGTCAGGCTCGAGGGAACCGAGGAGGAACCGACGCTCTTTGCCAGTCCGAAGTCCAGCAGCTTCGCTCCGGTTCGGGTCAGCATGATGTTGCCCGGCTTCAGGTCGCGATGCAGGATGCCGCTGCGATGGGCTCGATCGAGCGCATCAGCCACCTGGATGGCGCATTGCAGCAGCTCGGGCTGCGGGAGAGGCCCTCGCGCGAGCCTCTGGGCCAGCGTGTCTCCCTCGAGGTACTCCATGACGATGAAGTCGATGTCGTCCTGCCGCCCGACGTCGTACAGCGTACAGATGTTGGGGTGGTTGAGGCTGGAGACCGCCCGCGCCTCGCGCTCGAAGCGCTGTTTCAGGTCGGGATTCGACGCGACGTGGACAGGAAGAACCTTGATCGCGACCGGGCGATCGAGGCGCGTGTCCCGCGCCTTGTACACCTCGCCCATCCCTCCCGACCCCAGAGGACCGATGATCTCGTACGGACCGAGGCGCGTTCCGGCGGTCAGGCTCATGCCGCCGGACAGGCCACGACCCCCGTCTGTGCTGGGAACAAGTGCCCATAAGGATACTCGAAGCGTTGTGCCCTCGACCACAGCCTGCTTCGCGAGAAATATCCTGCAGCAAAGGTCCCCTGGCCTCATCAGAAGTCGACGGCGAAACCCACTGACGGAATCAACGGTACCGTCGATCCGAGGCGTGCCCACGAATTGTTCATGTAGTTGCCGCCAAATCCCATGTACCGGAGGTTCCTGTGGTTCGTGGCGTTCATCGCTTCCACATACAGAGTCATCTTCCACTTGTCGCGCACGAAGGACTTGTTCAGTCGCAGGTCCAGGCGTTCGTACGCCGGGAAGCGTGATGTATTACGGCGGTCGGTCACGGTTGAATCTTCGGTTCCAAAATCCGGTACCGAAAAGTAGCCGGGCACCGGCACGCCGCTCGCCACGTTGAGGCGGCCGCTGAAATTCACGCTCGGCCCGATTCGATAGCTCGCATAGGCATTCAACGTGTGCCTTGTGTCGTTGTCACTGTCGAACCACATGCCGGTCGCCAGGTCCTGGCTTCGGCTGTATGTCAGCGTGTAGCCGATCCAGCCAGTCAGCCGATTCGCGCTGCGCCGCTGCAAGACAACCTCGACGCCGCGGGAATAGCCGTCGTACGCGTTGGTCGTCCGCGGCGGCGTCGACGGCCACGTGACCTCTCCCGACACGAGCCTCGGGTAGACGCCCGGCCGGTCGAAGACGGCGCGATCCTCGCGGTCGAAGCCCTCGATGCGCAATCGCGTCTGGGAGTCGAGGCGCTGTTCGAACGCGGCGACAGCATGCGTCGAACGCTCGTCGGACAGCGGACGGCCACGATCGGCGAGCTGGATCATGTCGATTTCAGGCGCCTGCGCGTATCGCCCCCACCCGAGCTCGATCTTCGACGCGGGAGCCACCTCGAACGACGCGGATGCGAACGGCAACCACTCTCGATCGTCGACTCCACTGTGCCACTGCCACCGCACGCCGGCAGTGGCGTGAACGCGCCCCGAGGACGACGTCCAGTCCTGTTCCGCGTAGGTGTCCTGCGTCCGCGCAGAACCAGCATAGGCGTTCGCGCTCCGCCACCGGGGATCTTCGAGCACGGCAAAGAAGGACGTGCCGGACTGCGAGATGGCATGCGCTGCGTAGCCGAACCGAGTGGTTGCCGCTTGATTCCACGCCCACGTGCCCGCGAGCTGCGCACCGGTATCGGTGTACCTCGTCGACGCCACGGCCGTGCTCTGGAGCGACAGCGCTTCGTCACGTGTGCGCTGGTACTCGACGGTCGTCGTCGTCATGAGTCGACTCGACGGCGCGAACCGCCAGCCTCCCTTCACGAGGTCGGTCGATCCGCGACTATCGAAGATGCTGTTGGACGTGAACCGGACGGTTGGATCGACGTCTGGCGTGCCGGCGAGATAGTTACTCTGGCCGGCGAGCACGTGCATGGCGACACTGTTCTTCGAATCGAGATCGTAGGCAACCTTCGCCTGAACATCCTGGAACGACACCTGCTCATCGCTGTTGCCGCCCAGCTGATGGGTCACGTAGGCAAGATGACTCTTGCGGGCGGCGACGAGCCACGATCCGCGCTGGTCCGACGTGAGCGGTCCCTCACCGAGCACATTGACGTCGGAAATGCCGACCGATGCATGAACGTTCGTCTTGTCGCGACTGCCATCTCGCGTATCGGCGGCCATCGCGGCCCCGATCGCGCCGCCGAACGCGGGCGGAGGCGCCGCAGACATCAATGTGATCGTTCCGAGCGTCTGATCGTTCAGCGCTGAGATGGAGTATCCGTCGCCGAGGCCTCCGAAGCTGTGCGTCGGCGCGTGAACCGGGACGTCGTCGAGGTACACGGCGACCCGGGAGAACGGAGCGCCTCGAACCGAGAAGGCTGCGTGGTAGTCGTCGGCCGCGTCGACGCCGGGTACGGTGCCCATCGACCGCATCGGATCATCGAGCAGCACGCTGCTCAGATTCCGGATTTCGGCCGCCCCCAGCCTGGTCTGCGACGGGCTGGCCGGCACGGCCGGTGCGAAGGCGTCGGCGGCGACGGTGACGGTTTCACTCAGTCGTACCGCGTCGGCAGTCAACGGGATGGCCGTGGTCGTGGCTTGTCCTGCAACCACCGTTATCGATTCCCGGTGCAGACGATAGCCGACCGTCTCTGCGGTCAGCGTGTGATCGCCCGGGGCAACGTCATCGAAGGCGAATTCGCCCACCTCGTTCGTTGTCGTCTCGCGCTTCGGATCATCGAGCCTCACGCGGACTCGCGCGAGGCGTTCGCCGCTCGTCGCGTCAAGCACCACGCCGTTCAGCTTTTCGGCCGCCAGCGCCGTCGTTGGGATCAGAAGGCATGCGAGCGCGCAGATCCAACGGCAGACGTTCTGCAGATTCCTGTTTCGGGTCATGAGCCAGTCGCCTCTCTTTCATAGGGCAGGTTGTCGGTAGCTCCAACAGCGACTGTAGCGAGGATGGTTTCGTCGTTCGGCTATGGATGGTGAACGGCGGGTTAAGAAAGGCAAAGGCGCTGGCGGTCGCCTTCACAAATCTTTGCGCGGGGGCGTAGCGGCCTTGCGCTACGATCGAAGCGACGTCATGGATGCGGTTCTGCTGATCGACGACGACGTCGAGTTCTGCGCGTTGGTACAGCAGTACCTCCAGCCCGACGGCTTCTCCGTGGATGCCGTTCACGACGCGACCGCGGGATTGACGTGTGCGGTGAATGGCCGGTACGACGTCGTCCTGATCGACGTGATGCTGCCCGACCTTGGCGGGTTCGACCTGCTCCGGCGCCTTCGCATGCAATCGGCCGTCGCGGTGATGATGTTGACCGCCCGCGGTGACGATCTGGACCGTATCGTCGGTCTGGAAATCGGCGCGGACGACTATTTGCCGAAGCCCTTCAATCCACGCGAACTCGCGGCCCGCCTGCGAGCGATACTTCGAAGAACTCGGCGGTCGAACGAGCACACTGCGCCAAGGCCCAGCCGCCTTCGAGTCGGGGACGTGGAACTCGATCGCGGGGCCCGCACCGTGCAGCGCGGAGGACAGGTCATCGACGTCACCACGGTCGAGTTCGACCTGCTCGAGATGCTGCTCGCCGCAGCCGGACAGGTGCTCACGCGCGACGCGCTGGTCCGTGGCGTGTTGGGGCGCGAGTTCTCGCCGTTCGATCGCAGCATTGACGTCCACATTGCGAACCTGCGGCGAAAGCTGGGGCTACTGAAGGGCGCCGATCGGATCAAGAGCGTCCGCGGTGTCGGGTACCTGTACGCGTATTCGGACATCCATCAGGGATAGCGTGGCCATTCGCAGCCTCCTTGCGAAAATTGTCGCCAGTGTCGTCGCTGTGCTGCTGCTCGTGGCGGTCGCGGGGAACACGCTGACGTGGCTGCTGGGCATCCCGGCCGACGATCCCAGAAACATTGGACTGGTCGTACGACTCGGCGCGGCGATCCTCATCGTGCTGGTTCTGTGCGTCTTTCTCGCGCGGCACATCACGCTGCCGATCGCGCACGTGGGATCTGCGAGTCACCAGATCGCCACCGGCGATCTGGGCACGAGGATTGGACCTGCGCTGGGAGACCGGGACGACGAGCTGGGTCGGCTCGGGCAGGATTTCGATCGCATGGCGGCTCAGATCGAGGCCCTGGTCGCGTCGGAGCGACGGCTGATTCGCGACGTCTCGCATGAATTGCGATCGCCATTGGCGCGATTGAGCATTTCCGTCGGTCTCGCCCGCCGCGACGCGTCCGCGACGACGGCTGCTCACCTCGATCGCATAGAGCATGAAGTCGAGCGATTGAACCAGCTGATCGGGCAATTGCTGGCAATGGCGCGGCTCGACGCCGGCGTCCAGCCCTCGCAACGGACGGTCTTTGATCTGTCCACGGTGGTCGACGAGGTCGCGGCCGACGCAGATTTCGAAGCGCGTGCCGGAAATCGAGGCGTTCGAGTGCTCACATCTGAATGCTGTTTTGTCAGTGGCGTTCCGGACCTGATACGGAGCGCCGTCGAAAACGTGGTCCGCAATGGCATTCGACATACGCCGGGCGGCAGTCACGTCGATATCACCCTCCGCAGACACGGAGGGCGGCCGAACGACCTGGCGGAACTGTGCGTGCGCGACTATGGCGCGGGCGTCGCGGAAGACTCGTTGCCGCGATTGTTCGAGCCGTTTTACCGAGGAGCCGCTCCTGCCCCTGGTACGGGCGCTGGCCTCGGCCTCGCGATCACCCGGCGCGCCATCCAGCTCCATGACGGATCAATCATGGCGGCGAACGCCGCCAATGGCGGGCTGACCATCACGATCTCGATCCCGCTCGCAACGATGCGTCAGGATGCGATCGGCGTGTGAACTCTCCAGACATGCTGCACGTGCCCGGCGGGAGTCACCGGCGGGATCGAGGTCGCTCGGACGTCGGCACCCCCGTCCGCCGCTCGACCAGTGCGCGCGTGACGACCGTGGCGATCTCCTCGACTGCGACGTCGGGCGGCCTGCCGCGGGGGTGCACGCCGCAGATCGCGGTCGTCGCCGAGTGGTCCAGCGCGCGGCTCCAGCGGAAGCGGCCGTGTTCGTCCCGGCCGTACGTGACGTAGGCCGAGACGGTGTCGAGGCCGGTGCCGGGCCGCTCACCGATCAGGTGGACGACGAGCTCCGCGCCGACAAGGCCCCCAACCTCGTAGCCGGCCCGCACTCTCCCGTTCTGGATGACGATGTCCGTTCCGGCGACGTGGTGGCCGGCCGCCGCAAGGCGCCGACGGAGCGGCGGCAGCAGTTCGCGGAGCTGTCCGTTGATCGCGTTGGCGTTCAAGCCGTCCGACACCACAATCTGCACACCTAGAGGACAGTCCGCGTTGAGGTTCGCGATCGCGCGCACACCATCGTCGGCGAGGCGCTCGCCCGCTGGCGGATGCGCGAGGTAGTCGTCGCGATCCGCCGCGGCTGACCGCACGCGAACGCTTTGCCGCGTCGCATCGCGGACGACGGCCTCCTCGACGGTGGAGTAGAGCGCCGCGCGTGCGTGCGCGTAGATAGCCTCGACGCGGCGATCGGCGTCGGCTTGATCGGCGAGCCCGAGATCGAAGCCGCGGTCGCGAAGCGACGCAAGCAGATGGGCTCCGGCTTCCTCGAGCGTCGCCGACGTGCGGCGGTCCCCGCCTGCCTTCATGTAGGCAGCGTAGAGCCGGGCGACCGAGATCGCTATGCCGGCGTCTCCATCACCGATCGCGCCGAGCGCGCGTAATCGCTCTTCCATCGCCGTTGTCATGCGGCGGCCGAGCTGCGATCGGAGCGGCGGGTGGTCACGAAACGCCGTCGTCAGATAGCCGAGCATCGGGTCGCTGTTGCCGGCGACGGCCATCAAGTAGGCCGGCGCCGCGCTGCGGGCGATGCGGCGCGTGAGGTCGCGCAGGTCCCGCGGCGCGATGCCCATGTGGAACGTCGAGCAGACGTCGAGCCCCATCGTGAGGCCCTGCAGCTTCGCCATCACGACGTCTTCGAGGCACGCGCGTTCGAGCTGGGCGGCGGTGGCAAACACTTCGGGGCCGATGAAGCC
>DATFWL010000572.1:0-2003 GCA_035259385.1 Vicinamibacterales bacterium | reverse complement strand
CCTCGTCGATGCAGTCCGTGCGCGCGCTGCAGCCCCAGGTGAACTCTTCCTGGCTTTCCAGCAGCGCTTCACAGAACGCCTCCACCCGTTTGCGGTCGACCGTGAACATGTCGTGAACCAGCTCGAACGAGCTGATGCCATACGTCTGCCTGACCCGACGCATCTCGGCAATCATGCGCGCCGGGCCTTTCAGCCGAAAACGGCGACGGAAAAAATCGTTGGTCGAACAAAACGTGCAGGCGAACGGACACCCGCGCCCGAGCTCCAGTGGAACGTGACGGCAGAAGCGAATGTCCGGGAAGAGATGAAAGGCGGGGAATGGCAAGGCGTCGAGGTCCGAGACCAAAGGGGCGTCGGGATTGCGGACGATCTCGCCGTGTTGCCGGAACGTGATGCCGGGAAGCGCGGCGAGCGACCGGCGGGTGGCCAGAGCGTCGATCAGATCGGGAAGCGTCTGCTCCGCTTCACCGCGGACGACGAGGTCAATCCACGGGAAGGCGCGCATTGTGGAGACATCGACGACGGATGCCTGCGGGCCGCCCAGGACCACCAGCGTCTCTGGATGCGCTCGTTTGACCTCGGCGGCGATCCGAATAGTCAGCGGATAGCTGCTGCAAACCGTACTGAATCCACAAAAGTCGAAATCGCCGTCGGCGAACTGAGCGCCCGCAAAACCGCAGAAATCGCCCTTATCAGGATTGGAATCGCACAGCCACCGGTAGCGAACGCGATTGAGGTCGACGATCTCGGGTCGCAAGCCCCTGGCTTCCAGGACGGCGGCGAGGCTGAGAATGCCGACCGGGGCAAGATCCCCCATGATGCGAGCCGCGTCCGTTTCGCTCACACGGTGGTCGAGCTGGTTGGCCGTGGCCGCACCGACCAGGCAGACTTTCATGCCCGTGGGCCAGTTACCGGCGAGGAACGACGCTGCCCATGTTGGTGATCAACGTGTTCTCGAAAACCTTACGCAGTTCCTCGATCTGCTCGGGAGTCAGGCCCAGCCCCGGAATCTGTCGTGCCGCTTCCGGCAGTTGGTCGGCCACGTGTCTGGCCAGCGTTCTGGCCCATTCTCTTTCGCCGACAAACGCATCGGGATTTGACATTTGAGTCACTCCTCGCGCGCATTTTGGCCGAGAGGTGCGCGCTTTGCAAAAAGAGCGCTCACCCAAACTGAGCAGGAAACAGAGACTCGCGGATGTTACCGCTCGTACCGCGCGCGGACTGCGAGCATCCGGGCAACGCACGCGACGCCCGCGGCTGCCGCCAGATGCTTGAGCGTGTGGCCGCTTACGAGATGTCCGGTTTCGAAAATCGCGCGATCCGCCAGCTCCAGCCCTTTCGCCGCCGCATAGGCGGCCAGCCCGGCGACGAGATACGCCGTCCCCGAGTAACGCGGCCGATAGAGACACAGCAGCAGGACGATGACGATCAGCGAGCCGAACTGCACGAGCAGATAGAGGCGCAGATCGCCGGCGCCGTGCAGCTCGGTCCAGTGCCAGTAGAGGACGCTGCCGCACCCGAGCGCGAGCAGCGGAACGAGGAGGATGCGTGCAGCAGGAGCGGACACGCGCTCGGCGACGATCGCCGCCAGCAGGCCCATGAAGCCGACCGCCATCGGCAGGCGATCCCAGACGAGGCGATCGTTGTCCGGCGCGAGGTGGTAGTACGCCGATCCGAACGCCGTGAGCGTCACGCCGGCGAACAGCACGACGTACGACCAGCGTTCGACGGGATTGACGAACGTGTGCACACGGAAGACGACGAAGAGGCTGGCGATCCCGACGATCGCGAACGGCGCGTTCGACAGCACGTCGAGCGCGTTCGGCACGCCGAAGAACGCGCGCGTGTCGGCGAAGCGGTGGTAGCCGAGCGGCTGCGCGAGCCGAGGACCCGAAAGTGCGACGATCGTACACATGATCGCCGCGAACACGAGCTCGGGATGGCGCCACACGCCTGGCTTCATTATCATCCGAGGGGCTTCGCCCCTCGGACTCCCCGACACG
>DATFWL010000571.1:0-7826 GCA_035259385.1 Vicinamibacterales bacterium | reverse complement strand
GTGACCGCGTGCGTGCGATCGTTGGCCGACAATTTCGCGAGAATGCTTCGCACGTGTGTTTTCACGGTCTCTTCGGAAATCCCGAGGTTGTCGGCGACGATCTTGTTCGAATTGCCCGACGCGATGCTGCGCAGGACGTCGAGTTCCCGTTCGGTCAGCGGCTCGTCGGCCTGATGCGCGGCGAGCTCGACCGCGAGATTCGGCGCGATCCGCCGCTGACCTCTGGCGACGGCCCGGATGGCGTCGACCAGCTCCTTGCGCAACGAGTCCTTCAACAGGCAGCCGACCGCGCCGGCTTTCAGGGCGCGGACGATGTGAGCATCACCCCGATGCGCCGTGAGCACGACGATGCGCGCCTGCGGGAATTCGCCGCGAATGGCGACGATCGCCTCGATGCCTCCCATTTCGGGCATTTGCAGATCCATCAGGACGACGTCCGGCCTCAGCGCGCGGAAGCGTTCGATGGCTTCGATCCCGTTCGACGCCTCGCCGGCAATCACGATGTCCGGCTGATTCCCGATGACGGCGGCGATCCCCTCGCGAAGCAATGGATGATCGTCGACGGTCAGGACCCGGATCGCGTTCATCGCCTCCACCACCGCGTCCACGATCGACTCGGCTGCGCGTAGGCAAGCACCCTGGGCACGCGCAGGTCCACTTCGGTCCCGGCACCGGCGCGGCTCGAGATTTCGAGCGTTCCGCCAATCTTCTTCGCCCGCTCGCGCATGCCGCGAATGCCGAAATGGCCTGGCCGACCGCCGTCGCGAAGGATCGACGGGTCGATGCCCTTGCCGTCGTCTCGACACAACAGGCGCAACTCGCGCCTGGCGAGGATCAGCTCGACTTCGACGCGGTTCGCATCGGCGGCCTGAAACGCATTGATCAACGCTTCACGACCGATCCAGTACACCTCGTCTCGCACCAGGGCCCGGAGATCGCGCGGAGGACCCTCGACCGCGACGTTCAGCGTCGTTCGACTCCCGGCCGCGAGCTGCTCGCCGACATCGGTGAACGACTGAGCGAGGTCCAGCGGCCGGTTGGCGCTGCGCAGGTCTTCCACGCGGTTTCGACCCTCCACGACCATCTGGTCCGCGCGCTCGAGCGCGTCATTGATCAATGCACGGGCCGGCTCCGCCTGCGGGATCCGATCGGCAACGGCCTGGAATCGCAGGATCAATCCGTAGATGCCCTGCAGGAGCGTGTCGTGCAGTTCGCGCGCGATTCGCTCACGCTCCCCGAGCCGCTCCTCGTAGCGAATGTTCAGCCGTCGTGCGACCGATGCGACACGCATCCGGTAGGCGAGCACGCCGACGGTGAGAATGAAGAGCCCGACGGATGTCCGAAATGCCGTCGTCTGATAGAACGCCGGAAGGACCGTGAATGCCAGCGTCGCCCCTTCCTCGTTCCACAGTCCGTCGTTGTTCGACGCCTGCAGCCGGAAACGGTACGCGCGCGGCGGAAGATTGGTGTACCGCAGCTGCCGTTGCGTCACCGGTCCGCGCCAGTCATCGTCGTACCCCTCGAGGCGATACCGGAATTGCACACGTTCGGGATCGGTGAGGCTGAGAGCCGTGTACGTGAACTCCACGATTCGAGTCGCGGGCGTCAGCCGCAGGTCTCGAGTGGGCGGGAACGTCCGGTCGTCGGCCGTGACGGACTCGATGACGACAGGCGGCGGAACACTGTTCGTGACCAGGTGGCGGGGATCGATCAGCGCAATGCCTCTCGTCGTCGCAAAGACAAGCGTTCCATTCGCCCCTCGCGCAGCGACGGGGAATGGCTCGTTTTGTCGCGGAAGTCCCCGCAGTCCGTCGTTGACGCCGATCACGAGGCCCTGCACGCGGTATGACGGCGACGCGAGCGCCCGTTGCAGCTCCGACGGGCTGACACGCAGGATCCCGAGCGCGCACGCGAGCCAGAGGTTTCCCGCGTCGTCTTCGACGATTCCAGCCACGGACCCGCCCGGCAGGCCGTTCTCCCGCGACAGCGTCAGGAATCGTCCCCGATCGAACCGGCTCAGACCGCCTTCTCCGCCAATCCAGACGTTGCCTTCGCGGTCATCGGCGATGGCGAGGATGCGGCCGCGCGGGAGTCCGTCGGCTGTGGAGAAGCGGCGGACTGCTCCGTGCTCGTAGAGCGCCACTTCCCCGTTCTCGAAGCCCAGCCAGACCCGCTCGTGAGCGTCGGCGTGCAACACTCTCGATTTGTATGGCGGGAGCTGGCCGTGCGCGCTGAGATCTGTCCATTGCCCCCCGTGCAGTCGCAGTACTTTCGGCGCGCTGATCGTCCCAGCCTTCGTGTCCCAGCGGGTTTCCGAAATCCACAAACTGCCCGTTCCGTCGACGACGATCCCTTCGACGTTGGCGCCCGACTCGATCTCGTCGTGGACGAAGGTGAATCTGGCGTCGGCTTCCTGCGCGAGCTTGAAGCTGCCGCCGACGAACGTGCGTCCCGCTCGATCGGCAAAGATCGACAGAAGGCGCGACCCCTCGTTCGGCGCGTAATCACGAACAACGACCGGCGTGAACACGTTCCCGTCGAACAACTGGAGCGTGTTGTACGAGTAGCTGAACACCCAGAAACCGCGGGGCCCGGCGGACGTCACGGCGAGTCGCGCGTCGCGAACGAGTCCCTCCTTCATGGAGAACGCCGTGACCTTGTTGTCGCGAAAGCGGTCGAGACCGTTCGCCGTCCCGAACCACCGGTTGCCCTCACGGTCTCGGTAGGCGGCATACACCGGGGTTCCGGACAATCCGTCGGCAAACGTGAACGTCTCATGTGCGCTGCCGTCGCGGCCTGATCGGTTGACGTTCGTTCGCCAGAGACCGCTGCTGCCGCCAACCCACACGTCACCGTCGTCGTCGAAGAGCGCGCACCCCGTGAGTGCGTCGAAGAGCAGTCCTCCTCCCGGCGGGCCGTCGAGCGGCCGGATCGCGCCTTGGCTCGAGTCGGCAAACCACCCGGCTCCGTCGCGCGCTGCCGTCATCGAGACCACCTGAGACACCATATGGCCTGTCCCAACGAACCGCGAGCCGTGTCGCGGGAGTCTCAGGATCGTGTTGCGCAGAAAGGGATTCTTTCCGAGGCCGAAATTGAGGCCGTCGGTCGCCGCCCAAAGCGACCCATCGCGATCCACCAACAACGACTGCGCGCCGGGCGCCGGATACCCATCGCCGTCGCCGATGCGTCGCCATATTCCGCGCTCGTACTTGCTGAACCCGTACTGCCCGCCGGCCCAGATCGCGCCGTCGAGATCTTCGACGATGGCGAGGACGCCGCCCTCGGGCGCGCCGTCAATCGGCGTGTAATTCCGGACGTGCCCCATCTGCAGATGGCTGATCCCGCTCGATCCGAGGCCAATCCAGAGGCTTCCATCGCGCGCCACGCAGAGCGACCAGACGGATCCGCTCAGCAGGCGCTCGCCGAACGAAGACGTCCAGGGCATGAATCGCAGTCCGTCGAATCGATAGAGGCCCGCCTCCGTCCCGAGCCACAGATAGCCGTCCGGCGTCTGCTGGATCGCGCGCACTGGCCCGGGAATGCCGCTCTCTGCCGTCCATGCGGTGTGCGTCAGCTGGCTGATCGCTTTCGTTGACTGGAGCGAGCTCGCGGTCGCAAAGCGTGCCGCCAGCAGAGTCACGACTGCGGCGATCACGACCGTACGCCTCTTCGTATGCAAGGGACTCTTATCTTAGTGTGGCCGCACGCCAGCCGGCGGGCTCCCACTCGAAAGAGGGAGCAGTCAGTCCCTCAACCGGGGGTATCGGACGAGCGGCTCCGTCGATCACGCTTCTCCCCGTGGAGCGTCTCTTCTCGATGTTCCCCCGCAGCGCTCCGGGAGTCGCACTGCTGCTCGTGCGCGCGGGCGTCGCGGCGAGCATTCTCGCCGCACCACCGATAGTCGCGGCGTCTGCGCCTGCACCGGCGATCGCCACTGGTTTCGGTGTCGTCGCGGCGGCGGTCATGGTTGGCTTCATGACGCCCGTCGCTGCCGCAGTCTGCGCGCTGTTTGGAGTCAGCGATCTCGTCGCTCTCGGACCCTCGGTTTCCGCCGTCGTTCGAGTTGCCGATGCCGTGGCGCTCGCGTTGCTTGGGCCGGGTGCCTATTCGGTCGATGCGTGGATGTTCGGAAGGCGCGTCCTCGTGTCTTCCGATCACTCGAAAGAATGATGCGTGAGGAGGCAAATGATGATGATGCGTCGAGCGCTCCTGGCCGGTCTCCTGGTGTTCCTGATTGCTGCAGCTCCCGCGCCCACCATCGCCGTTCGCACCGCGACGGTCGACGGCTTGTCGCTCCAGTATCTGACCGCTGGCGAGGGCCCGGCCCTCGTCCTGCTGCACGGCTACGCGGAGACGTCCCGCATGTGGCGGCCGCTGATTCCCCGGCTCGCGGAGACGTTCACCGTGATCGCGCCCGATCTGCCCGGCATCGGCGGCTCGAGCGTGCCGGCGGACGGCATCGACATGACCCGATCGGCGCAGCACGTGCATTCGCTTGTTGCGAGTCTCGGCGTCCACAAGGCTGTGGTCGTCGGCCACGACATCGGGCTGATGGTTGCGTATGCGTACGCCGCGCAGTATCCGGCCGAGGTCGAGAAGCTGGTCTTGATGGATGCGTTCCTGCCCGGCGTGGAGGGCTGGGAAGCGATCTACAACAATCCGTCGATCTGGCATTTCCGGTTCAACGGTCCGACAGCCGAGGCTCTCGTCAACGGACGTGAGCGCACGTACTTCGAGCACTTCTGGAACGACTTCGCCGCAGACAAGACGCGATCGATTCCGGAAGCCGAGCGAGTGGCGTACGCGGCGGCCTATGCTCGCCCCGGTCGGATGCGGGCGGCGTGGGAGTATTTCGTCTCATTCCAGAAAGCAGCACACGACTTCAGCCGTTTCGCGCGGACCAGACTGCCGATGCCCGTGCTGTCGATAGGCGGCGAGAAAGCGAACGGGGCCGTCCTCGGTGAACAGGTGAAGCTCGTGGCGACGAACGCCTCCTCGGTGATCCTCCCGAACACGGGCCACTGGATCCTCGAGGAGCGTCCGCGCGAGACGTCAGACACGCTGTGCGCGTTTCTCGGAATGCAGTCGTCCTCGTCTGGGTCGAAGCCGGCCGCGGTGCTGGAAATGAGGCTGACGCCTGACGAGGTCCGTCACGGCCAGACGGGCTCGGATCAGATCGGCAGCTCGTTTCTCCCGGGCGTGAGCACGCACGTGCTCGCGGGCGATCCGTCGAAGCCGGGTTTCTACACGATCGTCCTCTCGGTTCCCGCCCACATGACGATACCGGCGCACTCGCATCGCGACGATCGAATGGCCGCGGTCGTGTCCGGCACGTGGCAGCTCGGCTACGGAGACGCATTCAACGAGCACGCGCTCAAGTCGCTTCCGGTCGGAAGTGTGTATTCCGAACCCGGTGGCGTGAATCACTTCGCGCGGACCGGCGACGAATCGGTACTCGTGCAGATCACCGGAATAGGCCCAACGGACACACGGTACGTCGATCCAACGACGGCTCCGAAAAAGTAATCACTCATCAGAAAGGAAGACGCAGATGTCGAACGTCATCACGCCCGTCGCGGCGGAAGGGACCCTTGAACGTTCAGGCCTCACGATTTTCTACCGGACATGGCGGCCCAGCTCTGCCGTCCGTGCCGTCTTGATTGTCGTGCCCGGGTTCAACTCCCACAGCGGCTACTACCAGTGGGCGGCCGAGCAGTTGACCGGGCTCGGCGTTGCCGTCTACGCGATCGATCTACACGGCCGGGGCAGGTCGGACGGCGAGCGCTTCTTCGTGTCGGCGTTCTCAGATTACGTCGACGATGTTGCCGGCCTGGTCGACCTCGCGCGGTCGAACGATCGTGGTCTCCCCGTGTTCGTCCTGGGCCACAGCGCGGGCGGCGTCGTCTCGTGTCTGTACGCGCTCGCCCATCAGTCAACGCTCGCCGGCCTGATCTGCGAGAGCTTCGCGTATCAGGTGCCGGCGCCGGACTTCGCGCTGGCCGTCTTCAAAGGCCTGAGCCACGTGTTCCCGCACGCGCACGTGCTCAGGCTGAAGAACGAGGATTTTTCGCGCGACCCCGCCGTCGTCGCCGCAATGAACGCCGATCCGCTCATCCTCCACGAGACGCAGCCGACGCAGACCCTCGCCGAGATGGTGCGCGCCGATGAACGCCTCACTCGCGAATTCCCGAATGTCACACTGCCGCTGCTCATCCTCCACGGCACAGCGGACAAAGCGGCGAAAGCGAGCGGCAGCCAGAAGTTCTACGATGACGCCCGCTCCACCGACAAGACCCTGAAGCTCTACGACGGCCATGTCCACGATTTGCTCAACGACGTCGGCAAGGCCGAGGTGATGGCCGATCTCGCGCGATGGCTGAACGCTCGAATCTGAGACCAGCATGGTGCGCAGCCGTCGTGAGCGTTGTTGGTCCGGCGCCGGACATACCCACGACTGCCGACACGTGACAGATGCCGAGCGTGGCGCAGATCTGGCGACGTTGAAGAAGAGGCACTGGGTGCTGTCCTTGCCCCGGGGGAGCGGCGATCCGGCTCGGGATGCACCGAAGCACATTGCAGTTTCGGATGAAGAAACTCGGGATCATGCGTGCGTCAGCAGCCGACGAGGCGAGCGGCTGACTCACTGTCCGCCGCGCCTTCGCGCTCCTCTTCACGTATCCTTGGCCGGGTCAGGCGCGTAGTACAACTATGGCGGACGCCTCGAACTCGTTGTCCGGTGTCTTCGACGCGCGCTACCTCGCGTTCCTCGAAACGATCAACCATCTGCGTCCGACCCTGCACCGTTATTGCTCGCGGATGACGGGGTCGGTTCTCGACGGCGAGGACGTCGTTCAGGAGGCTCTCTTCCAGGCGTATCGAAAGCTCGACGCCTTCGACGACAACCGGCCGTTGGGACCGTGGCTGTTCCGAATCGCCCACAACCAATGCATCGATTTCTTCCGCCGGCGTCGCGTTCGCCGGGCAGCGGAGGTCGAATCGATTCCGCCTGAATCGGTGCCGCCATTCGAACCATCCGGGCCAGGTGTCGCGCGTGCCATCGAGCACCTGGTGCTGATCCTTCCACCGAAAGAACGCGCATGCGTACTGCTGAAGGACGTGTTCGAGTACTCCCTTCAAGAGGTTGCTGACCTCGTCGGCAGCACTGTGGGTGGCGTGAAGGCGGCGCTCAACCGCGCGCGCAAAAAGCTGTCGACCTCGGCTGTGGACGCACTGCGTGTCAGACCCGTCCCCAACCCGGACGCATTGCGCCTTCGCGACCTGTATATCGAGCGATTCAATCGCCATGACTGGGACGGCGTCCGCGAGCTCATCGCCGCTGACGCACGCGTGCGCGTGGCGGACCATTTCGACGGACCGCTGGAGGATGCGCCCTACTTTGCCCGGTACGACCGCGTGACCACACCCTGGCGCCTGGCGCCTGGCGACGTCGATGGCGAGCCGGTGATCGTCGTCCTCGAACGTGGCGCGGACACGTGGACGCCGCACGCGATCGTTCGCTTCGATCTCTCCAATGGACAGATCGTCCGCATCGTCGACTACACGCACTGCCCGTGGGTGCTCTCGGCGGCCTCGTCGGTGCGCCTCGAAACGCCGGCACGTATCCCCGGTTCGCCGGGAGCCGTATTACCTGGTGAACCCGCTGGCGGCCACGAATGATCGAAGCATTCCGTCATGCGCCCGGGACACTGAGGGGAGACGCGATATGAAGACGACGATGGTGCGGTATACGGTCAGGCCGGAGGACGTGGCCGAGAACGAGCGTGACGTCAGGAAAGTGTTCGAACAGCTCAAGGACCGCAAGCCTG
>DATFWL010000570.1:0-7228 GCA_035259385.1 Vicinamibacterales bacterium | reverse complement strand
GCCATGGAGCTGCTCGACGGCGAGAACCTGCGGAAACGATTGAATGCCGCGCCGGGCAGCCCGCTTCCTTTCCGGAAGAGCCTCGATTACGCGCTTCAGATCGTGCGAGGTCTGGCGGCGGCCCACTTGAAGGGCATCGCTCACCGCGACCTGAAGCCTGAGAACGTCTTCATCGCGCGCGACGGCACGGTGAAAGTCCTCGATTTTGGATTGGCGAAGCCGGCGCAGCAGAACGCCATCGCGACCACCGAAGAAACTGACGCCGCGATCACGGCCATGGACGTCAACGCGCTCCCGGCGGCTGTGTCGGGGACCGTTGGATACACGGCGCCCGAACAAATTCGGGGCGGCAGCGGAGACCACCGGAGCGACATCTTTTCCTTTGGTCTCGTTTTCTACGAGATGCTTTTCGGCCAGCGTGCGTTTGCTCGGAGGACGGCCGTCGAGACGATGACGTCGATTCTGAACGACGACCCGCGCGACGCGCCGACCGATCGTAAGGTGCCCCCTGCCGTCGAGAGCATCCTCCACCGCTGTCTCGAAAAGAACCCGGAAGAGCGTTTTCATTCCGCGCACGATCTCGGGCTTGCCCTCGAAGCGGTGACTCAACGGTCGGATCCCGATGGCCGCCTCGAACCCCTGCACGGGCAATCGCATCAGTGGCGGTGGATGCGGGAAGGGATGGCCTGGGCCATCGCCGCACTCGGTGCGCTGGCTGCGATTGCGACGCTGACGTTCGTGCGCTCGAACGCCGTCAATCCCGATGCGCCCGTGCTGTCACTCTCGGTCCTGCCGCCGGGACAAGCGACTGCACCATCGACGGTCGTGCTGTCACCCGATGGCCGGCACCTTGCCTTCGCGGCTGACACGCCCGAAGGCAAGAGCTTGATCTGGATTCGGACGCTCGAGACCCCGACAGCGCAGCCGCTGCCCGGGACGGAAAACGGCATGTGGCCTTTCTGGTCGCCCGACGGCCGATCGCTCGGGTTCTTCACCGGAAGCACGCTGAAGAAAGTCGAAGTAGCGAGCGGTACGGTGGAAACGGTGTGCGACGCGGGCGACGCCCGAGGCGGCAGCTGGAGTCGCGACGGCGTGATCCTCTTCTCGCCGGGCTACGCCGATGGGCTATACCGCGTGCCAGCGGCCGGTGGTTCCGTCACGCCTGTCACGACCCTCGACAGGGCTCGCACCGACAGCAGCCACCGGTGGCCTGAGTTCCTGCCGGACGGACGTCATTTCTTATACGTGATTGTGAGTGCGCAAGCGGACCGGAGTGGAATTTACCTCGGAGAACTCGACTCGAACCGGACGAAACGCCTGCTCCCGGTCGTTTCAATGGCGACGTGGGCTCCGCCAGGTTTCCTGCTCTACGCTCGCGATAACACATTGTTCGCGCAAAGCTTCGACGCGAAGCGGCAGGAGTTCGCTGGCGAGCCGATTTCCATCGCAAGACCTGTCTGGTACAAGAGCGGTATCGGTGGATTCAGCGCTTTTTCAGCCTCCCAAACCGGCTTGCTGGCGTACCGAACCGGCGGGGCCGCGAGAACCAAACTCGTGTGGTTCACTCGCGAAGGCCGGATGCTGGAATCAACCGGGCCGGCCGGGCTGTACTCTGAACCCGCGCTGTCTCCCAACGGCCAACAGGTGGCTGTCGGTCGGGGTGAAGACCAGCCCGGGCAGGCGCAAATCTGGGTCCTGGCGCACAGCAGCGCAACCGGGTTGCGGCTCACGTTTCAGCAGTCGGACCAATCGGCTCCGCTCTGGTCGCCCGACGGAACCGAGATCGTCTTCTCCACGAACCAGACCGGAAGTTACGAACTGCGTCGGAAGATCGCCAGCGGAGTGGCCGGTGAGGAAGTCCTTTTGAAGGGCGATCCGGCGACCGCACAATATGCCGACGATTGGTCCCCTGATGGCCAATTCATCATCTACGATGCCGTGGGGCCGAGAGGCGACGTTGACCTGTGGTTGTTGCCGATGCGTGGCGACCGAAAGCCTCGCCCGTTCCTGCGGACTCAGTTCAGAGAGACGCAGGCTCGCTTCGCGCCGGACGGGCGATGGATTGCGTACACATCCGATGAGACGGGCCGCCCCGAAACCTATGTTCAGGCATTTCCACCCACAGGGGGAAAGTGGCAGATATCGGACCATGGAGGGGCTCAACCGTCCTGGCGGCGAGACGGGAAGCGGCTCTTCTATCTTTCGGCCGACAGAGTGCTGATGGAGGTCGAGGTCCGGCCGGGGACATCGACATTTCAGTCGGGCACGCCAAAGCCGTTGTTTCCGGTCCGCACGGGTGGCCTGACCAACGCCAGAAACCACTATGCTGTCAGCCCGAATGGAGGGGAATTTCTGGTCAATACGCTCGAGGAGAGTTCGGAGACGCCGATTGCGATCGTGGTCAACTGGGCAAAGAGGGTGACGCAGGACGGACGCTAGTTCGCGGCGGTCGCGGACTCAAAGGTGGCTGCCATTCCATTTATTGAAGTAATCAGTGACAATCAGTCGAGGCTGGCACCGGGGAGGAAGTGGTGGCCAACGCCGACAAAGTTCCACGGAAGTACTGGTGGGTCGTGGCGGTGGCCGTGCCGGTGGCGGTCGCGCTCATCGCGATCGTCCCGAGTCTGCTGAAGCCGTCCGGCGAGTCGGGCGGAGGGCCGCACATCACCATCACCGGCAACGACCACAACATCAACTTCGACTACTCGACGCACAACACGTTCGTCACCAACGTGAACGTGATTGCGCGGGAGTACGAGCTGCAGACCGGGAAGCAACTCAGCGACGACCTCAGGCGGCAGATCGAGGCTGCGGTGAATGCCGCCCGACAGAACAACCACACCGAGAGCGTCCGGCTGCTGGAGGAAGTCGCTCGAGAGGCGCCGGTTCCGGCCATCTACAACAACCTCGGGGTCGAATACGCGAAGACGAAGAACGTCGAAGCGTCACGGCGAGCGTTCGAGCTGTCGAAGGAGAAGATCGCCGAAGTGGAGGCGGCCGCGGCGAAGAATCGTCCGCTACCGCCGACCGCGCTGAGGCCGCCGACTGTATCAGGGCCTGCCGTCCGTACCGAATCTAGCGCGGTTCCGGGGACGACGATCGACGCGGTCAGCGCGCCGTACGAGGCGCCACACGAGTTCCACGTCATCGCGCACGGCACACCGCTCAGCGGCTCCTATCCCGTGAAGTACCGGCCGGAGCCCGGGACAACCGTGTTGATGGAACCCGGGGCTTACGACATCCTGATGAAAGTCGGCGGGGGCGGGGCCGGGTTCGTTCTGGCATCGAACGTCGTCGTGCGGGAAGGCACGCTCACTCACGTCAACCCGAATGCGCTGGTTGGCGGCATCGCCGTCGAACCGGTCTCGAAGAAGGGCTTCCCCGTCATCAAAAGTCTCGAGTTCGTGGATCGCTCATCGGGCGACAGACGGCTGCTCGCGCAGCAAACCGACAAGCTGGGCGTCACGCTGCCGATTGCTCCCGGCACCTACGAGGTGATCGGCACCACGAGTTACGACCAGCAGGTGGAGATCGCCGACAACATCGCTGCGAAGGCGGGACAGATCGTCAAACTCGATCCGCTCGCCCAGGTCGCCGCGATCGTCGTGCACGCGCCGAACGTCAAAGGGCTCGACATGAAGGCGGTGTACGCCCTGAAGGCGGGAACGAACCAGATCGCTGCCAAGGTCGACGCGTGGGACGTTCCCATGCTCGTGGCCGGCGGCGTTCCGTACGATATCGCGCTCGAGCAGGCGGCCGGGTTGACGCGGATCCGGTCCGGACTCACGCCCCAGCGCGGCGCACTGGTGGACATCCGCTAGTCCCGACCTGCCGACCGCTCCAGCGATCGAAACATCACCAGCGCATCCACGTATCCCAGCGCCGGATGGTGGAAGGCTTCGGGCAGACGGCCCGCGACCGCGAATCCGCAGTCCTGCCAGAGCTTGACGGCGCTCTGGTTCGAGCTGACGACAAAGTTGAACTGCATCGCGCGGAATCCCCGCGTCTTCGCGCGGGCCAGGGAGTGCTGGCACATTGCGCGGCCGACGCCGCGCCCGCGCGCTGCTGCCGCCGTCACGTAACCGCAGTTCGCGACATGCGCGCCGCCGCCTTGCTGATTTGCGCGCAGATAGTACGTGCCGACAATCTGGTCGCCGTCCTCGGCGACGAACACTTCGTGCGCGTCGTCGAACCAGTAGGCGAGCGCATCTGTCCGGCTCAGATCCCGCGGAAGCGGATACGTTTCGCCATCACGGATCATCGGTTCAAGGATTTGCCAGACCGCGTCGGTGTCGCGCCCGGCTGCAGCTCGGATCACCATCGTTTCGAGCACGTGCTCAATCTCAGTCGAGGTACTTGATGAAGACGACCTCGTTCTGCCTCTCGTTGTAGATCAGCTCGTCGACCTTCGCCCGCACCATGAGGATGCCGAAGCCGCCGGCGCGCAGACCCTTCCCGGCTCGGATGCTCACATGCCCGATCGGATCGTCGGGATGGCTGATCGCCGCGTGATCCAGACCTTCCATCGCGAACCCCGGACCGGGATCGGCGATCCGGTAGAGCAGCATCCGCTTCGCCCGAAGGTACGAGATGCGCACGACGCGGTTGGGATCGAGTTTGCCTCCCCACTCGACGGCATTCATCAGCAGCTCGTGAAACGCGTACTCCACCGATTCGCGGACCTCGACCGGCAGATCGGCGTCGAGATGCGCCATGACGTCCTGCAGTCTGTCGGCGGCTCCGAGCGTGCACGGAACCCGGAGCTCCACCCAGTTGGGCCGCGCTGATACGACTTCGATCGGCTGCTCGGGTCCGGCCTTCAACGCGGCCTGGACCAGCGACAGGAGCGCCCCTGGTTCGATCGGCTTGTGCACGAACTGATGCGCCTGCTCGCGGATCGCGCGGAGCAGCGTGCCGGGCGTGTCGTCGGACGTCAGGACCACGACCTTGGGCTTTCGCTTCGCGCGCTTCAGACGATCGAGCACGCCCAGGCCGTCCATCTTCGGCATCCAGACGTCGAGGAGCATCAGATCGTAGCGCTTGGTGCGGAGGCGGTCGATCGCCTCGGCGCCGTTCTTTGCCACGCGGACGTCGAATCCGCCCTTCGCGAGGATCGATCGCACCACGTGCCGCGTGGTCCGATCATCGTCGACGACGAGGATGCTGGCGGCTTTGGTGACGCCTGACGCCATGTGACGCTCCTCCGTGCCTGCCGATCTTCTTGCGCGGCGGCCGCGGCAGCGCGCGTGCCAGCGCGGTCATTTCGCGTTCGAGATCGGTCACCGCGGGTGCGACCCCCGCGAGCTCGTCCCGTCGCGCGATGTGTTCGAGGTGGGCCGCGGCCTGAAAGGCGCGCGGGGCATCCAGCGTGCCGAGCGCGCCTTTCAGCGCGTGCGCGGTCCGGCCGAGCGCTTCGAGGTCGGCGCGTCCCGACGCCCTGCGGATCGCGCCCATCATTCCGGGCCGCTCCTGCCGAAAGATGGCGATCATCTCACGCAGCAGCCGGCGGTCGCCTCCAAGTCGTGCCAGCGCCCGATCCATGTCGAAGACAACGGCCGGAGGCGCCGTCGCCTGAGGCATGGCGCCCGGTTCTCGCGCCTGCGCGTCTGCGGCACGCTCGACGGCCGCGATGAGCTCGGAGGGATGAAGCGGCTTCGCGAGGTAGTCGTCCATTCCCGCGCCGATGCATCGTTCGCGGTCTCCCGCCATGGCGTGAGCGGTCATCGCGACGATCGGCACATGCGCTCCCGACTCCCGCTCCGACTGGCGGACTCGGATCGTGGCCGACAGCCCGTCGAGCTCGGGCATCTGGACATCCATCAGCACGACGTCGAACGACCGCGGCTTCAGGCGTTCGATCGCGTCGATCGCCAACTTGCCGTTCGCCGCCGTCGACACCGTGTGACCGCGCTTTTCGAGCACCCGCGTGACGAACTGCCGGTTCACGTGGTTGTCTTCGGCGAGAAGGACGTGAAGCGGCCGGGAAGCGGTTCGCGACACCGGCGCGAGCGCGGGGCGCGGTCCGGCGGCCCGCACACCGAGGATGGACAGCAGCGCGTCAAGCAGATCGGATTGTTTGACCGGCTTGGTCAGGTGCGCCGCGATCTTGAGCGTCCGCCGCCGCGCGGCGTCGCCGGGCCTCACCGCCGAGGTCAGCATCACCAGCGGCGTCGAGCGCAGGCGCCGATCGCGGCGCACGCGCGCGGCAAACGAAAAGCCGTCCATCTTCGGCATCTGCCCGTCGACGAGCACGACCGCAAACGGGCGCTTTCGGGTGTATGCGTCACGCAGCGCGCTCAGCCCTCGCGCTCCGGACTCGACGGCCTCGGGGGACATGCGCCAGCTGGCGACGATCTCGCTCAGGATTCGGCGGCTCGTCGCGTGGTCGTCGACGATGAGCACCCTCTGAGCGTGAAGGTTCGCGCCGGGTTCGCGGCGGCCTTTGTCAACGATCTCATGCGCGCGCCCGAGACGCGCCGTGAAATGAAACGTGCTGCCCCTGCCGACGATGCTCTCGACCCACATCGTGCCGCCGAGCAGCGACACCAGCTCGGTGGCAATCGACAGGCCCAGGCCCGTTCCCCCGAAGCTCCGCGTCGTCGAGGTGTCGGCCTGCTGGAACGCTTCGAAGATGTGCGACAGCTTGTCTGCGGGGATGCCGATGCCGGTATCCGACACGGCGAAATGCAGGAGCACCGCGTTCTGGTCGACCGACGAGATGTCGACTTCCATGTGCACTTCGCCGGTTTCGGTGAACTTGATCGCGTTGGCGACGAGATTCGTGATCACCTGCTTGAGGCGGCCGGGGTCGCCGACGAGGCGGTCGGGCGCCTGCGGGCGGACATGACAGGCGAGCTCGAGGCCTTTCTCCTGCGCTCGAATCGCCAGCGCCTTCATCGCGCCCTCGACCGTGTCGCGCAGCTCGAACGCGATCGATTCGAGCGCCAGCTTTCGCGCTTCGATCTTCGAGAAGTCGAGGATGTCGTTGACCACGCCGAGCAGCGCGTTGGCCTGTGCGGCGATCGTCGCCATGTACTCGCGCTGCTCCCCGCTGAGCGCCGTGCCGAGCGCCAGCTCGGACATGCCGATGATCGCGGTCATCGGCGTGCGAATCTCGTGGCTCATGTTGGCCAGGAACTCCGCCTTCGCGTGCGCCGCCTCCTCGGCCTTCGCCTTCGCGCGGTCCAGCTCGCGAACGAGCAGCGACAGACGCGCGGCCGTCGCCTTC
>DATFWL010000569.1:0-3641 GCA_035259385.1 Vicinamibacterales bacterium | reverse complement strand
TGCATCACGTCCTCGTCGAAGGGACCGTTGCTCGCGCCGCGGAGCGGCTGCATGTTACGCCTTCGGCCGTCAGCAACTCGCTGGCGCGATTGCGCGAGCTTCTCAGCGATCCGCTCGTGGTTCGACGCGGCCGGACGGTCGTTCCCACTCCATTCGCTCGGGAGCTCGCTCCCGAGGTGGCGGCAGCCGTCGAGAAGCTCCGGGTGATTCTAGGAGCCAGGCCCGAGTTCAACGCTGAGGCATGCAGGCGAGCGTTCACGCTCGCATCCGCCGACAACATCGGCATTCTGCCGAACATCGCGGCACGCTTCGCCCAAACGCTGCCACACGCGTCGCTCCGCGTGGTCACTCTGGATCACGCGGTGGCGAGCGACGGCCTCGCGTCCGGCGACGTCGATGTACTGCTGGGGTTACCGCCGACGATTCCTCGGGAGATCCGGTCCGAGCCGGCGTACTCAGATCGCCTCGTCTGCGCGATGTGGCGCGAGACCGAACCGGCGGCTCGGCGTCTCACGCTCAGGCGATTCCTCGACGCTCGCCACGTGGAGGTGGCGTTGCAGGGCAAGCAGGCGATCGACTATGTGGACAGCGTTTTATCGCGGCTTGGTCACCGACGCTCGATTGCTCTCTCAGTGCCGCAATTTGCCCTCGCGGCCAGCTGCGTCATCGGCACGCCGTTCATCAGCATGATGCCCGCGAGCATGGCGAAGGGACTCACCTCCTCGTTGCCGATCACGGTTTACAGACCTCCATTCGAACTCCCGGCGATCACCATCCTGCAACTCTGGCACGCACGCAGCGATACGGATCCCGGCACGTCGTTGCTCCGAACAATCATTCGTCAGGTCGGGAAAGAGGCTCGCGCCTCAAGAATACGAGGCGCTTCAGGAGTGCGGCGCTGATCGAGGCTCAGACCCCACGGGCGGAACCCTCGTACATGAACGTCATTGCTTTCGGCCCCCTCATATAGCCCGTCCCCAGTCGTTCGAAGCGGAATCCTGAGTCTTCGATGATGTGCTTGATAGGCCGATTCAAGTGGCACCCTCCGGCGATACGTTTCCAAGCTGGTGTCAAACGATCCTGCCAGCGGCGAACGTGCGGGTCAGGCGAATAGCCATGCTCGATCAAGAGCAGCCGGCCATCCGCTTTGAGCACACGGCGCAGCTCTCGGAGCGCTAGCATCACATCTAGAATGCTGCAGAGCGTCCAGGTCGTGACGACCGTATTAACGCTCTTGTCCTCCAACGGGATCCGCTCGGCCGAACCTTCCAGCAACTCAACGCGACGTCGCATGCCGTTCATCGCCTTCCCTGCCATCGACAGCAAATTCGGTGACGGATCGAGCCCGATCACCTGCGTGGCGCGTTCGCTGTAGAACGGCAGATTCAGGCCCGAGCCGATGCCAATTTCCAGCACCCGGCCCTCCGCGAGCGGAACGACGCGTCGGCGATACGCTGCGAACGTCTCGACACGCATCGACGCATGGATCAGGTACGGCAGCACGGTCCTCTGATAGAGGCTCATGTCGTCCTCGATATTCCCTCGTCGAACACACGTTCACTTGTCGCCCTTCACGAGCGGATTCGTGGGGCTGAACACGCCGGCCGGGCTGTCCTTCCAGATCCACGCGTGCACCATCCAGCTGGTCTCCGCGGTGAATCGACCCCCTCGCGATGTGCACTGTGTTTCGTTAAGCTGGACCGATGCGCTGTTGTCAGGCAGGACGCACACGTTGTTGTGTTTGTGCCAGCTCGCGAGTGATTTTGGGAAGGGCGGATTGGCCGGTTGTCCGTCGGCGTCGCCCGGCGCGACAAGCAGGTAGCTGACGCCTACAAGTCGCAGGCCGCTGGGCGCACCCGCGTCGCGTTCATAGAGCAAGATCGGTGGTTCGGTGATCGAGAACTGCTGAGGATTGGTCTGGCGAACGTAATGAATGCCCATACCGGGCACGTTGGGGCCTATCGCACGGTAACCTGCCGCTTCAGCCGTCCGGACATCCTGGTACTTCCCCGTAGCCTGGTGGGCGGCGGCCAGCCGTCGGGCAGTCTGCTCCAACTCTGCGAAGGTGATCGCCGGCACCGCCGTCTCGTGCGCGTGGCCTTCTGCCATCGCCGTTCCCGGCGGAGACGTCTGGCCGCTGTGGCGGTCGTGAGAGACGGCGGCTGACGACGCTGTTTGCTCGGCGCGTGGGGTGACTCCGCCAGCGCTGGCGAGCACGGCGACCGCCGTGACCAGGTATCGACTCGTCTGCATGCTGCACCTCCGATAAAATATGCGTCGTATGCGATACGTCGTATAAGACGCGTCGTATACGACGGATGTTCCGCTACCTTGGCGAAAATGTCAATAGCGGGGCGCAACCAGCAGCGGAGGGCCTCGTCACATGAGGAAGACACAGCGGGTCGGCGGACGCTCACCGCGCCGAGATCCGGTTCTCCAGCGCGAAGCCGAAGAGATCCTCGCGACGGTGAGAACGCTCTGGAAGGACCTGTTTCGCAATCCGTACGCGGAGGCGGAGCAGCAAGGCGTGACGGGGCCTCAGGTGACTGTGATGGCGTGCTTAGTCGGGAAGGGCGCTACGACTCTGACGGAACTCAGCCGCAGCCTCGGAATGAGCCACAGCAGCGCATCAGGAATCGTCGACCGACTGGAGTCGCGAGGCCTTGTCCGCCGTACCCAGGATACGAGGGACCGACGCCGGACTTCGATTGAGGTCACAGAAGCCGTCCGCCGATATGTTCGCGAACTGGAGGAAGGACCATCCGGCCGACTGGTGCGCACCCTGGAGTCAGCGACGCCAGCACAGCGTGCCGTGATCAGCAAGGGGCTGAGGCTGCTGCGCGCTCTCTTGGCATCGACCGGTGGCAATCGCAACGAGCGTTGAGTGTATCGATTCTCAGAATCAACACGTTTACGTCTGGCTTGCCTTGCCGGTCGGCACCAGCGATGACATTGTGCGCGGAATTCACCGGCGAGAGCAATGCGCGATGAGGCAGCGTGCGACGATGCTGACGCGTTCAGGAGGCCGTGTCGCCCGCCCCGTGATCAAATGCGGCGGAAGTTTGCACCGCGGCAGCATGCTCGTCTAACGCTACGACACTTGATTACTCGTGTGCATTTTCCCAGCTGTTCAGGCGGTTTAGGGCCAATTCCGCGTAGTCGCGGCGGGCGATACAATGGCAAACGGTCAGGCTGGCGTCGCGGGTCGACGGCGGTGACACTTGGCGTGACACCGCGCTCGGCTGAACGTTCTGGCCTACACGGACTTCGCGGATTCGGCCAAGAATCAGCGCTCCGTGGGGGACAATCTAGGTGCGAAATGGCGAGCGTCGAGATCGCAGCGAAATGTGGCCTAATTTCGCCGCGGAGGGATGGCCGAGTGGTCGATGGCGGTGGTCTTGAAAACGGGCGGGATCGGTTATGACATAGCAGTTATGTTTTGTCGGGTTATTCAGCACATGCATTTCGAATATCTGGCCACAATCCGCGCATTCTGACGCCGTAGTGTCCATTAAATCGATCTGTGGTCAGCTGGGGAGCGGCGTGCTCGAGTCGATGTGAACTGTTGGGGACGGAGCGGCCCTCGTCGCCCGGTTCCCAACCTGGATGAGTGATCTACAGACGACGAGAACGGCACTCGT
>DATFWL010000568.1:0-31991 GCA_035259385.1 Vicinamibacterales bacterium | reverse complement strand
CGGCGTCGCCGGCCGACGTGCGATGCGCACTCCGCTCTCCGTAGCTCTGCGGTCTTTGCGGCCTCTGCGTTCACGCTCTGATGCGGCAATCACCCGTACTGCGCGCGAGCGGCCCTGAAGGGCTGCGCTATCTCGATTCTCGGATGGCGTCACGCCAGTGTCCGGACAGAGCCGAGTGTCCGACGTCCCGCGCGCGCACCGCGTGTGACTGGCGCAGCCGCAGGATGTCCTCGCTCGCGGCGAATCGCGAGTCGACGAGCGGACGAGGCGCGATGCCGAAGCCGACCAGCGCCAATACGAGCGCGACGAACGTCCACGCCTCGCGCGGCGTGAGACCGAACCGCAGGCTCGGATGGGCCCGCACATCCGGGCGGCCGCAAAAGAGCGAGAAGTACATCCGCACCACCGCAAGACCGGTCAATGCCGATGCGATCACCACTCCGAATCCCATCACCGGAAACACGTCGACCGCACCGTCGACCAGGAGCTCCTGGCCGACGAAGCCGAGCGTCCCCGGGAAGCCGGTGCATGCCAGTCCCATCATCAGGAAGCTGATGGCGAGCACCGGCATGCGCTCGTATCCTCCGTGATACGTCGTCAGATCGAGTCGGCCGCGGCGCGCCTCGAGAACCAGCACGCAGCGAGCGAGCCCGGCGAACGCCAACCCGGCGGACAGCCAGACGAGCAGCCCGCCTGCCAATGCCGTCGCGCTGGTGCAGTCGAGGCCTGCCATCACCAGGGCTGACTGACTCACGAACAGGTATCCGCAGGCGCGACGCGCGCTTGCCTGAACGAGCGCGAGCGCGGCGCCGTATACGGCGGTCCCGAGGGCCAGGATCGCAATCACCCGGAGCATCTCAGGCGATGCGCGCGGCACGATCAGCACCACCGTCATGTAGGCGCCCACCTGCGGAGCGCTGAACAGGATCGCCGGCCCCAGCCGTCCGTGATCGAAGACCTCCGCCACCCACGCATGGAACGGCACGATGCCTTTGCGGACGAGCGCAGCGATCACGATCAGCCAGAGGCCGACCGTCTCGAGCGAGGTGTTCCGCACGCCCGGCACGATGAGCAGCGCCACACCGCCGGCGAACAACAGCGTCGACAGACCCAGATAGGCGGCAACGATGCGCCGCTGCTGCCGATGTGCAGGATCCGACAGCGCTGACAGAAACGTCCAGACCGACGCAATCGACAACAGCAGGAGCACGACGGCGCTCTCCGTGAGGAAGGAGGCGAGCGTGATGAGCGTCGCGATGGCGGTGCGTCGCAACCCGCCGCGATCGAGCGCCGCCCGTGGCGTGACCGAGACAGTCAGCAGCCACAGGCCGGCGGCAAACGGCACGAGGACCGCCGAGAGGTTGTCGATGCGAACGAGCGCATCTCCGCCCGCCACACGGGCGAGCGCCGGGACACGAACCGAGAACGTCCACAGGTGCGGCGAAACGGCAACGCCGATCGCGGCCAGCAGCATCAGGACCGCCGATGCGACCGCCAGACGCCGGAGTCGTTCGACGTCGAGATCGACGTAAGAGGCACCGATCACCAGAGCAGGCGGCGCCGCAAGCACGGCGAGTCCGAGCCATGCCTCACTCATCCCGATCCTCCCCACGATCGAGCGCGGCTGCCGGCGCCCGAACAATCGCAGCACACAGCCATTCATCGAGGCGCGTGAGTTGCCGGGCGACATGCACGAACGGCGCAACAATCACCCGGTCGAGGATGCTGTCGAGGAATCCGCGCTCGAGCGCAATCAGGAAGACGCGACGCCGCACGCGATCCGGCGCGATCACCTCGAGGTACCCGACGGTGCGGCGCGGCCGATCGCCGAGGGCGTCTTCCATTCCATGCAGGTCGTGGAGGACGTTTGGAGCGCTCAGGAACTGCAGGAGCCGGAAACAGGCATGTCCGGCCATGTGCACGAACGCGATCGTGTACCAGCCGATCGCGATCTCGACGACGATGATTCCGACCTGGGTGAGGGCGGCGTAGGCGAGCGACGACTTGACGTCGCTCTGCACGCGCGTCGTGACTCCGGCGAAGACGGCGGTGGCCGCTCCGAGCGCGCCGGCCAGCAGACGTGCCGCGGCGACCTGCTCGAGCAGCGGCGCCGACCGTAACAGCAGGAAACAGCCGGCGTGAATCGAGAGCGAGCCGTAATAGACGGCGCTCGACGGCGTCGGCCCCTCCATGGCGCGCGGCAGCCAGCCCGAGAACGGCAGCAATGCGCTCTTGCCGGCGACGGCCACGATGATGAGCACCGCGATGATGGTGGCCGTGGGTCCGGTCAGACCGATCGTCGATGACGCACGCGCGCCGCCGAACAGCAGCGAGAGACTGTCGGTGCCCGCGACATGGCGCAGCAGCACCGCTGCCGACAGCATCGCCGCATCGCTGATGCGATACACGGACAGCACGCGCAGCGCATTCGAAACCGGCGCGGGCCGCTCGTGGAAGAACGCGACGAGCAGCGCCGAGCTGAGGCCGACGAACTCCCAGCCGATGAAGAGGACGCCGACGTTGCCGGCCAGCGACACGAGCAGCATGCCGGTGACGAACATCGCCAGCAGCACGAAGTACCGGTTGTACCCCGGGTCGCGGTGCAGATATCGATTCGAGAACGCCGAGACGACACCGGCAATCGCGGCCGAGAGGGCGGCGAATCCCAGCGACAACCGATCGACGAGGAATTCGATCGCGATGCCGCCCTCGTGTGATGTCGACCAGTCGCCGTACGACAGGAGCCGTGTCCCCGTTCCCGCGGCGCCGTGCACGATGAGTGCGAGCAGCAGCGCGGCGCTGGCCGTCGTCATTGCGGCCGCGGCGATCGCGCCGGTCCAGCGCTCGGGCAGCGGCCGGTCGAGCAGCAACGCCGTGCCGAGCAGCGCGAGCAGAAGCGCCGGCGCTCCGACGCCGGCGATTACCAGCACGGCGAGCGGAACGGTCGGCGTCACGCCGCGGGCCCACTCTGCGGCGCGCGCCGATCGCCGCGAGGCATCCCGCTGACGATCGCGACCGGCGGAAGAAACCCGCGCTTACCCTGATACCACGCGGCAGATCCGCCAGTGACCACGGCCAGCGCATGTTCGGGGGCATGCGCGACGAAGCCGGTCGATCGAAGTTCCCATAACGCACCGGAGTCCGTGCTGAGGCACGCCAGCCAGATCCAGCGGTTTCGCACGAGCCGGTCGATCGCCGGGTTGTTCTCGACGATCCGGCGGATGCGCCCGCGTGCGCCTTCGACGACGATCGCCAGGCGCGTCGGTTCATGGATCTCGACCATCTGCCACGGCAGACCGGTG
Source organism: Vicinamibacterales bacterium (assembly GCA_035259385.1). Taxonomy (GTDB): domain Bacteria; phylum Acidobacteriota; class Vicinamibacteria; order Vicinamibacterales; family CAVVIG01; genus QHWK01. Next base: position 28,689 of record DATFWL010000568.1, on the reverse strand, counting down.
CGCAAATCACTCTGCGCGCCGTCCATCACACCGAGCAGCGACGTCACGTTGTGCGGCAGTTTCGTGCCGGAGCCGTACCCCGACGGATCGACGTAGCTGAAGTAGTACTCGAGGCTGATCCCGGCGACCACCGGCACCACTGCCGCCATGATGCGCGCGAGGATCGCGCCATCATGATCCTGCGTCGGATCGTACGACACCAGGAACGCGCGTCGATCGAGAAACAGCCCTCGCGTCCGCGAACGCCGGCCGATGACACAGAACGCGTTGGTCGCATGGCCGTACTCCGGACGCGGCTGCGCCAGATCGGCGGCGCGCCCTTCCACATGGGCAAGGGCGGCGAGCGGCGGATACCACTGCGGAACGGCGTCGAACCGCCGGCATCGTTCGTGGGCTTCGCGGCGCCTCGTCGTCTCGATTGCATCGGTGACCTGCGCGAATGCGCGTTGATGTCCGGACGGGATGAGATCCTCGTCGAAAAAGGTGACGTCGTTGTTGCAGGTGTTGCGTTGGGCTCCGACAAACCACGTGGTCGGCGCGATGAGCAGCCCTTCGGACGCGAGCAGGTGACGCACGCGCGCGTCGTTCGCCATCTGCGCGAAGGCGCGTGCGTTCGGTCCGCCGCGCCCGCCGCCGCAGGCCCCGCAGTCGTGGGCCGACTCGTGCGGATTGTTGACGCTGATCGATCCATGTCCCACCACCAGCACCAGAGGCGACAGACGATCGCGAATGCCGATGTCTTCGAGGACACGGCGCACGATATCCGCCATCTCGCGCACGGTGAACCCCGAATACGTTCCGATCGGCGGCGGCCGGTCCTGTCGGTCGAGCTGCAGACGAGTATGCGGCGCGGCGATCGAGGTCTCCTGCACCCGGCGCCATCGCGACGAGAGCCATGGGAACACGACGCGCAGGACGAGCGGAACAAGCGACAGCCAGCCGAACGCGGTCATCAACACCGCGCCGCGGACGGGCAGGCGGCTTCCCAGATGCACGTTGTAGCCGAGGAACCCGGCGGCACGACGCTGGAGCCGCCGCGACCGCTGCGCGAATCGATCGCCGTCGGGTTCGATCTCCGCGACGTAATGATCGGGACGGATTGCCACCGGGCAGAGCGGCCGCGGGTGGGCATCGGACGCGCCCTGGTGATACATCGCGATGTTGAAGAACCCTGCCGTGCTGAACGTCTCGCACGCCGGCTCGACTTCCTCCAGATGACGGCGCAACGACTCCTCGCGCTCGTCCAGGCAGAAGACCGCCTGGAACAGCGGCGGTTGCGGCTTCTCTTGGGGCGCATGATGCGCGAGCGCGTCGTAGAGGCGATGGCGAATCGCGCGCTCGAACGCCTGATGCAGGAGGCGGCGCCGGCGTCCCCCGTCGAGATCCTTCAGCTCTGACTCCAGCGCGGCGACCTGCGACGCGGTCCACTGTTCCACGATCGAGGCATCGAGTCCGCAGAGCTGCGCGACATGAAAAAGCGGCCAGGCGCGCTCGATCGAGGTCGGCGCCTGCGGCCGCGGCAGCCGCGGCTCCAGCCAGCCTCGCATCTCCGAGAGTGACCCGCCGAACCGGAGTTGTCGCGCCGCCTCGTCGAGCGCCGCCCGCTCGAACAACAGCCGGACCGCGAGATACCCGCGCAGGGTCACGGTGAGATCGCGCGCCGGCACCCGATCGGGCCGTTCTTCGATTTGCCGGACAATGCCCGCCCACCCGCGAAGAGCCAGCAGTTCTGCGCCGAGGTAGTCGGTTCGCTCGTCGTCGGCCACACCGAGCTCGCTGAGCGAGTGCGCAATCGACTCGAGCGCGCTCCGCCCGGACGATCGATCGTCGTCGACCAGACCCGGCAGCGCCCGGGCCCAGCCGCCGCAGTGTGCCGACAGCGATGTGCCGTAGATCTCCAGAAAGGCGCCATGGATGCCGCGGCCCCTCTCGGGCATCGACCAGTGCGCGAGCCCCTGATCGAGGTAGCCAGCCAGAAATCGAACGAGCGGCGGATGGATCCACGCGTCGGTGTCGACGCTCGACACGGCGCGCAGCCAATCGCGATGGCGAACCGGAGCCGGGACGTCCGCCGGCGGCGGCGGTTCGCCGCACCGGACGACCGCGTCGAGGCAGGCGGTCCAGACGCGACGTACCGATCGGGCCTCTCCGTCGCGATCGCCAGCCTCTACGAGCGCTGCCGATGCCGACCGCGCGTTCGCCGGCAGATCGATGCGAAACCGCGACAGCGCGTCGGTTTCTTCCAGGATCCATGACAGCTCGCGTCCGGTTGCCGCCGGGATGCCGTGCAGTACGATCGCACGCCAGAGATCGCTGCGGGAGCACACGCCCGCGACCTCGCTGGCGCCTGACGCACCCAGCTGCTCGTCGAGGAGCGCTGCAACGTCCTTCGCAAGAATTCGACCGGACGCGAGCTTGTCGCGATATCGAGACTCGGCCAGAAACGGCTCGCATCCGAGCTGTCCGGCGGCCGCCTCGACCGCCTCTTCGAACGACAGGTGCTCGAAGGCGTGCAGCGTGTTGTGATGGATGAAGATGCTTATCGGACCCTGTGCCGGCAGCAGATGCGCCAGCTCGTCGATCACGGCCGGGAGAGATTGCGCCGAGGGTACGCGGTCGGAGCCGTGCCCGTGAATAATCAAAACATGGTGATCTTACGGCATCGGCCGGAAGCGCTCGGACGTCTCGACGTGAACGGTCGGCGGCCTGGTGACCGCTGCCGAGGAAAACGGTGCGGAGACCAGCGGCCCGATGCAGACGGCGCCGACGAGCGTGAAGCCGTACGCCCACGCCACTCGCGCCCACGGCCAGGTGCGCGGGTTGCGCCAGTCACGCCCGAACGAGTCGTCCAGCAGTTTCAGGAACTCGTCAGTGATCGGCTTCGGCGCGACGGCATTCCACAACTCCCAGAGCAGCCACACCGCGACTCCGATCAGCAGGATGCCGCACCAGACGTTGAATGCGACGTTCATCACGCCGATCCGGTACGCCACGCGTTCGCACGGCTGGACAATCGGCGGCGCCGCATAGCAGTTCGAGAAATCGTAGATGGTGACGAGGTTCTGAGGCGCGGTGGCGATCAGCTGCCTGCCGAATCCGAGCGCGCCGTAGACGAGTACGCCCATCCAGAATTCCCAGATGGCAAGGCCCAGCCAGGCGCGCAGCGAGTTCGGCGGAATGGTGAGCGGGCGGCGCAGCCAGGGGCTCATTTCCGGCAGTGTCCATGCCGCCATGTCATCGTCCCCCTCTCGCCGTGTCCCACCCGCGCGCGGACGCGTCCACCTCTTCGATCGTAATCACTCTGTTCGCGCCCTGCTCTCCCCAGGGCGGCGGATCGCCGTCGCCAACGCGGATGGTGACGACCGGAAATGGCGGAGTCTCGGCCGGCCACGGCGTGCGGCAGTCGCTGACGATGAACAGGAGATCGATCGGCACGCTCGTCTTTTCGACGAAGGCACGCAGCCCGACTCCCATGTTCGTGCCGCCGCCGCCATACAACTCGACCTGCGCGCCGGTGAACGCCTTTCTCACGTCGTGCACGGCTGCATCGCAGCAGGCGACGACGACGTCGGCGCCGTAACCGAGCTGGCGGGTCAGGCCGCCTAGCTCCGAGACGGCTCTCGCGAGCTGCGACTCGCCCATCGAACAGGACGTGTCGATCAGGAAGCCTGGCCGCGGACGCGGCTGATGGAAGCTCGGCATGAGGAACTCGCCGTACCACGCCTGGCGACGATGCGGCCGCCTGTAGGTGCGGTCGTACCTGCCGATGGTGCTGTCGCGCAGCGCTCTCCGCACCGCGTGGCGCAGCGTCGCCATGTAGTCGACTTTCGGCGTGAGCGTCGCGCGCGCCCAGCGGCGCCAGGCCAGCGACACGTCGCCGCCATAGCGCGACATCTCTTCGATCCGCCGCGCCACTTCTCGCCGTACGAGTTCCGCCTTGAGGCTGTCGACACTCGGGACGCCGCCCTCCTTGCCGTCGTCTGCCGGCAGCTCCCAGAAGCGGCGCTGGCCGTGCGCGCCCGACCCGCAGTCGTGCCACGGCTGCTGCAGGTCATCAGCCGTCTCGTCACGCTCCGCTCGCGGGGAGGCCGGCAGCCGCGCGTAGTAAATCTCGGCGTTGTTCCCTTCCGGCAGCCCGTAGGCCGCAGGCAGCGGCGGATTGCCGGGCAGCGGCAGCCCCTCGGCCTGGAGGTCGTCGTTGATCTCGCAGTCGCCGGCGGTGTTCCAGCGACGGTAATCGTTGAATCCGACCGCCTTCCTGCGTCCGTCGTGGTCGCGCAGCAGGTGGCTGACCTCGTGAATCAGCAGCGTCGCGTTCTGCTCGACGCTGTGCGACGCCAGCCAGGCGCTGTTGTAGTACAGCCGCCAGTGCGCGTCGACGGCCATGCTGCCGATCAGCGTCGTCTCGACCGGGACGAGGTTGAAGAGCGCCGGCGCGAAATAGCTGCGCTGGTGCGCGGCGCGGACGCGCGCCGCCTGCAGCGCGCGCGAGTACCCCTCGGTCCTGCGATCTGCGCCGCGGATCAGGTCGACGAGGTTGATCTTCATGTCAATCGTGCGGCACCAGCTTCGCCAGCCGCATCAAATCGTAGAACGGACGGCACTCTTCGGGCAGCCTCAGCACGTTATCGGGACGATTCGCCTTGTCGCACAGGGTCCGCGCTGCCGCAGTCGGTATATCGGCATTCTTCCGTGCGGCCACGCCGAGCGCTATCATCGCGGCCTCCCATCGCTGCGGTGTCTTGTTGTTGATGACCGCGCCGGCGAGCGCGTAGCAGACGGCGTAGGCGCGATCGACGCGCTCCGGCAGCACGAACCGGCGCGGATCCCTCAGGATGTCCTCGGGATCGGGCAGGTTCAGCGTCTCACGATATTCCAGGAACGGCAGCGCCTGGTCGCCGACGAGGCCCGCGAGCGCCGGACCCTGCAGCAGACGGTTGCCCGGCGACACCGCCTCGATCGCGGCGAGCAGCCGCGACGCCAGATACCACGTGCGGCCCGAAGGCCATGGACCGCTCCGCCGGGCCGGATCGTCCGGCGGTGCGAGCCAGGCGTCGCGCCCGGCGGCCTTCACGTAAGCCGCGATCGTCGCGCGCTGCCGGAGATGGTGCGCCTGCAGGAAGTCGGCGGGCAGGACCGGCAGATTGCTGGGCGCCGGAAAGTCGCTCACCATCATGTCGCACCACGTGTCGTGGTCCATCGGAAACTCGCCGTGCCACAGCCGGTTCGCCATCGGCGGCTGGATCTCCTGTCCGCCGGCGGCCCACTCGACCGCGTTGCTGGCGCACAGGTAGACGACGCCGCCTTTCCCCGGCTCGTAATTCGGCAGCGTGAGCTCGCCGCACACGTTCTCGGTCAGCAGTCGCAGCATCGCCGCTTGCGTCGTCGGCGGGACCGTGGTGAGCTCGTCGAGGAAGACCACCACCATGTGGCCATCGCCCGCGAGACGCTGCGCATCGCGCGCCCAGGCCATCGGCAGCAGCCGCACGCCGTCGGGCGTCGAGACCGGAAACCCGCCGAAGTCCTGCGGCTCGCGAATCGACCCGACCAGCACGATGACCTTGCACCTGATGCCAACGCGCGCGAATCCTGCCTCGAGGCTCTTCGTGAACTCGGTCTTCCCCACGCCGGGAAACCCGGTCATGTGCATCGGGATGCCCGCCTGCAGGCCGATCGCAATCAGTTGAACGAAATGTCTGAATTCCATGTCCGGGCAGACGTCTGCCGTTGTGCCGCATCGTTAGACACCTGTTGCGGGAGAATGGCTGCCGGCCAGAGCCGGCGGTCGAAGCCTTTGCGATACGTTCCGATCGTGACATTTCGACAGCTCGCGACATCAGAGCCTCAACGCAGAGGCCGCAAAGAGCGCCGAGAACGCTGGCGCGCCGCACGCCGCCGCTTCGCGGCGGTCGCGGGCTCGCGAACCATCAGAAACACAACGCATCGCAGTTTCTGGTGTTCAAGCTCTACTTCGGCAATCACCCGATTGCGGCTACTCCTTGACGAATTTCTGGACGACGCCGCTGAGTTGCGCCAGGTACACGTCTCCCGCTTCGGTGGCCGTCACGCCGTGCGCTCCTGCAGTCCCGGGGCCGGGCAATCGGCCGACGGCAGTGCCGTCGAGATTTCGCAGGACGCCACCCGTCCAGATGCGCTGATCCTTTGTGATGTAGAGTCCCGAAATCCCGCCGACACCCGTCCACTGCGTCAGGAACTTGCCGTCTGCATCGAAGACTTCGATCCGCTGGTTGTCGCGATCGGTGACGTACACCTTTCCCTGCGCGTCGACCACCACGTTGTGCGGCAGCCCGAACTGTCCGGGTCCCTTTCCCCTCGTCCCCCATTCCAGGATGAACTTTCCATCCCGTGAGAACTTCACCACGCGCGCGCTGCCATACCCGTCAGTGACGTAGAGATCGCCGGTCGGCGCGAACGCCACGTCGGTCGGCAGATTGAACGTCGTGCGGCCGGTGCCGGACGTGCCTTTCGTCCCGAGCCGCATGATCTCCTTGCCGTCGGCGTTCAGCTTGTAGACGACGTGGCCGGGTGCGTCGATCACCCAGATGTTGCCTTGCGGATCGACACGCACGGAGTGCGCGCCGCACGACGCGCAACCCGCCGGCCCGTAGACGGCCGAGTAGTGCGACTTGTCGTCGGTCCAGTGCGCTTCAGGAATCGCCGCGACCTTGCCTTCGCTGAACAACCCGTCGCCCCACGTTCGCAGCAGCGCGCCCTTGCTGTCGAACTCCATGATCGGGTGCGCGCCGCGATGCAGCACGAGGATGGTGCCGCGCACGGTGACGGCAACGGAGGACACCTGGATGAAGTTCCAGGCGCCGGGAACGCCTGCCGCGCTGATCGGCGGCGTCGGCCACTCGAGCAGTTTGTAGGGAAGCGTCGCGATGTCGGCGGCGGCGCTCCCGCGTCCACCCTGACTCCCGATCGCCCGCTCGCCTGCCGTCACGGCCAGCAGACAAACCACCAGCACGCTCAGACGCCAGATGTGCATTGCAGGGCTCCTGGCAGAACGACAGGGGCATTATCCCAGTTCGCGCCGACGCCGCAAGTCTGGACGCCCGCACTGCCGGCGACGCGCTCAAGCGTCCGTCGGAGCCAGGCCGACGAGACGCGTCACGGTTGCCGTCAACGCCGCTGGCGCGGTCGGCTTGGCGACATGCAGCTGAAACCCGGCGGCGAGCGCCCGCTGCTTCTCGTCTTCCCGTGCGCATGCGCTCACCGCCGCGGCAGGCAGGCGGGTGACGCTGGCGAGGGGGTGGGCGCGGACCCGGCGGATCAGTTCATACCCGTCTTCGTCGGGCATCGCCAGGTCCGAGAGCAGCACGTCGTACTCGGAATGTTCCAGTCTGGCCAGCGCTTCGCGCACCGACGGCGCCGTCGTCACCCGCGCACCGCACAGACCGAGCGCTGATGCCATCATCTCGCGCGCGTCGGCCTCGTCGTCCACGACCAGCACGCGGACGTCCGAGAGATCGGCTTGCACGGTCGGGAGCGTTTCACCGCTCGTGTGCATCCTGGACGGCGTGCGATCGAGACCGGACGCGGTGACCAGCGGCAGGGTGACGATGAAGGTGGCGCCGGCGCCTTTGCCGGCGCTCTCGGCGGCCACATGTCCCTGCAACGCCTCTACGAGCCGACGGACGATGAAGAGTCCCAATCCGAGACCGCCCACGGTTCGCGCCGTGGTGTCGTTGCCCTGGCGGAAGCGTTCGAAAATGTACGGCAGCACGTCAGGGTCGATGCCGCATCCGGTATCGGTTATGCGCACGCGCACCACGTCGCCATCCGCGTCGCCATCGACCGTGATCTGACCGCCGGACGTCGTGAACTTCACCGCGTTCGCGAGGATGTTGCCGAACACCTGTTCGAGGCGGTGTGGATCGGCCACGACGCGGGCATGCGGCAGTTCGCCGATGCGAAGCTGGACCCCCTGCCGCGCGGCGACCGGCAACATCGCTTCCACCGAGCCGTTTACAACACCCGCGAGATCCAGCTCCTGGAGATCGAGCGACACGCGTCCGGCGACGATGCGCGACACCTCGAGCAAGTCGTCGACGAGTCGTGCCTGGCGGTTGGCATTGCTGACGATCGCCTCGGCGGCGCGCGCGATACGCGCGGCGTCCAACGATCCGTCGCGCACCATGGCGCCCCATCCGAGGATCGCGTTCAACGGCGTCCGGAGCTCGTGTGACACGATTGAGAGAAAGTCGTCCTTCGCGTGGTTGGCGGCTTCGGCCTCGACGCGCGCCCGCTGGGAGGTCTCGTAGAGACGCGCCCGGTCGATGGCCTGGGCCGCATGCTGCGCGACCGAGGTCAGGAGCGCCTGGTAGTCCTGATCGAAGTTGACAGGGACCGTGAAGTGAAACGACAGGACACCAATCGCCTTGTTGTCGACGAGCAGGGGCAGCGACGCCGCCGACGTGAATCCGCCATCGGCCGCGGTGGCAGCCGAGCGTGAATACTGCGCTTGCCATTCGGCGAACGACCCGACGAGCACTGGAAGCCGCGTTGCAACCGCAGCGGTTGTGCAGAGACCGGGTTCAGCTGGAAATCGCGGCCACGCTTCGACGACTGCCGGCGGGTACTCTTCGGCGTACAGCGTCTCGAAGACCTCCTCTGCCGAGTAAAGCGCCACCGCCCCCGCCGCCGCGCCGACGACGCTGCGGCCATGACGCACAATCGCGTTCGCGACCGCCTCGAGGGTGATCGCTTCAGACAACGCCGCGCTGAGGCTGTACAAACGCTGCGTTCGTGCCGCGAGCGTTCGGTACCGCGCCTCGCTTTCGCGATGGGCCTGCTCCGCCCGCCGGCGCTCCTGCAGTTCGGCGTCGGCACGGACGCGGAAGGCCTCGCCCTCCGCGCGCGAACGCTCGGCACTGTCATAGAGACGAGCGCGCTCGAGCGCCTGCGCCGCGCACACGCCGGCTTCGGCGAGCGACGCCCGTTCATCGTCGTCGATCACTCGAGGATGATCGAACCCGAGCGTCACGACACCGAGCGCACGCGATGCGACGAGCGGGACCACGACCAGTGCTTCATGCCTCGCCAGAAAGGGCTCGACCTCTTCGATCGCAACGTCTCGCACGTCGTCGCGCGACACCGTCACGACCTCATGCTTTCGCAGTGACGCCGCGATGACGCTCGTGGAAGTGAGCGAGCGCCGCCCGACGATCGATTCGTCGTAGCCGACGGCCTGCACGAACTCCACGTCGACGCCCTCGGTGACGAGGGCGACGGCGGCCGACGTCGCGCCGGTCGCTTCGATCAGCTCGGAGGCGCACACGCGGGTGACATCGGCAGACGTGCGGGCGGCGGCAAGACCGCGGGCGAGCGCCTCCAATACGGTCGTGCGCCGAAGAAGGCGATCCGTGTCGACCCGCCTTCGGCGTTCGTCGCGCGCGACACGGCGCAGCTGGCGCATCGTCAGGCTGAGCAGCAAGGCGGTCAGCACGAAGAGCCCGACGCTGACGACATCAGTGGGACGACTGCTGTTGATCAGTTCGGGGGGTCCCATGCGCCAGGCGGCGATCGCAACCGCGACCACTGTGACAAGAACGCCGGGGCCAATTCCACCGTACCAGGCGGCCACGACCACGGCCGGCAGCGCGATGAACAGTGTCGGCGCCGCCACATGCCCGGAGAGCAGTACCTCGCCGACGGCAGCCGCCACACTCAGCAGCGCCGCCAGGCCGTATCGTCGCGCGACGTTCACGGCGTAAGTGGCTCCCGTCGACATCTGACCTCCATCGCGGTGCTGGCCGGCGCGGGCATCGTCCCCGAAGCGTTTCGACTTCTTTCTGACAATCAGAAGAAGAAGATGGCGACCGCGGCCACGGGCGTCCCCGTACGAACAGCCGAGTCGAATTGCCGTTGAGCAAACGGCGATCCTTGTGCGACCGGGTTTTTGAGCCAGCCCGCCGCGTCCGACGAACCTCCGGCACCTGCGCCCTGTCCGAAACCTGACAGTGGACCGTGTAAACGTTTCCGTGGCCGTCAGATACGGCCGAGAAAACGCTGCGTGCGACGTGGATGATCCTCACGCGGCAACACAGCACTCCCCGCGCGCGCGCCGGCACCCATGAACGCGAATCATCGAGGGGGATCCCGTGATTCGCTTCAACGCCAGAGGGCTTCGAACATCTCTGGTATCCCGGTTGCTGCCGTCACGGCGATCACGACAACGCGCGCCGCCGGTCTTGCCGATGACATCATCGACCCCGACACATCTCGACGCGATCCGGCGGACTACACGTTTCTGATGCCAATTCCACTCACCGTCAGTTCTACAGACGGACAGGAGGGGCGCATCCGCCCGCGGACATCAGAACGTTCTACGCCGGGAGACCCGGCCGCGTATTGGCGTGCTCGCGAACTCGACGAACGCCGCGTCCCGAAGACGAAGGAGGCTAGATGGCACTCAGCACGTTCGGATTCAGCTCACCAGTTCAACCTGGGACACCATTTCCGATCCCGTTCGGGCTCTCGCAATCGGGCGCGATGGGCACCAATCCTTTCGCGACCACACAGCCGTTCGGACAGTCGTACGGACAGTCGCCATTCGCGCAGCCGCCGAACCCGTCCCAGTACGTGCAGCAGATCCTGCAACTCATTCAGACCGTGCCGCAGCAAGTGCAGCACTTACTGCACCTGGAGTATCTCCAGCAGCATCAGCTTCAGCAGCTGCAGCAGATCGTGCAGCTCATTCCCGCCCAACTCGCGCAGCTGCAACAGCTGATTCAATCCACTCCGCAACAGCTTCAGCAGTTTCCGCAACAGCTTCAGCAGTTCCAGCAGCAGCCGTTTGGCCAGATCGCAGGACCTGCGGGCTACACACCCTGGGGCGTGTCGCCGCAGGCCTTCGGCGCCCAGCCGGGCTACGTAATGTAGGCGCCGGTTCGAGATGGCGGCCTGCGGCCGGCGTCGGATGTGACCGCAGGTCGCCTGTCAACGATGGCGCAAAAAAAGGAAGGAACGCACATGGCTGAACTGTTCGGATCGGGTCCACAAGTGTGGTCCCCGATCCCCGTTCCAGGGGTTACATATATCCCGACGATTCCGGGAAGCCCGCCGCTCGGAGGCCCCCCGAGCGCGATGGGCCCGCAGCCGGCTCTCGTGACGAGCCTGCCGATGATGGCCAACGCATCTCCGACCGCCGTCGCGCAACCGGCAGCCGGACAATGGGCGAGTCCCATCGGCGGCACACCGGTGCTGGCGGCGGTCGAGTTCGCGACCGGCGTCACGCCGCAGACCTTGCTCGCAACGATCGCGATGCGGCGCGGACAACCGATGGGGCCGACCAACGATCAGGAAATCGAAGACTTCATCGGCGACGCGCTCGACCTCCTGCCCGGTGCGAATGACGTCGAGGTGCGGTGCGACGCTGGCCGCGCCACGCTCACCGGCTCCGTCCCCCAAAAGCGTCTGAAGCGCGACATCGGCGAGGTCGCCTGGACGATCCCGAACGTGAACGACGTGCAGAACAACATCACCATCGCGGCGAGACGGCGATCGCGATCGGGTCGCGAATCGGAAACGCCACCCATGGTTGGAGGCACGCGCAAACAGACCTGAACGTCCGTTGGCCCGGGTGGAGTCACTCGCTTGCGCGCCGGGCTTCACCCTCGCCACCTTGTTCTCGAGAACCGCGGTCGCCGCTCATGATCCGCACGGGCCGCGCCCCTTTACTCCTTCGGCGCCTGGGAGCGCGCGGTGGATGGCGGCACCTTTCCCTTGAGCCGCAGATAGACGACGATGTTGCCGTAGTGCTCGTTGTTGTGGGTGGTGTTGAACATCAGCACCGCGCCGCGGCTCGTCGTCGTCTTCGGGTTCATTCCGGGAAAGCCGGTCAGCGTTACGGCCTGCTGAAAGTCGGCGTCGGTGGTGGACTGATAGACCGTGTCGCAATAGGCGAGCGCGTCGGTCAGACCTTTGATCAGTTCCGCCTTGTCCGCCACCCGTTCGAAGTTCGTCGTCGCCGGCATCGCCGCGCCCTTTGCCTGGGAGCAGAAAAAGAAATTCGCGTTGATCACGTGGCCGACCAGCTGCGCGAAGCTGCGGACCTCTGGCGTCGGCTTGTAGCCGAAGTCCTCGGCCGGCATCGTCTCGGCCGCGTCAGCGAGGTCGCGGCGGATCGTCGCGTGCATCGCCTTCGCGCTTGCGGCGAGCGAGGGCGACAGCGCTTTGTCGAATCCGCCGTCGGAGGTTTGCGCGTACGCGACGGCGCTCGCCGCGTGGATGGCGATCACGATAGCAAGTGTGTAGCGCATGTGGGCTACTATACCGCCGGTACTTCTCCGATTCGTTCTCCTGAAGACTCGAGGAACCGATGACCGCCCGCAGGCGCGCCCGGCCCAAATCCGTTCCTGCTCCCCGCAAGGACGACGGGACGCAGCTCGAGCGCCTCCGGCGGATCTGCCTGTCGCTGCCGGAAGCGATCGAGAAACTCTCGCACGGCGAGCCGACGTTCTTCACGCCGAAGCGCGTCTTCGCGATGTTTTCCAACAATCACCACGGCGACGGCCACGTGGCGGTGTGGCTGCCGGCGGGTCCCGGTGTGCAGGACGCTCTGGTCGAGGAAGCGCCGCAGATCTTCTTCACGCCTCCGTATGTCGGTCCATCCGGCTGGATAGGGGTCGAGATGTCGCAGATCGACGACGATTGGCTCGGCTCCCTGATTCGCGAGGCGTTTCAGCTCATGGTGGCGAAGGATCGCGGGACCGCTGCGCGAAAATCCGCAAGACGCCGACCGAGTCGGTAACGACGCCGAACCGGCGCGATCGGGGCCGCGACGCTCCGGTGGAGGCGAACGCCGTTACGGTCGAGGCGCCCGACGGGACCCGGGCGCGCCGGGAAGCGTGTAACAGGGCACGCCGTCCCGCGGTACTCTTTAGGGAATGTCGTCGCCCGGCGGAGTACCCAAGGATCGGGGTCACCATGGCTTCGTGCTGACCATCGATCGACAGCGCCGGATCGACCGGGCGGTCGGTCCGTTTCTGTGCTGGCTGCTGACACTCCTCCATCGCCTGAAAGGCGCCGAGGATCCGCCGCACGAGGTGCGCCGCATCCTCGTGGTCGTGTTGTCCGAAATGGGCGCGCTCGTCCTCGCGCGGCCGATGTTCGACCGCCTGCGCCAGCGATATCCGTCGGCGACATTCTTCGTGCTCTGCTCGGAGCAGAACTACGCGGTCCTCAATCTGCTCGACCTCGTGCCTGCCGAACAGGTGATCGTCGTCCGAGCGGGCTCGCTCCGTGCGTTCGCGCTCGACAGCCTTCGCGCGGTGAAACGCATGCGCGCCCTCCGGCTCGACGCTGTCCTCGATCTGGAGCTCTTCGCTCGCGTGAGCGCGATCTTCGCCGGGGTGAGCGGCGCGAGAATACGCGTGGGCTTCCATCGACACACGCAGGAGGGCCTCTACCGCGGCGACTTCATGAATCGGCCGGTCCTCTACAACCCGTACCGGCACATCGCGCAACAGTTCGTGACACTGGCCGATGCCATCGGGTCGGTGACGAGCCCGAGCGCGAAGGCGATGACGGACGCGACGATGCCGCGCCTTCCGCCGCTGCTGCTGAAGCCGGGTGAGCTCACCGCGGCCCACGAGAAGCTGGTTCGGGCGTACCCGTCGATCGCCGGCCGTCCGCTCGTCTTTCTCTGTCCGGGCGCGGGCTCCCTTCCACTGCGCGCATGGCCGGCCTCTTCGTTCGTGCACGTCGCGCGCGACTTCACGGCGCGCGGGTTTGCCGTCGGGATCGTCGGCCCGCCGGGCGACCATGCGCTGGCCGACAGCATTCAGGCGGCATGCTGCAGCGCCCTCTGTGTCGACTTGACCGGCTACACCGCCACGGTTCGCGAGCTTACGGTGCTTCTGCACTTCGGCGTGCTGCTGATCACCAACGACGGCGGCACCGGCCATTTCGCCTCGCTCACGTCCATTCCGAGCATCGTGCTCTTTGGCCCTGAAACCCCCCTGCTCTACGGAAGCCTTTCGCCGCGGGCGGTGAACCTGCACAAGGCGCTGTCGTGCTCGCCTTGTCTCAGCGCATACAACCATCGCCAGTCGCCATGCGATGGAGACAATGTCTGCCTGAAGTCAATCTCGCCGCAAGAAGTGCTCGCCGTGGCGAATGACCTGCTCGGCGGCGGGCTGTCGCTCGGGCCGGAACCGCAGGGACGCCAGCGCGACTACGACCACGAGGAAGTTCAACGTAGTTACTGACCACTGCATGAACAGCGCATACGCGTGGCGCCCCATCAGGTCGAATGCCGCCAGCGCGATGACGCCGAAGTTCACCGCCAGGACGATCTGGCCGGCTCGCGGAAACGCGTCGAACTCGTTGACCAGCAGCGCTACGGCGAGCAGCGACGTGACGAACGTGTAGTCCCAGCCGAGCGGGGAGATCAGCGGAATCAGCGTCAGCAGCAGCGCACATTCGAGCACCGCATCAGCGCGCCGGTTGCTGCCGCGCTGGATCACCGCGAGCATCAACAGCGCAAGGGCGGCGAGGACCGCAGCGCCCGCGACGAGCGCGCGCGTCGAGGGGCCCAGCCACTTCGCGAAGAAGGCAAGCACCGACACGTTGTCGCTGTTCGTGAGCAGCGCCGGCGTCGATTGCGACAGGGTGACGGCCCATTCCCGGAGCACTCGCAGGTTGCCGTTCACACCGTAGAACAGCGACGGGAGCAGCAGTGCGGTCGCGAGCGTCCCGAGGCCGGCGGCCACCGCAACCCAGTTCCGCTTAATCAGAAGATAGAGGAAGAACACGGCCGCGTACGGCTTCATCGCCGTGGCGATTCCTGCCAGCACACCCGCGGCCGCATCGTGCCCGGTCGCCGCGTTCTGCGAGAGCGCGCGAGTAGCCAGCAACATCAGCAGCGTGATGAGGATGTTGATCTGCCCGAGCGAAAGCTCGTGGAGGAAGTACTTGGCCAGCACCAGCGCGGACAGGCCCAGCAGATACTGGCGGTGCGGCAGCGGCACCAGCGCATGAACGAGCGCGAACGACCATGCGAGCGCGAGCAGCGAGATCGCGAACCACGTCGCCTTCGCGGATTCGACCGGCATCCGGCCGAGCGGCAGATAGATGAGCGCCGAGGCCGGCAGGTACTTGAACATGTAGTGGCCGTCGGCGGTCTGATAGAGCGTCTCGCCTGCCATGAGCCGCTGCCCGGCACGATAGTTGACGGCGAAGTCGACCATGCCGGTGCGGATCCGCACGACGTAACCGGCGAGGATCAGGAGAGCGATCACCCCTGCGACGAGTGCGTGCCTGCTGAATGGCGACATCGTCCAGGAGCCATGCTACCGCATGGAGGTTTGCGGTCGATTGAGCCGCTCCGACGTCCAGCGGCCTGTCGTCCCTGATGGTTCGCGCGAGACGTGCCTCAATCGGGCGGCCAGACCATTCGCAGCATGTGCTGGAATCGCGGCTCGGTTCGAAGGACGTCGAAGTCCGGTTCGACCGCCAGGCTGACGAGCGACGAGCAGCGGCGCTGGGCGCAGCGCTCGAGCTGCGCGAGCGCCTCGTCCGTCTCGCCGATCTGCGCGTAACAGCGGGCGGCGACCACGAACGCCCCGCTCTTCCTGAACGGCTCGCAGCTCCGACGGAGGATCGCGTCGAAGCCCTCGGTCTCGAACGTGCGGCCGATGAGCCGCGCCTGTTCCGGACTGGAAATCGCCTGGCGCAGCGCGACCGCGTCCTTGAACAGGCCGCGGTGGCGCAACGACGCTTCCAGCCAGAACAGCGCGACCTCGAAATGCGGATCCATCTCGAGCGTCTTCCGCGCCGCTGCGATCGCCTCGTCGTAGCGGCGGCTCCAGTAAAGCGCCCGTGTCAAGTTCGCATGGGCGATCAGAGACAGCGGATCGAGATCGCGCGCGCGCTCGTGCTCTGCGATCGCGTCGTCATGCCGGCCGCGAAGCGAGAGGTAACCGGCGTACCAGTTCCGGCCGAGCGCGTCGTTCGGATCGAGCTCGATGGCCTGGCGAAACTCGCGCTCGGCGGCCGCCCAGTCCCAGTCGTACCAGGTGTGCGCCGTCCCGAGCGCGTAGTGAGCGCGTGCCAGCTTGTCATCGAGCTGGAGGGCCTGGGCCGCCGCGGCCTTGCCTCGCGTCAACGCTTCGTCGTTCGGGATGGCGTAGTAGGCGCCCGCGACGAGGTAGGTGTCGGCAAGGCCGGCATACGCGAGCGCAAATTTTGGATCGCGTTCGATCGCCTGCCTGAACTGCTCGATCGCTTCCTGCCATCCTTCGCTGGTGTATCGATAGAACGCGTAGCGTCCCTTCAGGTACAGCCCATACGCCTCCGGGTCGACGATCCGCGGCACGTCGAGCGGCCGCACCATCACGTTGATGTGGCGGGCGATATCGGTGGCAACCGCGCTCTGCAGCTCGAGCACTTCCCTCACGTCGCGTTCGTAGGCCTCTGCCCACAGGTGCATGTCGGTTGACACCTGGATCAACTGGGCAGTGATCCGCACGCGATCGCCCGACCGCGTCATCGTGCCCTCGACGACTGCGTCGACGTCCAGTTCCCGGCCGATATCTCTGATGCTCCGCTTCGTGCCCTTGTAGCGCATCACCGAGGTGCGGGAGGTCACGCGCAGGCGGGCGATCTTGGCCAGATTCGTGATCAGCGCGTCGGTCATGCCGTCCGCAAAGAAGTCCTGCTGCGGATCGCGCGAGAGATTGTCGAGCGGGATGACCGCGAGCGAGGTGATTCGCGGCGGCGCCTTCCATCGAGTGTCGAGCCAGCGGCGCGCGCCGCCGGCGTCAATGGCAATCGCGATGCCGGCCGCGGCAACGAGACATGCCAGGGCTGCGAACCACACGCCGCCGGTCGGTCGGCGCGCGACCTCGGCGGGCGCCTTGTCCACCGTCCGGGCATCGTGGCTGACGGGTGCGATGAAACGATAGCCTTTGCGCGGCAGCGTTTCGATGAACTGCGGATGATCGGCCGAATCGTTCAGCGCTTCGCGCAGGTGGTTGATCGCCTTGTTGAGACCGCGATCGAAATCGACGAACGTACCGGCCGGCCATAATCGCTTCGTCAGCTCTTCGCGGGTGACGAGTTCGCCCGGCTGATCCAGCAGCGCAATGAGAAGTTGAAGAGGTTGCTCGCGGAGGAGCGTCCGCCGGTCGCCGGTCGACAGTTCGCCGGTGCGCGCGTCAACAGCGAATGCCCCGAAACGGTAAACGCGCGTGTTACTGGGAGCGCTGGCCATCGCCGGAATCTCGGTGGGGCGCCTGAGAGTCTACCACCCGCCGGGAACCAACATTCCATCGTCAGGGAATCGACAGGGAATTGATTCCGCAAGCGCGGAGCCCTACCTCCTGCTCGAGCGATTTCGAAGCAGGAGGTCGGATGCGCGATATGAAACGCAAGCAGTCTCATCCAGTGGTTTCGGCGGTCACCATGATCGTCGCCGCACTGGCGGCGACGCCCCTGGCGCATGACGCACGGAACGACGGCGACGGACTCGGACCGGCACGGACGCTCTACATCTGGGCCGGAGATCAGGCGCGCGTCGCGCCGGACTTTCTGGCGGTCATCGACTTCGACGAAGAGTCCGATCACTACGGCCAGGTGCTTGGCACCGTTCCCATCCCGCCGCCGGGCAACGTCGGCAACGAGCCTCACCACTGTCACCTGTCGGTTGACAAGAGCATCCTCGCGTGCGGGGGGCTGCTCAGTCTGGTGCGGGGGCAGAACGGCATCTTCTTCTTCGACGTGTCCAGCCCGCGGCATCCGAGGTTTCTGTTCTCCACGAGCGCGCCGCAGTCCAGCATCACCGACGATTTCCTGCCGCTGGAGGGCGGCGGCTTCCTGATCACGCAGATGGGATCGGCCACGGGCGGAGCGCCCGGACGACTGGCCGAATTCGATCCCAATCTGAATCTCGTCAGGGAGTGGCCTGACGTTCCGCCCGCCGACGGATTCAACCCGCACGGGATCTCGGCACGGCCTGAAGTCAACCTGCTGGTGACCAGTGATTTCATCCTGCCGGCGAGCACGCTCAACGTCGTCCCGGGCGATCCCGTCCTGCGCGGCGCCATTCGTGTGTGGGATTTTCAGAACCGCAGCATCGTTCGCACGGTTCCGATTCCTGGCGCGCCGGGCACGATGGACGTCAAGCTGATTCCCGGTGACGCGCAGCGCCGTGCGTTCACGGCCGGCATGTTCGACGGCCTGGTGTACCTCGTCGACACGACGGCGGGTACCGCGAAGGTCGTGTTCGATTGCGAGACGATCGTTCCGCACGTCGCCGTGCCGGTTCGCGGAGGCATGACGCAACTGCTGGCGATGCCGAGCAGCGGAGATCGACTGCTGTTCGGATCGTTCCAGGCGGGACAGGTCGGGATGCTCGATGTCAGCGACCCCGACCATCCATTTCAGACCGGCATCGTCAGTCTCGGCGAGAACGCAGGCCCGCACGACATCGCCCTCACCGACGACGACAAACGGCTGGTGGTCACCGATTACTTCCTCAACGAAGACGACTTCGGGAAGATCCATTTCGAGGGCGATCATCGCGTTCACGTGATCAAAGTCTTCACGAATCACCTGCGACTGGACACGAGGTTCGACCTCGATTTCAACACCGCGTTTGCGACGGGGCCCGCGCGTCCGCACGGGATCGAGATGAAGTAGCGCGTGGAAAGCAACCGCAGAGGACGCAGAGCGCGCAGAAATTGTTGTTGTTGTTGTTCTTGCGCAACCCGGCATCGGAGTACACCAGGACGGGAATTCGAGAACGCCCGATCAAAGCGCCGAGAGAAACCATTCTCCGCGATCTCAGCGCGCTCCGCGGTTGCTTTCCTGCTGGCGTTTACCCGTGCCTCGGGAGGATTAGCCGCTGATCCCGCGATCGACCCGGTTGCGGTATATCGACGGGTCCTGGCGAGCGACACTCCGTGTCAGGACCGTTCCGTCGTGGCTGGGCGAGTCGAAGTCGTCGGATGGTGTCGTTACCGAGCGCGACGCGAGCGGAGCACCTGACGGCGGCGCAACTGGGATCGGCGAAAGAGCCTGTAATCCGCTCGTACCTGATCTGCGTAGGCGACGGCAAACGCAGCGATCGCCCGATCGAGCTTCTGGGAGTTTCCGGCGTAGCCTGCCAGCAGCGCCGCATCACCCGTTCGCGCGTGTCCCTTGGCCAGAACCTCTCCACAGAGGATCGCGTACTCGGGAAGCGTGCGACGGTCCAGCTCGGTCGGATTCAGGGCCGCCTTGTGGTCCGCCAATTGCCTGACCAGATACTCGTGTTGACCGCAACTGGTGTAGCCGAGAAACGGGTCGGACAGCGTCTGCATCATCTGCTGGCCCTCGGCCACCCGCCGGCCGTGATGACGCGCGGATGTCGACCGCGGCAGATAGGGCGCGTAGCAGGATGGCAGCTCCTGCTTGACTTGCATGAACAGCGGATCGGCCGGACCGTTGCCGAACAGCAGGACGATGTAGTCGCGTGTGCCGACGCTGCCCGTACCGACCAGCTTGAACGCCACGTCGACCGGCCGGTAGCGCTCGAACGTCCGGCGCCGACTGGCGTTCAACGTGGCAGCATAATCTCCGAGCGCGCTGATGACGTCCGCCGCGAGCCGCGCGGATACGTGTTCGAGGAGCGGCGGACGATCGTGAAAGTGCACGCGTCCACCTCGCACGATGGTCAACTTCTTCAGATTGCGCATCGGCGTCACGCGTTCGGCTTGACCGAAGATCTCGTCGAGCAGCGGGTTGCGCCGCTGGCGCGCAATCAGATAGCGCGCCAGCCTGGCGAAGCGCATCGTCGCAAACATCTTCAGATGCGTACGATAGGAACGGACGAACAACCGGACGCTCTCCTCACAACGCGCGTTGGATTGTCCGGATTCCTCAGCCGCGAGGATCAGACTGGTCGCGAGCCGCTTCACGTCCCATTCCCACGGCCCGGTGATCGTTTCGTCGAAGTCGTTGAGGTCGAACACGAGCCTGCCGTCCAGCGCCGCATAGGCGCCCAGGTTGCGCACGTGGGCGTCGCCGCAGATCTGCACCGGCACGCCGGTGCGCGGCATGCGTGCGAGATCGGCACCCATCAGGGCAGCGGCGCCGCGGAAAAACGCAAACGGCGAGGCCCGCATGCGCCTGTACTTCTCGGGGAGCAGGCGCGGCAGCCGATCTTGATTCACCTCGTAGATTGGACGCAGCCGGTCCCTGGTGCCCGGCGTCACGACGGTCCACGTCGCCTGCGCCTGACGCGGCAGTCGCTGTCGCAAACGCTGCCCGGCCGCGTAGCGCTCACGCGGTGATGCGAGTAGGGCGTGGCGCGGAGAGCGGCCCATCGACCTGAGACTGTAGCGCAGGAGTCAATCGGCAACGCCGCGACGTGTTGCGATTCGGCCAGGGCGCCGCGGTTCGTGAAAACGGCATAAAGACTCTCACACCTGGCGTGCGGCCCAGCGGCCGCAAGCGAAGCCGGCGCGATGAGCGAGGCACGTTGTCAGCTATCGACGTTCACGGAGGAGGTCCTGTGGGATCCGTCGAGACGGCGCTGGAGTTGCCCGTTCAGCGGCCGCCGGCGCGGTTCAGGGATGCTCGATACGTCGTTGTCGTGTTCGGCGTCACGGTGACGTCTGCGACCAACGGATCGTAGTCGGCTGCGATGAACTCGACGACGTGATACCCGGCGGCGGTTTCGAGATGCTGGAAGTAGCCCTTGAACTGATCGACGATGCCGACGAAGATGCCGTCGAGATACACGAGCGCGCGGCGCGGCTCGACATCGAGTTGCAGACCGCCGGTCAGCGGCGGGCCCGGAGGCATCGGCGGCGGCGCGACGATGGTTTCATCGACCACGTCAGGCGCCAGCCACCAGTACGGATCGAACGCGAACACTCCGAGGACAGGCGATCGAAGAACGTACATGCGGTGCGCGTAGCGGCCCGGTATCGCCGAAACCGTCGTGATGGTGCCGACAGGTCTTCGAATTGGCGGCACCGGCTGACGCGGTGCGGGTGCGCGGCGCGGTCCGCCCGGTCGCGTCGACGGCGTCACCGAGATGCGCGTCCCGATCGACCCTCCCTGGGCGTGGAGCTCACGCGGCGTTGCGAAGGCCGCTACCAGTGCGAGAGCGAATAGCCACCGGCGGCGCATGAGATCACTATAACGCCGCCTCCGCAGCGTCGGCTCGCGAAGACTTGGTATATTCCGCACACGTTGCCGCACGTTACGGGACCCGACCCCAGCCGGACCATCGACGCGCACGCCCTCGGGCGCCTTCACGTCCTCGTCGCCGGACTGTGCGCCGCGGTCGTGTTCATCGACGGATTCGATGCCCAGGTCATGGGTTTCGTGGCCCCGGCGCTGAGCGCCGAGCTGCACATTCCGCGCGTCATGCTCGGCGCCGTCATCTCGAGCGGGACCTTCGGGATGATGTTCGGAGCGCTCACGTTCGGCCCGATCGCGGATCGCATCGGACGAAAACCGGTGCTCGTCGCCTGCGCCCTGACGTTCGGCCTGGGCTCGCTCGTGACGGCGACGGCGACGACCGTGGCGTCGCTGGCGGTGTTCCGCGTCATCACCGGATTCGGGATGGGCGGCGCCATGCCCAACGCGCTCGCGCTCACGTCGGAATTCATGCCGGCGCGATCGAGGACGTCGGTCGTCATGACGATGTTCTGCGGGTTCTCGTTCGGATCGGCGTGCGCCGGCTGGGTCGCGGCCGCGGTGATCGGACGCTTCGGCTGGCAGAGCATGTTCCTGATCGGCGGCCTGACACCGCTGGTACTCGCCGCGGTGCTGCTCGCGTCCCTCCCGGAATCGCCCCGGTTCGTGGCGTTGAAGCGCGGCGGCGCAACCGCCGCCGCCGGCTCGTCGTCGGTGCGGATGCTGCTCGAGGACGGCCGTGCGGGCGTCACGCTGCTGCTGTGGACGATGTTCTTCATGAACCTGCTCAACCTGTGGTTCCTGAACAACTGGCTCCCGCTGATCATGACCGACGCCGGCATCCGGATCGCGGCGGCCAGCCTGATCACCTCGCTGTTTCAGATTGGAGGGCTCATCGGCTCGCTCGCGCTCGCGGCCGTCGTCGGCCGACGCCTGTCGTTCCATATCCTCGCGGCCGTCTTCCTGGCTGCGACGATTTTCATTCTCTTGATCGGAGAGGCAGGCGCCTCCATCCCGCTCCTGGCGATCACGGTATTCGCATCCGGCGTGGGCGTGATCGGCGGTCAGACGGCATCCAACGCCCTGGCGGCTGATTTCTATCCGACGGCGATTCGCTCGACCGGCGCGGGCTGGGCCCTCGGCGTCGGCAGGGTCGGGTCGATTCTCGGCCCGATTCTCGGCGGCCTTCTACTATCCTACGGCGGCAGCCCGAGGCGCACGTTCTGGGCGGCGGCCGTGCCGGCCCTGATCGCAACGTGTGCGGCCCTCGTGATCAGCTCGAATCTGAAGAAACGCGCATGAAAATCGACATCTTCAACCACATTTTTCCGAAGGCGTTCTTCGACAAGCACATCGACAAGGGATCGGCGGGGAAGGACATCGGCAAGCGGGTGTCGAACATTCCCACCATCGTCGACGTGGACGCGCGGCTGCGCGTGCTCGACGAATTCGGCGACTACGTCCAGGTGATCAGCCTGCCGCTGCCGCCGATCGAGATCATCGCCGGGCCGGAGAAGTCGCCGCAGATCGCGGCCGAGGGCAATGACGGCCTGGCCGGGCTCGTCCGCCGTCATGATCGTTTCCTCGGCTTCGTCGCCGCGCTGCCGATGAACAATCCGGACGCGGCGCTCGAGGAAATGCGACGGGCGATCGATGATCTCGGCGCGTCCGGCATCCAGGTCTACACGAACGTCGCCGGCAGGCCGCTGGACGCCCCGGAGTTCCTGCCGATCTTCGAGGAAGCTGCGCGCCGCGACGTCCCGATCTGGATTCATCCGGCCCGGGGCGCCGACTTCACCGACTACCTGAGCGAGAAGAAGTCGCTGTACGAAATCTGGTGGACGTTCGGCTGGCCGTACGAAACGAGCGTCGCGATGGCGAGGCTCGTCTTCTCGGGCTACGTCGATCGATTTCCGGACCTGAAGATCATCACGCATCACATGGGCGGCATGATTCCGTACTTCGAGGGACGTGTCGGCTACGGCTGGGACCAGCTGGGTACTCGCACGTCGGACACCGACTACAAGGCGCTGCTGAAGTCGATGAAGAAGCGGCCGGTCGAGTACTTCAAGAGCTTCTACGCGGACACGGCGCTGTTCGGCGCCGCGCCCGCGACGCGATGCGGTTACGACTTCTTCGGCATCGATCGCATCGTCTACGCTTCGGACATGCCATTCGAGCCGACGCCGGGCCTCTACGCGCGAGAGACGATCAGGTGCGTGGAAGCCTTGGGGCTCACCGCCGACCAGAAGGACCAGATCTACAGGCGCAATGCAGAAAAGCTGCTGAAGAAGAAGTGACGCGCGCGCGAAAGGATCAGGGCAATGGTGTGCCCGGTCATCGGCTAGACATCGTCTGGCCTCGTGATTCGAACGGCGTGGTTGCGCGATCGATCATCGACACGACCGTTGAAGCCGCCAGCAGGTAGCTGAGCAGACCGGCCGCCAGCGGCATGAACGACGCGAAGGCAGCCGGAAAGGGCAACCGCGCGGCGGCGATGAGCACGAGGGGCACGAAATACAGGACCCCGTTCCAGCGCCCGAGACGACTGGCACGCAGCTGCCGTTGGCGATGCCGCACGTATGAATCGACGACGTACTGGCCAAAGGCCAACGGTATCAACGCCGGCAGGATCGGCGTGATTGCTCCGGCAACGGCAGCGCCCGCCAGTCCGCCGGTGACGAAGAGACAGTCCGTGCTGTGGTCGAACAACATGCCTCTCGCTGACGCCTTCCCCATCCTGCGCGCGAGCGGGCCGTCGAAATAGTCGCTCGCGATGGCCAGGCCGAGCAGGAGGGCCACGACTCCTGGCGCCAGGAGTTCAGGACGCGCGAGGGCCGCCGCGACGGGAATCACCAGCGCCAGCCTGACCGCGGTGAGCGCGTTCGCCACTACCGATCGAACAATTCACGCTGGGCCTGGCGCCAGAACACCACGCCGATCAGCGCATTGAACAGAATGAAGAAGTTGTGCTGCACGAATCCGAACGCGGCCATCTGGCCCTCATTATCCGGAAACAGGACCACCCAAAGCGTGATGGCGGCCGCGCGCATGGGCGTGGGGATCGTCGCAGCGAAAAAGATGATCGGCAGATATCCGAGCAGAGGCGTCAGCGACGCCGGGACTCCGAACAGATTCAGCGCGATGGTGTACACGACGACCGCCGCCAGCAGTGCGGGCGATCGCAGCAGAAAAAACAGCACGTAGTGCTTGAGCGTCGCCCTCCTGAACGCGTGGAAGATCGTCCGTTCGCGAAACTGGCTGCCGGGAAAAATCGTGCCGCGGAAGTAGAGGACCCACAGTGTGAACACGACCGCGGCGCCCAGGGCGATGATCGGCATCAGGCCGAAGACCGCGGGCAGCGAGTTCCGGCTGACGATGAAGCCGACGGTGGCCCACGTCAGGAGATAGAAGACCTCGCCGAACATGATGAACAGCATCACGGACGCGACTTCCCACCCCGGCACATGGTCCCGCCGATTGAGGTAGTACGCCATCGCGCCCTTGCCAACCTGTTCGCTGAAGAGCGAGATGATATAGGCGCTGGCCCGGATCGGCAGGATGTCCCGATACCGTATCGGCTTGATGAACCAGGTCAGTGCCCGCGTGACGACGAGCGTGTCGATGATGAAGTAGAAGCACGAGTAGATCATCATCAGCACCAACCAGGGCAGCCAGCGAACGTTGGCGAACACGCGGGCCATGTAACCGAGGAGCGGGAACCCCTCGCGGGCGGCGGCGGCGTTCAGCCGGTAGTACAGAAACATGAAGCACGCGGCCGTGATGGCGAAGAAGCCGACCCGGCCCAGCGTCTTTGCGGCCCCGTTGGACGCGTTGGTTGTCGATGGCACGACGGATTCGGTCACGGACGCGGCTCCTCGGTTTCCGATGCCACGAGTTTCTCGAGAGTCGTCGACAACGGCGTCAGGCTCACGCGGAGCTCGAGATCTGCGTTCTCGCGCACGTCTTCATCTGACGTGATGACGTCGATCACCGTGGGTGTCATGCCGCCCTGTCGTGTCCATCCAGCGATGCCGGCGCCGAATTTGGCCAGCCATACCGGCAGCGATCGGACCGACACCTGATGGCCCATCAGCGCCGCCGTCCGGGCAATCACGTCGCGATAGGCCGTCGGTTCCGGTCCGACCAATTCGTACAGCGCCGCTCTTGTGTCCGTCATTTCACAGCAGTGCAGGATTGCGCGGCTCAGATCGTCCACGTCCAGAGGCCGGATCGAATGACGGCCGCCGCCAAGCAGCGTGACTGTCGGCTGTGTGGCCGCGCGCACGATCGCGCGCGCCCCGGCCATGCCGGGTCCCAACAGGATCGGCGTGCGAATGATGGCGGCAGCGAGACCCGATTCGGCCACCAGACGCTCCGCGCGGCCTTTCGAGCTCCAGTACCGATTGGTCGAATCGGCGTCGGCGCGGAGCACGCTGACCAGCACCACACGGGGAATTCCGGCATTCCTGCAGGCGCCTACGATCGCCCTGGTGGCATCGACGTTGGCTTTCTGATACGTGGATGTCGGGCTCTCGAAGAGAATACCGGCGAGATGCACGACGCAGCCGGATCCGCTCAGCGCCGCCGCCAGCCCTTCGTGATTTTCGTAATCGATCGTGCGCGCGGAGATTCGAGAACACGCCGGCAGGGCGGCCGCGGCGCGCGCCGATCGAACGCAGGCGACGACCTCGATGCCGGCACGCGACACGAGGTGACGCAACAGGATGGTGCCGACACCGCTGTTGGCTCCGGTGATCGCAATCTTCACGTGTCTTCCGACTTCGTCCAGCGCTGCCGGCTCGCCGGCCCTGCGCCCGGACCACCGCGCTGTCCCGAGGAACCTTCAACTGCAAAGGCACGATGTCTCTTCCTCGTGATGGCACCCGGGAGACGAACGCTAGTCGGTGGCCGAGCGCAGGCGAAAGGTGCTCCAGTTCTTCGGCCGTTTGGCGTCGGGCGGCGGAGTGGGATTGTAGGGCGCTTCGCCGTACACCTGCAGTTTCTTCACCCTAGCCGCCCACGCGCTGTCCAGTTCCGCCGGGTCCGTCACTTTGGAGAACACTACTCGATAAACCTTGCCGTTGAGACGTAAGCGTCCGTGTTCGTTCTCTTCCACGTTGCGTCCCCAGAACTTGGTCTCACACGCGCTGCAACTGAGATACAGCTGGCCGTCCGGAGTCGCCATGCAGTTGAGGTTCACGGCGTGGGGCATGATGCCGGCGTACATCTGAATCTGGCAGAGCGGGATGTCGTTTACGAAGCGCCAGTCGGTCACCGGCGTTGTCTGCACGTCGCCCAGCAGCATGAAGCCAGGCGTTCGGTTGCACGGGCACGTCGTGGTCCAGACGCCGACGCCGCCAACCACGACGATGATGAGCGCGGCGAGACCGAACAGAGCCTTTCTCGCACGGGTCGTTCCTCGAGCCAGCGATGTTTCAGTCATCTGGAACGCTCCTTCTGAGCGTCAGGCGGGACCGGAGGATTCTAGATCAATACGAGCCACCGACCATTCCGGTGAAAACGTGGCCTGGACGCTGCTCAGCGCCGCTCCACCCACGCCCGCGTTTTCTCTTCGAGATACGAATAAAACGGATTCGACGACACCCGCATCAGGACGTCCATGGGCGCGACGAGCACCGCCCGCTCACCGCGCGGGCTGAGGAGCCCGAGGCGGACGATCCCGCCGAGACTCTCGTCGGGCGACCGGCCGTAGACCGGATCGTTCGGCGGAAACGGCAGCGCGATGTGCGAGAGCGAGAAGGTGTCGGACGGCCACGCGAGGTCCGTCGGCGTCTCGGTGACGGTGGAAGATCCAGGCTCGCCGGAGCGGGCCACAATCGTGAGCGACGCATGATCGAGATTCGTCATGACCGTGAGGCGGAAGTTGCGCTCACGGCGCTGCATCAGCCGGTTGAGCAGCTCGCGGTCCGAAGGGCGCATGAACGCATCGAGGCGGGCCAGGCGGTTGATGTCGAAGACCACGAGCTCGCTGCCGTTGCGCGGCAGCTTGTCGTAGAAACGCGTCACGACCGACTGAGCGTCGACCGTCGCATCGACCAGCGACTGAAACGTCAGCGCCGGCGGCATCCTGGCGATCCGGCCGTCTGCCGCGAGCCTGTCGATCTGCCGCTGCAGCGCTCGCGTCAACACCGCAGTCTGCACGGCGGCATGCGTCGGAAAGGAGTTGAACTTGAACGGATTGTACTCGGGGAGGACATCGAGCCATTTCGTCTTCTCGAAGTAAGGCACGACGCCCAGTGCGCCGACCAGGCGCGCCAGACCCGCCAGCGGCGAGACGCCGATCATTGGCGAAATCAACACCAGTCGATCGGCGCGCGGCAACGCCGGATCATCGATCGCGTCGAGCGCATACTTCACCGCCAGCGCGCCGCCGTTCGAGTAACCGACGACCGTCAGCGGCACCTCGGGGCCGACGCGCGCGCGGAGGTGCCGCATTCCGAGATGCACGACCGCGTCCCAGTCCTGCCACGACGCAGTGGTCAGTCCGGCCGGCACGGCACCGTGGCCGGGCATCCGCGGCGCCAGCACGTGACAACCATCGGCGTGCAGCCGCTCGGCGATGGCGCGCACGCTGTACGGCGAATCCGTCAGGCCGTGAACCAGCAGGGCGGCACACATCGGCGGCGCGGCGGCGATCTCGAACGTGCGGTTCCAGTCGCGCCGCAGCCGCGATGGACTGGCCAGGCCCTCCCGATCGTAGCGATTGGCGTAGAGGCGCTCTTCAGGAGGGAGCTGATTCTCGATCCGGGTGCGCACTTCGTCGAAGACCTTCTGCTCGCGCGCCAGATAGGCATCGAGCGTGAACGTCGGCCCTACGTCCGACGCGCGCACTTCCGCCGACGGCACGAGGTGATGCCACGGCTTCAGGTCAGGAATACGCGATCGCGCGTTGACCGCGGCACCCACGACGATGGCCAGCGCGATGATGGCGAGAAGTAAGACGAGACGGAGGAGCCACTTGGAGACGAATCGCATGGCGGGCTTGCACGCGTAATGTACAACCGCACGCAGGAGCGCGGCCACCGGCTCGCGCCGGATGGAGGCGTTTGACAAGCACGCACCCACGCAACCGTTGGAACCGATCGCCCGACGAGCTGGTTCGCCCTGACCAACGCTTTCTACCTCGCCGTCGTCCAAGGATTCCATGGACGCGTTCCTTGCCGATCTCCGCTACGGCCTTCGGCTCCTCCGCAAATCGCCTGGCTTTTCGGCCGTCGCCGTGCTGACGCTGGCGCTCGGCATCGGCGCGAATACCGCGATTTTTTCCGTCATCGACGCCCTGCTGATCCGGCCGCTGCCCTACGCGAATCCGGACCGCGTCGTCATGGTGTGGGAAGACGCCTGGCAGGCGGGTTTTCACCGCAATACGCCGGCGCCGGGCAACTACAACGACTGGCTCCGGCTCAATCGGTCGTTCACGGGCATCGCGGCGGCGCGCGGTTCGACGGTCAACGTCACCGGCGACGGTGCGCCGGAGCAGATCATCGGGCGCGGCGTCACACCGAACTT
>DATFWL010000567.1:0-8141 GCA_035259385.1 Vicinamibacterales bacterium | reverse complement strand
CGACACGTCCAAGAACCTGCCGTGGAGCTGCGTCTCGGGCGGCAGCCAGACGACGCATGCGATGACGCGCGCCGCCCATGCCGCGGCGAGCAATGCGATCACGAAGCTGCAGCAGATCGCCGCGAAGGATCTCGGCGGCCGGCCCGAAGACTACGTCGTGGCCAACCAGCGCGTATCGCGCAGGGGAGGCGGCCCCGGCATGACGCTGGCGCGGGCCGCGCAGCGGGCCATCGAGCTCGGAGGCATCTACGACGGCCACGAGCTGCCCAAGGACATCAACAAGTTCACGGTTGCCTCTGCGACAGCGCTTGCCGGTCAGGGCCTGATGGGAGTCGCAAAGGACGTGTACCCCCGCGACGGGACCTCGCTGTCTTTCGTCGCGTCCTTTGCTGAAGTCGAAGTCGACGTCGAAACGGGCGCGTACCACATTGTCGACTTCCTCGCCGTGGCAGACGTCGGGACGGTCATCCATCCGGCGGCTCTCGGCGGCCAGATTCTGGGCCGTTCGATGTTGGGTATCTCACATGCGATCGGCCAGAAGTGGGTGTATGACCAGCAGTACGGCGTGCCAGTCGCCAGACGATTCCATCACAACAAACCGCCAACCATCCTCGATGCACCGGCGCATATGGCGTGGGCGGCGGTCGAGCTCCCGGATCCGGAGACGCCGGTTGGTGCACGCGGCATCGGCGAGCCTCCGGTGGCCGGCGGTTGCGCGGCGGTTCTGAACGCGATCTCTGCGGCGCTGGGTGACGAGGTCTTCCGCCGCGCGCCGGTGAACCTCGACGGCATTCTCATGGCGCTGGAGGTCCGAACCCCGATGATGGATCCGCTCACCGCCAACGTGTGATGTGAGCACTTCGTCAGGGTTGGCGGCGAGCGCAAGCGCGTATTGAAATGTTCGGGTCCGCGCGAGTCGTTCGCGGCGAGGGCTCCGCTGCCGAACGTGCGCGGCCGCAACACGTGAGGCCTCGGGCGGAGAAAGGCCGCGCGCCTTCAGATCGTTCACGTGATCTCGCGATGAAACGCCATCTCGTCGGCGAGATCCTGTTCGAACCGGGATCGCCGGACAGCGTACCAGACGCGCCGAGGAATCTCGTCATCGCTCCCATCGTTTGCCGATGGGAGCATCGAAGGGGCCGGCGGCGATGTCAACCCCCAACGTCGGACGATGGAAGCTGGAGTCGTCGTCAACCGCGCCGCCGCCCGGAGGCCGAGCGTGCGACCGTGGCAGCCGCTGGCCGTCATCATCCACAGGTCTGATGCACGCGGCGGAATACGTTTTTGCGAACCCAGAGCTGGCTCACGGCGCTGTGACACGGGGCTGACTCCGGCGGCGTCCAGTCGCGGCCGCGGAGTCTGGCGCGCCGATGTTCCGTTGATCGCCTCAGGCGAGCACCGCGGGCGCGTCGGTGAGGATGTCCCGGCAACTGGCGAGCGCGGCCTCACCACCGAAGCGTTCGATGAGCGGCGTGAGCGCGACCAGCCCCTCCAGCAGCTGCCCCGTCGAGAGTTCGGTCCGCGGCGCGACGAGGCTCTTCAGCAGTCTGTACTGTGTCGAATGGTCCGCATCGCGTATCGACTCGCCTAGGAGGTAGAGCGCGATGTCGCGCATCTCGGCGTTCGGTTCGGCAACGATGACGTCCCAGTGCTCTGGGTGAAGTCGACCGATGAGGACGGCGAACCGCTGCCAGAAATCCTTGCCGTTTGAGTCGAGGAAGAGGAACTCGTGGCCCAGCGCGTCGCCGAGGTGACGGATCAGGCGCGGCCCAATGATTGTGTCGATCACCTCCTTGCGCGGTTCACCGTCGAGGAAGGGCACGAAAGCGACCAGCACGCGGATGAGATCGGCATCGAGCGTAGTCACCATCCGCGCCCAGCGCAGCAGATGATCGCGGGACTCCGTGTCCAGGCTCGACGCGAGCCCCGTCCAGACGTGCGGCGCGGACATCTGCGAGAACTGCGCCTCCAGATTACGCACGATCCGTGGCGGAAGCGTCTCGAACAGCAACTCGTCGAGCCTGCCAAGCGACGAGTATTGCCGATGCAGCTCTTCTACGACGAGATCGATGAGCCGCTCACGGTCGCCGCCCTCGAGGCGATCGTGCAGCCAGCGCAGGACGTCGCGTCGTTGCTCGGCGTCGTCCAATCGTTGCAACAGCGCGAGCGCGTCTTCGACGGACAGGATCGGGTGATCGCACGTGGGCGCGAGGCGCTCGAGCCGGATCTGCATGATCAGCTTGTCGTCGGCGGATGCCATCCGTTCGACCAGAGCCGAGATGCGGCCGAACAACTCCCGCTGTTCGGGCTGCGGCAAGCCGCGCACGACCATGCCGATCAGGCGGACATCGGCCGTCACGTAGGATGGGCGTGCCAGCATCATGGCCGCGATGCCGCGCCGCAGGGCAAGGCTGCCCGTCACGCCGGCTCGCAGCAGCACTGCCGATACGGTCGTATCGTTCACGTACGACGCCAGTGCTCGTTCGAACTCCGCCGCGTTCGCCGCCGGGTCCCAGCTCAGAGAGGCCAGCCGTTGTTCGGCCATACTCGCCGGCCGCACTATCGTGTCCACGAATCGCCGTAGGTCCGGCTCCTCGACTTCGGCGACCAGTGTGTTCATGAGGTGCTCGACGATGTCGAGGTGAGCGGGCTTGCCGGGATCGAGCGAACGCAGGAGCGGCAAACCGACGCGTCGCCGTGTGTCTGGAGCCATCTCTCGAAGCAGGACCACGAGCGCCGGGCTAACGGCCTCGGCGAAAGAAATGCGCCCCACGGTGTCGATTGCCTCTGCATCGCGGCCAAGCCGCGCGAGTTGGACCGCAATCGCAAAGAGCGTCTGGTTCTTCTCGGACAGGTCCTCGGACTCGCCGAGCAATGGTGCGATCTGCTCCTCACTGCCGCTGGTGAAAATGGACGCGATCGTCGCGACCGCCTTCGTCCGCTCGGCAGGGTTGCCCGCCGAGCGCACGCTGTCCAGTGTGACCTCGAACGCGTCTCTTTCCGTTGTCAACAGACGCGTGACCGGTTCGGGGACTCCGAACGCGGTTGGCAGCGATTGTTCGAGTGCCCGGCGAGTCGCCGCGGGAAGGTCCTGGCGGATGTCGAGCACGAGCACTGCCACGTCCTCTTGGGTGACCAGGGCTTCGCCCGACAGCACCTTGACGAGCCATGGGACGTCGCCTGGCGAGAGGCTGGCGGGCACGCCGCGAGCCAGGGCGGCGAGCTGCGTGATCTGCGGGAAGGTATGGTCACGCTCGGCGATTGCGAGAATCCACTCAGGCAACGGTACCTTCCTCGCAGCGTGATGAACGGCGATGCCACACAGAACCCTCTGGCGGTCGTCCGAATCCGCGTGCTGCACCAGTGCCGCCACCGTCTCCTGGCGATCGGCTTTAACCGCCGCGTACAGTGCTTCCGCGTCCAGCGCCGTCGCCAGTGACTCGTTCGATTCGCGCGCGATATGCACCAGCGTCGATACGTCGCCCTTTTGGAGCAGCCACCTTGCCGCGTCTTGCAGAACGCGGCGGCGCTCCCACACGAGCCGGCTGAGCGCGCCAATCAGTTCCGTCACCGGCGGGTCCTGGAACGTCGCCACCATTTGGCCGAGGACGACTCCCTGCTTCGACGGCTCTCTCTCCTCCAGCGCCGCCGCGAGTGCCTCTTGTTCGAGACTCGATCGCTGGACGTCATCGGCGAACCGTGCGAGGCGGGCCAGCGAACCGGCGCGCTCAGCGTCGTCCGTGACCAGGCGGGCGGCGGTGATCGCTCGTGAAAGCCTCCAGACGCCGGTTTCGACGAGCCGCTCGCGCAGCGCCGGCGTCAGCCCAGGAGTACTCGACCGGATCTCGGCGCGCAGCATCGCGAGTCGGACGGCATTCGCGACGTGGGCGGGCGCATGCGCGGCCTGCAGGGCCGCTACGTTCTCACGATCGATGACCGTCCACACTCGATCCAGATCGTTCATGAATCCCGCGGGGCCGTCGTCGTACTTCGACCACGCTCGTCGCCAGCCCGTGCTGGCGAGGCGCAGGAACACGGTTGGCGGGGCGCCGTTCTGCTCGAGGTGAACGCCAAGGTAGTGCACGAGGTAGGCGGAGACATCCTCGGGCCGCATGACGCCTGCGGCGAGCTGGTCGAGCGTCCACGTTCCCCACTCCAGGTAACGCTGTTCCCAGCGCCGTTGCTCAGCCTTGCCCATTCGCTCGCGGAGAAACGAGGCGAACCGTGGATGCGAGAAGACGTAGCCGCTCTCCGCTGCGGACGCCATCACGAATCGCTCGATCGGACGGAGCGCGTCGTCCAGAGTCCAGCTGGAGAGATTGGCGTCGCCGGGCGTGAGCGCGAGGATGTCATCGCGCGTCAGCGGCCCCCACGCAGTCGCGAGAATCCCGAGGATCGCTTGTACATCCTTCTGGCGGAGCGGCGTCGCGTCGCCCCACTGTTTCGCCTGATCGGTCCACCAGTTGTCGAAGTACCCGGCGAGCCCGGGCACGACCTTGTTCAGATCGCGTACGTTCGCGCCGCGCTGCAGGTCCGCTATGTAAAGCTGGACGAGCAAGGCGTCTCCCGCGGTCAGGCGATACACTTCGTGCGCGACTCCGGCGCGCTCGCTGTCCGATAACAGTCCTGCCGCCTGCCGGATGACGTCGAGAACGCCTTCGCTGGTCAGCGCGGTGAGGACGAGCGTCCGGGCCAAGTGCGGGGCATCCCAGCCGAGGCGTCGCAGCCAGGCGCCTGCGTCCGGCGCGTTCGCCGTGTGCCGCGCCGAAAGGACGATCCGGAGACCCTCCGGCGGCGCGACCGGAAACAGGTCTGGCCCTCCGCTCCAGCCTGCGGCCTCATCGATCCCATCCACGACGAGGACGAGACGATGGCCGTCAGGAACCGGACGGGCGAGATAGCCGCTGACGATGCCGCGCCACGCCTCGACGCTGATGTCGGTCCGCGCCGGTAGGCGCTCTCCGTGAATCGCCGCGAGCCGCGCTGCCAGTAGCGGGAAGAAGACGGCAGCGAGACTGGTACGGAACCTGATGCTGACCGGTGCGACCACGACGTGCAGTGCCTCGCGGCCGAGGAGGTGGCGGGTCCACCGCGCGAGCAACGCTGACTTCCCGCTGCCGGCTCCCCCCGAGAGGAGAAGATACGGCGTCGGGTCGAGTGCTTCGAGCCACATGTCGAGTCCGCGGAGATCGTCGTCGCGTCCGCCGAACGCGACCGGGTGAGCGGTCGTTCCGAGATAGGTGTCGAAGAAGTTCTGAATCCTGGCGGCGTAATCGCTGCTGAGCTGCTCGACCCCCTGAAACAGTTGATTGAGCAGCGCCGGCCCTGCCAGCGTCAACAGGGACTCGAACAGCGACGACGTCAGCGCTACACCTCTCGCGCGCAACGCCGCCCGGAGCGGTTCCTCGCTGTACGAGAACTTCGTGATCTGTCGGACCAGTCCCACTTCGCCGGCGCGCGCCGCCTGTTCGAGCCGCGCGGCCAGCACTCGCTCGAACACCCAGTTGTGCAGGTCCGCAGCGACTTGG
This sequence comes from Vicinamibacterales bacterium, assembly GCA_035259385.1. Taxonomy (GTDB): domain Bacteria; phylum Acidobacteriota; class Vicinamibacteria; order Vicinamibacterales; family CAVVIG01; genus QHWK01. Next base: position 2,613 of record DATFWL010000567.1, on the reverse strand, counting down.
GCGGCGAGGTGGTTCGGTTCGCAGAACACCTGCGCGAGCGGAACGAGATCCGGGTCGGTGAGTTCCTCGCGAAATGCTTTCAGCCGTGCCCGCGCCTCGGACGACGTGTCGCGCTGGTCCTCGGCGATCCGCGATTCGTCTTTGAGATAGAACAGGCAGGGAATGTCTGCCTTACGCGCCGCGCGGTATTCAGCCTCAGTGATTCCGCTGCCGAATCGGCCCGCCAGCAGTCCGACGTAGAGATCGCACTCGGCGACTTCGGCGAGGCTGACGTCGCGCGCGCTCTCGCTACGGCTGCCGAAGTGCTCCATTCCGGAGTACTCCAGCGTTCGCATCCTGTGGATGATCTTCTCCACCGCCTCGCGCTCCTCCCGCAGGTCCAGCCATGTGGAGCTGAGGAAGACGCGAATTCGGGCGCGATCGGTCGACATCCCTGAACGGCTCATGTCGCATCGGACGACAAACGTGCGGCACGTGTGCGCACGCGACGCGCACGGCCTGCCGCGGACGTGCCGTTATACACCCGTGACCGCGATGCTGTGAAGAAGACCGGCCGATTATATTGCGACAGCGTTTTGTGCTGATGCGTCCTGCGCGACTGTGGTGGGATGATGGTCGCCCTCGAACGATTCACCGTACGTCAACTCACCGTGCAGGCCTGGATCGAGGGACTCGCGCTTGACTCTTCATGAACCCGAAACACAATCGACGCCCATACTGATCCGCCGCAGACGCCAGCGGCTTCGTTCAAACGGCTCTATCGGGAGTGACCCGCGAGTGGTGCTTCCTCCTCAAGTCGCGCGATCGCGCGCCGGGTCAATCCCGATAGAGTCATATCCTTTGTCGCGAGGCAGCAACACGGGATTCAGCTGAGGGCTAAGCCTGGCTGAGCCCGTCAGCTGCAATCCGGGTTAGGCCGTTTGCGGTACAAACCGGGTACATAGGTAACAGATCAAACCGGCAACATGGGTAACACCTTTACGCTGGGCAGCCAACAGGAGGTTGGTCGATGCCCTGGCAGGAGGCGACGCCCATGGAGCAGCGGGAACGGTTCGTCCGCGACCAGCAACGTGGACTGTACACGATGACCGAACTGTGTGCGCGCTACAGCATCAGTCGGAGGACTGGCTACAAATGGCTCGACCGCTTCGACGCAGGTGGTCGTGCGGCCTTGCAGGACCGGAGTCGCGCACCGCATCGCTGTCCGCATGCGATGTCGGACGAGATCGCGCAGCTCATTTGTGACGCGCGGCGGGCGCACCCGACGTGGGGACCGGCCAAGTTGCTCGACTGGCTCACCCCACGCCATCCGGATCTCACCCTGCCCGCGGCCAGCACCGCCGGCGATCTGCTGGCGCGCGAAGGACTGGTGACCAAGCGCCGCCGCCGGCGCACTGACCAACATCCCGGCCGTGGTGCCAGCGACCACGACACAGCCCAACGACCTGTGGACCGCCGATTTCAAGGGCCAGTTTCGGACCGGCGACGGCCGCTACTGTTACCCCCTCACCGTCGCCGATCTGCACACCCGCTGTCTGCTCGGGTGCCAGGGGCTGCTGACGACCAGGGGCGAGGGTGTGCAGACTGTCTTTGACCGACTCTTTCGTGACTACGGCCTCCCGCACGCGATTCGGACGGACAATGGCGTGCCGTTCGCGACCGTCGCGATTCACGGTCTGTCGCCCCTGAATGTCTGGTGGATGCAGCTTGGGATTCAGCATCAGCGGATCCTCCCCGCGCATCCGCAACAGAACGGCGCGCACGAGCGCATGCACCGGACACTGAAACGGGAGGCGATTCGCCCGGCGCGCGCCACGCTGGCGGCGCAGCAACGCGCCTTCAACCGATTCCGCGCCGAATACAATGACGAACGGCCGCACCAGGCGTTGCGCGGCCGCACGCCCGGCGCGCTTTATCAACCTTCCGCACGCACCTACACCGGCAGGGTGCCACCGGTCGAATACCCGGGGCACTTCGTCGTGAAGCACGTCACCAATGCAGGCACCTTTCGGTTCAAGAAACGGCTGGTGTTCATCGCCAATGCGCTGATTCATCACCGCGTCGGCCTCGAGGAGGTGGCCGATGGGATTTGGTCGATCTACTTCTGTCGCGTGCTGATCGGGCGCCTCGACGAGCGCAATGCCACGGTGCACGGCACGCGGTGGGTCTGGAAGAGCTGAGGAACCCGCTGAAGAACGCGGCTTCCTCAGCTCTCCCAGACCCAGATTTCACGGCAAGGCACTGTTACCCATGTTGCCAGTTTACTTTGTTACCGATGTTCCCGGTTGCTCATGCGCAGCGCTATCCTCGTTGACGCAGTAGCGGCTTTTGTGTGTATCGCGTGGGCACAGACATGAGCGGGTCGAACAGTTGCGCCTCGGCCCGGCGGTGGCCCACGGCTCGGACGTAGCCGAAGTGGCGGCCGGCGTCGGCTTCCAGCGCCCGGATCTCCGTCACGTTGTCGGGGGCAATGATCCTGAGCCAGTCCAGCCAGAGCCGCCAGCCGTCGGGCAGGGTGTCGGCCAGGGCGATGTCGAGGATGCCGGTCTTGTCCCAGTGCCGCCGCCACCAGGCCGCCGAGTGGAGAATCCACGCTTGGTCCTGGGCCCACCA
>DATFWL010000566.1:0-15903 GCA_035259385.1 Vicinamibacterales bacterium | reverse complement strand
CAATCTCGACCCGAACGGGATCGTCACGGGCAAGGGCCCGGACAGGCAACGGCGTCAGTTCCTGAACTATTCGTTCTACAGGCTCGACCCGGTGTTCAGGCGGCTGCCGTCGGATGAGCAGCGGGGTGCGGCCACCGGCTTCATCGATCTGGTGCGGAAGTGGGAGTCGCTGGAGGACGTGATCGTCCGCACGTACTCGCTCGTGGGCCTGCGCGCGGACGTCGACTTCATGTTCTGGCGGATCGCGTTCGACCCCTTGTGCTTTCAGTCGATGGAAGCGGAGATCCGGCGGTCGCGGCTCGGGGCGTATCTGTCTCCGGTGCACAGCTTTCTCTCGCTGCAGCGGCGGTCACCCTACGTCAACAGAATGAAGAACGCCGGCGAAGGCGTGGAGCTGCTGCCGGGGCAGGGGAGGTTTCTCTTCGTCTATCCCTTCGTGAAGACGCGGTCGTGGTATCGCCTGTCGCCGCACGCGCGGCAGGGGCTCATCGACGAGCACATCGCCGCCGCTTCGGCGTTCAAAGGCGTCCGCCTGAACACGAGCGACAGCTTCGGCCTCGACGACCAGGACTTCGTGGTCGCGTTCGATTCGGACTACCCGCAGGAGTTCGTCGATCTGGTGGGGCGGCTGCGCTACACGGAGGCGAGCCTCTACACGCAGCGCGACACGCCGATGTTCGCGTGCGCGAAGGCTCCCATCGACGCCATCCTCGCGCAGCTGGCGAACATTGAGTAGGTGACTGGATGTTCCATCACTCCGATCCTCAGGTCCTCGTCGTCGGCGCCGGTCCCGTCGGTCTCGTTTCGGCCTTGTTCCTGCAGCAGCACGGGGTGCGTGTGGAGATCGTCGACATGCACCAGCGGACGACTCAACACAGCTACGCCCTCGCGATCCATCCGCGCACGCTGCAGGTGCTCGACGAGGCCGGACTCTCCGAAGGGTTGATCGCCGCGGGACGCAAGCTGACGAGGGTCGCGTACTATGAAGGGCGTGACAGGCACGCCGAGATCGACTATTCGCGCCTCGCCTCCAGGCATCCGTACCTTCTCGTCGTCCGCCAGAGCCTGCTGGAACGGGCCGCCGAGGAGGCGCTCCGGCGGAAGAAGCTCAACGTGCTCTGGGGACACCGGCTCCAGTCGCTCGGCGTGGACGGCGCACACGTCCTGGCGGAGGTCGCAAAGCTCGTTCAGGCCGCGACCGGCTACCCCGTCGCGCGAACCGAGTGGGTCGTCGCGCGAAGCGAGACGATCCGGCCGTCGTATGTCATCGGCGCCGACGGGTACGACTCGGCCGTCCGGCGGATGGCCGGCATCGCGATGGCCGATCATGGCGGGGGGCAGGTCTTCTCCGTCTACGAAGTCGAGGCGGCCGGCGAGCTTCCCGACGAGGTGCGCGTCATTCTCGATCCAGAGCTGACGAGCGTCTACTGGCCTCTCGAGAAGGGGCGATGCCGCTGGGGATTCCAGATTCAGGACGCCGCCGGACACGACGCCTCGATGGCGCGGCTCGAACAGTTGATCGCCGCGAGAGCGCCGTGGTGCACGGCGCGGCCGACGCAGATCTACTGGTCCACGCTCGGGCTGTTCGAACGTCGGCTGACGCGGAGCTTCGGCAGCGGCGGCGTGTGGCTCGCCGGCGACGCCGCGCACCAGGCGGCTCCGGTCGCCGTGCACAGCATGAACTCGGGACTCGTCGAAGCGCGCGATCTGGCGGCGTGCATGTCGCGGATCACGCGGGAAGGGGCTCCGGCGTCGCTGCTCGAGGAGTTTGCGAGCAGGACGCACACGACCTGGGAATGGCTCCTCGGCGCCAGTGGAACGGTGCGCGCGCTCCCGGCGGCGAACCCGTGGGTCCGTCAAACCGCCGCGCGGATCTTCGCGTGCATTCCTGCGTCGGGAGACGATCTCGAACCGCTCCTCGCGCAAGTCGGCCTCACGACGGCTTGACTCGACCAAAGGCGCGATAGTACAAAGCGGCCACTTTTTCACACTCGGAGCGGGGAACAACTTTGGCGCAGACCGAAGCGGAACTGCTCGACAACCCTGTCGCGGGCCATCCCACGCTCATCCTGCGCTCGCCGGATTTCCACGCCATCACCGAGGTCGTCGCGGAGCCGGTCGAGCGGCGGACGCCGATCGGCTGGTGGCTCTTCTTCCTCCCGGCGTTCGCGCTGCTCGGCCTGCTCGGCATAGCGGTCTCGTGGCTGTTCTGGGAGGGAATCGGCATCTGGGGGCTCAACGTCCCCGTCGGCTGGGCGTGGGACATCACGAACTTCGTGTTCTGGGTCGGCATCGGCCACGCCGGAACGCTCATCTCGGCGATCCTCTTTCTCTTCCGGCAGAAATGGCGCACGTCGATCAACCGGGCGGCGGAGGCGATGACCATTTTCGCGGTCATGTGCGCCCTGACGTTCCCGGGGATTCACGTGGGACGCGTGTGGGTCGCGTACTGGATGTTCCCGGTCCCGAATCAGATGGGCATGTGGCCCAACTTCCGGAGTCCGCTGCTCTGGGACGTCTTCGCGGTCAGCGTGTACGGAACGGTGTCGGTCATCTTCTGGTACGTGGGCCTGATTCCGGATCTGGCGACGATCCGCGATCGGGCGAAAACGCCCGTCCGGCAGTTCGTGTACGGCTTCTTCGCGCTCGGATGGCGGGGCTCGGTGCGCCAGTGGCATCACTACGAATCCGCCTATCTCGTCCTCGCCGCGCTCGCGACGCCGCTGGTCCTCTCGGTCCACTCCGTCGTCTCGATGGACTTTGCGGTATCGCTGCTCCCCGGGTGGCACACGACGATCTTTCCGCCGTACTTCGTGGCGGGCGCGATCTTCTCGGGGTTCGCCATGGTGCTGACGCTCATGGTGATCTGCCGGACGGCATTCAAGCTCGAGCACATCATCACGCTCCGGCACTTCGACTACATGGCGAAGATCATGCTCGTCACCGGGTCGATGGTCGGCTACGCCTACGCCACGGAGTTCTTCACGTCCTGGTATAGCGGCAACCCGTACGAGTTCTTCACGTTCAGGAACCGCGCGCTCGGGCCGTACGCGTGGGCCTACTGGACGATGGTCACGTGCAACGTCGTCAGCCCGCAGATCTTCTGGTTCAAGAAGGCGCGCACGAGCATCCCGATCCTGTTCGTGCTGTCGATCGTGATCAACGTCGGCATGTGGTTCGAGCGGTTCGTGATCATCGTGACCTCGCTGCACCGTGACTTCCTCCCATCCGCGTGGGGCTACTTCAGGCCGACGATCTGGGACGTGTCGTGCCTGCTCGGGAGCTTCGGGCTCTTTTTCACGATGTTCTGTCTGTTCGTGCGCTTTCTCCCGATGGTGGCAACCGCCGAGGTCAAGACCGTCCTGCCGCAGGCCGACCCGCACTGGCAGCCGCGCCCCGAACGCGAGATCCGAGACCGCCGGGTTGCTTCCGAGGGAGCCTCCTGATGCCGTTCTTCGTCAACCGGCTCCCGAAGGGGCCGTACTACGGAATCCTCGCCGAGTTCGCCTCGCCGGCGGACCTCCATCACGCGTGCGAGCGCGTGCGCGACGCAGGCTTCACGCGGTGGGACGCCCATACGCCGTTCCCCGTCCACGGTCTCGAGAGCGCGATGGGACTCCGGCGCTCGCCGCTCCCGTGGATCGTTCTCGTCGCGGGACTGACTGGAGCGGCGCTCGGGTTCGGCCTGCAGTGGTGGGTGCACGCCAGCGCGTATCCGCTCGTCATCAGCGGCAAACCGTATTTCTCCTGGCCCGCGTTCATTCCGATCACGTTCGAGGTGGGCGTGCTCTTCGCCGCGCTCGGCGCCGTCTTCGGGATGCTCGGCCTGAACCGGCTTCCCATGCACCACCATCCGCTCTTCCGATCCCGGGTCTTCGAACGCGTGACCGACGACGCCTTCTTCATCTCGATCGAATCGTGGGATCCCCGCTTCGATCCGACGGCGACGGGGAAGCTGCTGGAGTCGCTGGGAGCGCGAAGCGTCGAGCTCCTGGAGTCCTGAATGGCTTCCCAACGCGATCGCGTGGCGCTGCGGCCCGAACAGGCGACGATTCCGCCCGGCCACCCGTGGAACCGCCTTCCCGTCATCGGCGCCGCCGCCGGGCTGCTCGGCGCGGCGGGCTGCGCGATTGCCGGCGCGGCGAACCCGAGGCAGTTCTTCTTCTCGTGGCTGGTCTCGTTCCTGTTCTTTCTGAGCCTGGCCCTCGGCGCGCTCTTCTTCGTCCTGATCCAGTGGGCGTCCCAGGGAAGCTGGGGGATCGTCCTGCGGCGGATTGGCGAGACGGCGTTCGCAACGCTGCCGGTGATGGCCGTCCTCTTCGTCCCACTGGTGTTCGGCCTGCGCGACCTCTACTCGTGGTCCGTACCCGGCGCGGCCGAGCACGACGCGCTGCTTCGGTGGAAGGCGCCGTTTCTCAACGTGTCGTTCTTCCTGATCCGGGCGGCGATCTACTTCGTGTGCTGGTCCGCCATCGCGGTGCTCTACTACCGCCTCTCGCGCGGTCAGGACACGACCGGGGATCCCGCGGTATCCGCGCGCCTGAGGACCCTCGCCGGTCCCGCGATCATCGTCCTCGCGCTGACCCAGACGTTCGCCTCGATCGACTGGATCGTGTCGCTCACGCCGCACTGGTACTCGACGATGTTCGGCGTGTATTTCTTCGCGGGTTCCTTCGTCGGATCCATCGCGCTGCTGTCGGTCGTCACGCCGGCGATGCGCCGGGCCGGCCTGCTCGAGACGGTCATCACCGCCGAGCATCTGCACGACATCGGCAAGTTCCTGTTCGCCTTCACGGCGTTCTGGGCTTACATCGCCTTTTCCCAGTTCTTCCTTATTTGGTACGCGAACCTTCCGGAAGAGACGATCTGGTACAAGGCGCGGCTCGAGGGGTCGTGGCGGATCGTCTCGCTGCTCCTCATGGCGGGGCACTTCGGGGTGCCGTTCTTTTTCCTGATGGGGCGCGCGGTCAAGCGGAAGGCGCTCACCCTGGCCCTGGGGGGCGTCTGGCTGCTCGCCATGCACTTCATGGATCTCTACTGGCAGGTGATGCCGACGCTTCACCCCGAGGGGGTCCGTCCGGCGCTTCTGGACGTCGCCGCGTTCGTCGCTATCGGCGGGTGTTTCGTTGCCGTGACGGGCTGGCTGATGCGGCGGCAGGCGCTCGTTCCGCTGCGCGACCCGCGGCTTGCGGAATCCCTGGCTTTCGAGAACGCTTGAGGTGCGCTGGCGCGCGAAGGCGGGTCCGGTGTAGAGTTTGCTCAAACTCGATTTTCCTTCACGAAGGAGACGGACGATGCGCAGGACGGCGACCCGGTTGTCCCTGGCGGCAGGCGTGATACTAACGGCGGCGTGGCCCGGAGTGGCATTCGCCGCATCATCGATCACCGGCACCGTGACTTTCACCGGAACCGCACCCAAGCTTCCGACGATCGCGATGGACGCCGACCCTGCGTGCGCCAAGAAGCACACGACGGCCGTGCAGAGCGAGGCGCTCGTGCTTGGCGCCGGCAGCAAGATGGCGAACATCATGGTCTGGGTCTCGAAGGGACTTCCGGCAGGGAAGACGTATCCAGCACCGCAGGCGCCTGTGACGCTCGATCAGAAGGGATGCATGTACATCCCGCACGTGCAGGGGATCATGGTCGGCCAGGCCTACAAAATCCTCAACTCCGACGGCGTCCTCCACAACGTCCACGCCCTTCCCAAGATCAACCAGGGGTTCAACCGCCCGATGCCGCCCACGGTCAAGGAGGCGAGCGCGACGTTCACCAAGCCGGAGGACCTGTTCCAGCTCAAGTGCGACGTGCACCCGTGGATGAATGCGTACATCGCGGTCTTCACGCATCCGTTCTTTTCGGTGACGGGCACGGACGGCAAGTTCACGATTTCGGGCCTCGACCCGGGGACCTACACGATTTCCGCCTGGCACGAGAAGCTGGGAACGCAGACGGCGACGGTCACGGTTGGCGCGAACGAAACGAAGTCGCAGGACTTCAAGTTCGCTGTGCCGGGCGCGAAGTAGTCATCTGGAGACAACGCCCATGAGCCACCCAGGCGTCGCCGCACCCGGAGCGCACGTCTCGCACGACGCCCATCACGAAGAGCTGGGTTTCTGGCGTAAGTACGTCTTCTCCACCGATCACAAGGTCATCGGCATCCAGTACGGGATCAGCGGGCTGCTGTTTCTCCTGTTCGGCTTCTCGCTGATGATGCTGATGCGCTATCAGCTCGCCTACCCTGGCAGCGCGCTGCCGCTGCTCGGCAAGCTGCTCGGCGATTCGCGGATGCCGGGCGGCACGATGCTCCCCGACTTCTACAACGAGCTCGGGGCCATGCACGGCACCATCATGGTTTTCATGGGCGTGGTGCCGCTGGCCGTCGGAGGGTTCGGGAATTTCGTGCTCCCGCTCCAGATCGGCGCGCCGGATATGGCGTTCCCCCGGCTCAACATGTTGAGCTACTGGTCGTTCTTCCTCGGCGGCGTGACGATGCTCGTCAGCTTCTTCGTGCCGGGCGGGGCCGCGCAATCCGGGTGGACGTCTTACGCGCCGCTGGCGGTCATCGCGACGACGGGCCAGACGATGTGGCTCATCGGGATGATCTTCCTGATCACCTCGTCGCTGCTCGGCGCCATCAATTTCATCGCGACGACGATCCAGCTCCGCGCGAAGGGCCTCACGTTCTACCGGTTCCCCTTCTTCGTCTGGGCCCAGTTCGTCACGGCGTTCCTATTGCTGCTCGCGTTCCCGCCGCTCGAAGCCGCGGGGATCATGCAGCTCATGGACCGGGTGGCCGGCACGAGCTTCTTCCTTCCGAGCGGTCTCGTCGTCAGCGGGCAGGCCCTGCAGGTGGCGGGCGGCGGCAACGCGCTCTTGTGGCAGCACCTGTTCTGGTTCCTGGCGCACCCGGAGGTCTACGTCCTGATCCTGCCGGGGATGGGCATCGTGGCCGAGATCATCGCGAACAACACGCGGAAGCCGTTGTGGGGCTACAAGGCGATGGTCTACTCGCTCGTCTTCCTCGGCTTCATGTCGTTCATCGTCTGGGCGCACCACATGTTCATGACGGGCATGGGGACCGCGATGGCGGCGTTCTTCCAGACGACCACGATGATCATCTCGATTCCGTCGGTCGTCATTCTCACGGCGCTGATCCTGTCACTGTGGGGCGGATCGATACGCTTCAATACGCCGATGCTCTTCGCGCTCGGTTTCCTCCCGATGTTCGGCATCGGCGGGCTGACGGGGCTTCCGCTCGGCCTGAACGTGGCCGACATCCCGCTGCACGACACGTATTACGTCATCGCCCACTTCCACTACGTCGTGGCTCCAGGGACGATCTTCGCGCTGTTCGCGGGCGTGTACTACTGGTTCCCGAAAGCGACAGGGCGGAAGATGAACGAGACGCTCGGAAAGATTCACTTCTTCGGCTCGTTCGTCTGCATGAACGTGGTCTTCATGCCGATGTTCATGCTGGGGCTGGCCGGCGTCTCGCGCCGCCTGTTCGACGGCGGAGCGAGCTACGCGTTCGCGCAGCCGGTCCTCCACCTGAACGTCATCTCGTCCTGGGGCGCGTGGATTCTCGCGCTCTTCCAGATCCCCTTCATCTTCAATTTCTTCTGGAGCATCCGGAAAGGGGAGAAAGTCGGCGACAACCCGTGGGAGGCCACGACGATCGAGTGGTCGGCTCCGTCGCCGCCGCCGCACGGCAATTTCCTCGCGGCGCCGGAAGCGCATCGCGGCCCTTATGAGTACAGCGTTCCCGGCGCGGCCCGGGACTTCACGCCGCAGTACGAGGCCTGAGTCGCATGGACATTCCCTACACCGTAGAGGTGCGGCGGGATACCGGTCTGACCAACGGCAAGATCGGGATCTGGCTCTTCCTCGCGTCGGAGGTCATGCTCTTCGGAGCCCTCTTCGCGAGCTACATCCTGATCCGGACCGGCGCGCCGACCTGGCCGCGCGGCGACACGATTCTCAACGTCCCGCTCGCAACGTTCAACACGATCGTGCTCATCTCGTCGTCCGTGACGATGGTCATGGCGTGGGCGTCGCTCATGCGGAACCGCTTCGGGACCTTCCGGATCTACATGGGATCCACGGTCCTGCTCGGGGGCGTTTTCCTGGTCGTGAAGTATTTCGAATACAGCCACAAGTTCGAGAACGGGCTCTTCCCGCACACCAGCAACTTCCTGGCGATCTATTTCACGCTGACCGGGCTGCACATGCTCCACGTGATGGGCGGGATGGCCGTGAACGCCTATTTCTGGGGGCCCGGCGCGAAGCTCTGGAAGACGAATCCGACGTGGTTCACCAACCGCGTCGAGAACGCGGGCCTCTTCTGGCATTTCGTCGATCTGGTGTGGATCTTCCTGTTCCCGACTCTGTATCTTCTGTAGGCGGTCTCTTTTGAAAGAGCAAGCATGACGAGCGAGCACGCAGCCGACGCCGGCCACTCGGCGGAAGACATCGACCGGCACGTCAGGGTCTACATCACCGTCTTCGTCGCGCTCATGGCCCTGACCATCATCACGGTGGCGGTCTCCCGCTTCCACCTTCCCCTCCCGATTGCCGTGAGCGTGGCGCTGTTCGTGGCGATCGTCAAGGGATCGCTGGTGGCGTGCTACTTCATGCACCTCATCTCGGAGAAGAAGCTGATCTACGCGGTCCTCGGGCTGACCGCGGTCTTCTTCGCTGCGCTGCTGGCGCTTCCCGTCATCACGCATGTCGACGGATTCTGGATACACTGATGAGCCTCAGGTGGGTCCACGCGATGCTGATCCTGCTCTCCGCAGCGCTCGCGGTGCTGTTCGGGGTGTGGTGTCTGGGGCAGTACGGGCGGGATGGCGGGATCGGCCCGCTGCTTGCCGCCGTGCTCGCGTTCGCCGCGTCGTTCGGCCTGATTGCCTACGATTCGTGGTTCCTGCGAAAGACGAGGACGCTGCGATGAAGAGAATCTGTGCGACGGCGGCGGCCGTGGTGTTGGGCGGCAGCTCGAGCCTGCTCGCCTGTCCTGTATGCTTCGGCGCCGAGGAGACGACGACCATGGCTGGAACGAAGATCGGCGTTCTTGTGATGCTGGGCGTCACGCTGGCCGTGCAAGGGGCGTTCGTGGCTTTCTTCCTCTACCTCCGGAAACGCGCGAAACAAAACGCCGAGATCGAGCTCGACACCGAGTGGTCGGAGCTCCAACGATCCAGAACATAAAGGCCGATACATGTTCACTCACTGGCTCGGACTCCCGGATCTCGCCACGGCTCACGGCCAGCAGATCGACAATCTGATCGGCTGGATCCACGTGTTCATGCTCGTCCTGTTCGTCGGATGGGGTGCGTTCATCGCGTACGTGCTGTTCCGCTTCCGGCGATCGCGGCAGCCGGTGGCAAACTACGCCGGGGTCAAGTCGCACGCGTCGAATTACCTCGAAGCCGGCGTGCTCGTCGTCGAACTGGTGCTGCTATTCGGATTCTCGATCCCGTTGTGGGCCGCCCGGGTCGATCGCCTTCCGTCCGAAAGCGAAGCGCTCGTGGTCAACGTCACCGGCGAACAGTTCGCCTGGAACGTCCGCTACGCCGGTCCCGACGGGAAGTTCGGCAAGACGGACATCAAGCTGATCGACCTCCAGGCGAACCCGCTCGGAATCGACAGATCCGATCCCGACGCGAAGGACGACGTCACGACGGTCAATCAGCTGTACCTGCCCGTCAACAAGCCGATCATCGTGAAGCTCCGGAGCAAGGACGTCATCCACAGCTTTAACGTGCCCGAGTTCCGCGTGAAGCAGGACGCCGTCCCCGGCCTCACGATCCCGATCTGGTTCATCCCCACCGTCACGACCGCGGAGATGCGAGCCCGGACGGGGAATCCGGAGTTCCAGTACGAGATCGCTTGCGCGCAGCTCTGCGGCCTGGGCCACTACCGGATGCGCGCGTTCGTCACCGTCCTGAGCCCCGACGAGTTCCAGAAGTGGCTCGACGACAAGGTCAAGGAACAGTCCGCACCCGACCCGTTCAAATAGAAACCGGGGGCTTCGCCCCGCCGGCGGCTGTCGCCGGCAACGCCAAACCTGGAGTCATACATGTCACGCAACATGGTCCTCGCGCTGGCGCTGCTCGCCGGCGGGTCCGCCGCGGCGCAGGAAAAGGCATCGGAAAAGCCCCAGGCAAAGAACCTCAAGCCAGGCACGTACGCGCATTTCGTCACCAGTCACGGTGACTTCACGGTCAGGCTGCTGCCGGAGAAGGCGCCGAAGACGGTCGCCAACTTCGTCGGGCTGGCAGAGGGCACGATCGATCCGGCGACGGGCAAGCCGGGTAAGTCCAAGCCGTATTACAACGGCCTGACATTCCACCGCATCATCGACGGATTCATGATCCAGGGAGGCGACCCGACCGGTACCGGCACGGGCGGGCCCGGGTACCGCTTCGCCGACGAGATCGACAAGAACCACAAGTTCGACAAGGCCGGCATCTTGGCCATGGCCAATGCCGGGCCGAACACGAATGGCAGCCAGTTCTTCATCACGGTCGCGCCATACCCGCAGCTGCCGACCAACTACACGATCTTCGGCGAGGTGGTCGAGGGGCTGGGCGTCGTCCAGAAAATCGGCTCGGTCAGGACCGGCCCGGGCGACAAGCCGCTGCAGCCGGTCATCATGAAGACCGTCACGATCGAGCGCGTGCAGTAGTCGAAGCCTATCCGAACATTTTCGGCGTCGGCATTCGGGCGCGGATTCGTTCGAGCTCTCCGATCGTCACGCGGTCGAGACCGTTCCTGCGGCAGGAGTCCTCGACCGCCTTTACCACCATCCCCCGTACGAACGCGGGAATCTTCTTCATGCGTTCGGCGGCCGCGTCTTCCCACTCGATCGTCTTCGGCGGTTCCGCGCCGTATTGGATGGCAGAGAACGCTGTCGTCTGTGAGGCGTCAGGGCCGCGGACGAGCAGGAGCGGCGATCCGGCGAATGTTCCCGGCGTGTGGGTGCAGAGCGGGTCTTCGGCCATCAGATCGCCCGTCATGCCGAACGCGCGCGCCCGGCAGCCCCCGCACTGCGCGTTCATTTCGCACGCGCCGCAGCGTCCTCCGAGCGAGGGGCGGCGGCGAATGTCGGTGAACAGGGCAGACGAGTTCCAGAGATCCTCGAGTCGTGCGCGGCGCAGCGACCCAGCAAAGACCGGGAGGTACGGGCAGGGCGTGACGTCGCCGTTCGGCCGGATCCCCATGTAGTGCGTCCCCGCCGGGCATCCGCCGGCTCCGTCGGAGTAGGTGCGGATCCGGCCTCCCGCGTCGCCGTGCTCGAGCACGGTCTTGACGAAATGTGGCGCGCACTTCGCGTTCACGAGCATCCGTCGGTCGTACTTCCGCTGGATCCGGTAGAGGGCGGCGAGCACGTCGTCGTACTGCTCGGGCGTCATGTCCGACACGAACTGCCCGCGCCCCGTCGGGACGAGGAAGTAGAGGTTCCAGACCTTCGCCGCGAGGCGTTCGTGCGCGAAGTCGGCGATGGCGTCGAGCTCGCCGAGATTGTGCGCGCCCGCGGTCGTCTGCACGATGAAGGGGAGCCCCGTCCCGTTCAGGATCCTGGCGCCGTCCACCGTGTTCTGCCAGGCGCCGCGGACGTTCCGGAAGCGATCGTGGCGTTCGGGATCGAGCGCGTCGAGGGAAAGGGACAGGCCCCGCGCTCCGGCCTCCGCCAGACGCATTGCCACGTTCTCGGTGATGCGCACGCCGTTGGTGCCGACGACGACCCAGAGCCCGCGCTCCGCCGCGCGCTTGACGATCTCGAGGATGTCGCGGCGCAGGAGCGGCTCCCCGCCGGTCAGGATCGTCACGCACTCTGGCGCGAACGCGGCCAGTTCGTCGATGACCCCGAAGCACTCCTCGGTGCCGAGCTCGCTGCGATCGGCGAAGTTCTCCGTGCCGACGAGCGGCGTGCCGCCGGCGTCGAGATAACAGTGCTCGCAGGCCAGGTTACAGCGATAGGTCAGGTTCCAGGAGACGACGTACGGGCGGTCGAACATTTACATACCAAAGAAGTCACGGGCGGCGTCGAGAATCGTCTCGTCGACTTCCAGGACGCCTCGCTCCCGCGCGAATCGCTCGATGCCAGTCCGCGCCATCGGCCGGACGAATTCCGGAATCCTCTCGAGACGCGCTTCGGCGGCCGCGGTCCACCGGACCGTGACCGCGTCGGCAGCCTGCACCGGGCCCGGTGCGTCCGCCGACGGGACCATGGCCGCAAACGGACAGCCGCTGCCGGACTCGGCTGCGCCTTTCGCCTGGGTGTCCGGACCGATCCGCACGCCGAGCGACTGGACGATCTGGGTCTCGTACGCGTTGGTCAGCATCGCCATCTCGTAGCCGCACTCGGGACATGCGTACACGACCGACAGCGACCCGCGCTCGGGGGGACCGACGGTCTGGAGCTTCATCGGGCTGTCACAGGGGACGCACAGGAATTTCATTGGGATTCCTCATTCAGATCACTCAGCAGCCGCCGCGCGATCCCGTCCAGCGCAACGCCCACCGGCGTGTCGCGTACAGCCGTGAAGGGGATCCCGAGATCGCAGAGGCGCGCAAGCTCCGGATCGAAGGGAACGGCGCCGAGACAGGGAATGCCGAGCGCCGACGATGCTTCCGACTGAAAGAGCGGCTTGACGGTCCCGCAGTCGCGGCAGTAGTAGCCGCTCATGTTCTCGACGTAGCCGAGGACGCGGTGACGGCGATTCGACAACGCGGCGACGGAGCGCGTCACAACGCCTCGCGAGACCTGGGAGGGGATCGTCACGAGCAGAAAGGACGTCCGGGGCCCGCCCTGAGCTCCGTCGAGCGGCCCGAGAAAATCCGCGTACTGGACGGTCCGCTCGGATCCGGGCGGAAGGTCGATCATCAGCACATCGAGCGCTCCCCAGTCGAACGACCCGAGGATCTCGCCGAGGAGCGCGAACTCCCTGGTGGCCCGCCACGTGTGGGACTCGCCACGCGCGGTGCTCTGGAACTCGAGCGCTTCCGACTCGGGGATGAGCGAGCCCATCGAGAACACGCCGATGCCATCCCGGGTCCGCGGAAGCGCGACCTTGTCGCGGCCGGGCACGAACACCGCCTGCTGGACGCCGGCCATGCGCGCCTGGGACGGGCCGTTGAAGTCGGCGTCCAGGATCGCGATCTGCAGGCCCCTGTCGCGCAGCGCGCCCGCGAGGTGGAGCGTCAGCGTGCTCTTGCCCACTCCGCCCTTGCCGGAGCCGACGGCCACGACGTGGCGTACGCCGGCGAGCCCGTCGGCGATGCGGGTGCGCTGTTCGGCAACCTGCTCGAGGACTCTGGATCCGCCGTCGCCGGCGATGTCGTGGTAGCGCTTCACGGTGCCGATTAGCTTACACCGTCCCCCCGCCGATAGGCGGGCACCGTCACGGCTTCAGCGCGGCTGCCCAGTTGAGCGAGACGACGATGGCCTGCTTCGGATCGGCCGATGCGCCCGATGGGAGACTCTGAATCAGGAACTGCTGTCCGTCCTTCGCGACGGCGAACGGGAAATACCCCGTCGGATGCGAGGGTCCCGCAACGACCGACCCGAACAACCGCCGCGGCCGGCCCGGCTCGAACGTCGATCCGGTGGACGTGATCTCGACAGCCATCAGATCCGAGCCGTTCACGAAGAACAGCTCACGACCGTCGCCGCGCCACCGAGGAGCGTGGCCGCCTCCGTTCGAAACCGGCTATTTGCCATGAACCCGCGCGAGATGGTCGGCGTCGGCCGCGACGAGCTCAGGCAGGACCTTGATCGCGACGTCACGATTCAAGCGCGTGTCGCGGGCGCGGTAGACCTCGCCCATCCCGCCAGCCCCGATCGCTGCGAGGACTTCGTACGCGCCAAGTCGGACGCCTGGAGTCAGCATTGGAGAGTGGTCGGCCGCGATTCTAACAGGTTGGCTTCCAGACGGACCGTAGCGGGCCGGTTGTATAGTTACGCACCATGCCGATTGCCACTCAGCTCAATCTCCCGCTGGACAACGAAATCGGCACGCTGGCAAAGCTCTGCCGGGACATGGCGCAAGGCGGTGTCAACGTGCTCGCGCTCTCCGCGCCGGAAACGGGGCGCGAGGGCGTCGTCCGGCTGCTGGTGCCGAATCGCGAGCTGGCCACACGGGCGCTCGAAAAGGCGGGCTACCTGTTTTCCGCCGAGCAAGTACTGTTCGTGGAACTCAGGAACCGTCCCGGCGCGCTCGCCAAGGCCGTGGAGAAGCTTGCCCGCGCGCGCATCAGCATCCAGTACGCGTATGCCACGGCATCGCCGCGCACCAGGACGACCGCCGCAGTGATCGCGGTGTCCGAGAAGGATCTTCCGCGAGCGCTGCAGCTGCTCGGATGATTCCCGGACTAGTCGGACCGGGCCTTGGCGGCGTAGAGTCGATACCGCCCGCCCGGGCGGAAACCGGGCGTCTCCAGCAACTCTGGTGAGATTTCCGCCGGGTGAACCTTCGGGAATCGGAACGTGCCCGGGCCGAGCTGCGAGAGCAGCTGTCTCCGGCGCGCTCCACCGTCATCGACGAACGAGCGAAGAGACAGGATCTCCGCCCCATCCTTTATATAGAGGATGCAGGCCTCGATGTGCTCCTGGGACGCCACGGCGAGGCCCTCGATATCGTCTTTCCGGGCCGTCAGCGTCTCGACCGACCGTTCCCAGCAGGTCACCGGATAAGCCTCTCCGAGGAGCCCATTCGCGGCCAGATCGCCAACCGTCACGGGGATCACCATGCCACCCGTGCTTACTGGCGCGAGTCCCCCCTGACTCTCCCAGACGTAGTCGGTCAGGACCGCCTCCTCGACATACCCGCTTGCGCGGAAAAGCGCGCGGGCCGGCGAAAGGGTTTCCGGCACTTCGGCGACGATGCGTGGAGGCCCCAGAATGGCGAGCTTCGACGAGAGAGACGCGAGCAGATGACGGCCGTGTCCTTGCCTCACGTGATCGGGATGGACCGCGATCTTGTGGACGAGCGTCGCGGAAGCCCGCTTGGCGCCGATCAGCACGCCGATCGGATCGGCGCCCGAGAAGGCGACCATGCAGCTGCTGCACCACACCTGCAGGTCGCGGATCGACCGCTTGAACGCCGCGGCGTCCATCGGCGGCTCGTCGGGAAAGTACGGCGTCCAGCAGCGGTTCAGCGCGCCGACGAGGAGCTCGATGTCGTCAGTGCGACAGAACCTGTACGCACTCAACCTTCGAGATGCCCGCGCGCGTTCAGCGGGCTCACCTCATTGAGGTAGCCGCGACCGTTGCCGCTGCCGCCTGACGAGGCGGGCGTCGTCGCCGCTGCGGGATTCGCGCCGCCCGCCGAGGATGACGCCGACGAAGCCGGCGGGCCCGAGTACGTCGCGATCATCTCGGCCATCATCTTCTTGCCGATTTCGATGCCTTCCTCGACGAGCGCCAGATCGATCGTCGCCGAACCGTGCTCCTTTGCAAGCTCCTCGATCCGCTCCTGCGTCTTGTTCCGCATGAACCCCGCCGGGACGCGGAGAATCCGCTGCGCGGCCTCGTCGGTCCACTCGAACGTCGAGATCAGCGGGTTCTTGTTCGCGTCCCGGGCGATCAGGCGGGCCTCTCCGTTTTCACCCGCCCGCGCGTCGCCCGGTCCCGCCGCAGCGCCTTGCGAAGACACGTGCGCGGAGGCGGACCGCCCGATTTCCAGTGGCGTCCCCGTCTCTTCCTCGATCACCTGCCGTGCGAAGTCGAGCGTGATCGCGTCGAGCTTCATCATGCGCGCGCGCTTTTCGACTCGTGCCTTGACGCGGCGGCGCTGGTACGCGTTCTTCATGGTCCAGAGGCCCTTCCTGGCGTCCTCGGACCAGCGCAGCTTCCGTCCGTCGTAGGTCGTCTCCTCTTCGAGGCCTCCCTCGACCGCG
>DATFWL010000565.1:0-3332 GCA_035259385.1 Vicinamibacterales bacterium | reverse complement strand
TCGGTTCTCGACGGCGAAGATGTCGTTCAGGACGCCCTCCTCCAGGCGTATCGGAAGCTGAACGCCTTCGACGACAACCGGCCGCTGAGACCGTGGCTGTTCCGAATCGCGCACAACCAATGCATCGATTTTCTCCGCCGGCGCCGCGTTCGCCGGGCAGCGGAGGTCGACGCGATTCCGCTTGAATCGGTGCCGCCGAGCGAACCATCCGGGCCACGTGTCGGGCGTGCGATCGAGCATCTGGTGCTGATCCTTCCACCGAAAGAACGCGCATGTGTGCTGCTGAAGGACGTGTTCGATTACTCCCTTCAAGAGGTTGCGGACCTCGTCGGCAGCACTGCAGGTGGCGTCAAAGCGGCGCTCAACCGCGCGCGCGAAAAGCTGTCGACATCGGCCGTGGACGCACACCGTGTGCGACCCCTGCCCAACCCAGACGCGTTGCGACTTCGCGACTTGTATGTCGAGCGATTCAATCGCCATGACTGGGACGGCGTTCGCGAGCTCATCGTCGCTGACGCACGCGTGCGTGTGGCGGATCGTTTCGACGGACCACTGGCGGATGCGCCCTACTTTGCCCGTTACGACCGCGTGACCACGCCTTGGCGGTTGGCGCCGGCCGACGTCGATGGCGAGTCGGTGATCGTCGTCCTCGAACGCGGCGCCGACACGTGGACGCCGCACGCGATCGTCCGGTTCGATCTGTCCAGTGGACGGATCGTCCGCATCGTCGACTACACGCACTGCCCGTGGGTGCTCTCGGCGGCCTCGTCGGTGCGCTTCGAAACGCCGGCACGTATCCCCGGTTCGTCGGGAGCCGTATTACTTAGTGAACCCGCTGGCGGCTACGAATGATCGACGCGTTCCGTTGTGCGCCAGGGACACTCAGGGGAGACGCGATATGAAGACGATGATGGTGCGGTATACGGTCAGGCCGGAGCACGTGGCCGAGAACGAGCGGGACGTCAGGAAAGTGTTCGACCAGCTCAACGACAGCAAACCCGCCGGACTGCGGTATGCCTCGTTCAAACTCGGCGACGACGGCGGCTTTGTGCACATCGTTTCGCAGGCGCAGGCGGGTGGTCGCAGTCCATTGTCCGACGTGCCGGCATTCAGAGCCTTCACGGCTGCAATCGAACGACGCTGCGACGTACGCCCGGTGGTGACGACGCTGACGGAAGTCGGCTCGTACAGATTCTTTGCCGATTGAGCGGCGCGGGCGAATCGGCGGGTACTCATCTACACGGAGATTGATGTCATGCTTCTCACTGATAAAACGGTTGTTGTGTACGCAGCAGGTGGCGCAATTGGTGGTGCGGTGGCCCGCGCTTTTGCCCGTGAGGGCGCGCGGGTGTACCTGACCGGTCGTCATCTCGAATCGGTTCAGCGCGTGGCGAAGGAAATTGTCGCGTCCGGCGGGTCTGCCGAAGCGGCGCAGCTGGATGCGCTCGACGAATCAGCTGTCGAGCGGCATCTCGACGGCGTGATCGCGCAGGCGGGCCAGGTCGACGTCTCATTCAATGCAATCGGGATTCCGCAACAAGGCATTCAGGGGATTCCTCTCACCGAGCTATCGGTGGAGAGCTTCTCCCTGCCGGTCACGACCTATGCGCGGTCTCAGTTCGTGACCGCCCGCGCCGCCGCGCGTCGCATGCTCGCGCAGGGCTCCGGCGTCATCCTCATGCACACGCCAGAACCGGCGAGGCTGGGTGCGCCGTTGGTCGGAGGGATGGGACCGGCATGGGCAGCGATGGAAGGTCTGAGCCGAGGTCTTTCGGCAGAGCTCGGATCGCATGGTGTCCGAGTCGTTTGCCTGCGCACGACTGGAATTCCCGAGACCGCCACGATTGACGTGGTGTTCGGCCTCCATGCGAAGACGATCGGGATCAGTCGAGAGCAGTTCCAGTCGCTGATCGAAGACCGAACGCACCGGCGCCGATCAACGACGTTGGCGGAGCTGGCGAATGTGGCGGCGTTCGTCGCATCGGATAAGGCCAGTGCGATGACGGGCACCGTCGCCAACCTGACGGGCGGCGCCATCGTCGACTGAGCAGCGTCAGAATTCACGATGATTGGGTTCGGCTATCGGGTTATCGGCTAGCGCGCTGACGAAATGCTTCGGAACGATTGATCAGTCCATGTCTGAAACCCGAATTGCATTCGACGACGCCAATGCGTACGACCGCTACATGGGCCGATGGAGTCGGGCGATTGGCGAGAAGTTTCTCGTGTGGCTCGATGCGCCAGAGAATCGCTATTGGCTCGACGTGGGTTGCGGCACCGGCGCGTTCACCGAGCTGATTCTCACACAGTCCACGCCCGGGAAGATCATCGGTATCGATCCATCGCCGTCGCAGGTGGAGCACGCGAAGCATACGATGACGGGGTCGCAGGCAGATTTTCGCATCGGTACCGCGATCGATCTGCCGTTCGGGACCGGGGAATTCGACGTGGTGGTTTCCGCCTTGGTCATCCACTTCATCCCGGACCGGTCGAAGGCATTCCGAGAGATGCTTCGCGTGACCAAGCCCGGCGGCATCGTCAGCGGCTATACCTGGCGCAGGAGTCCGACGATAATCGACGCTCCCTATGGTCCACTGGCACGCGGGGTAATCGAAATTGTCGGCGACGTGATGACATCGCCGACAGTATCCGAGGCGATGCCCGACGGTCTGCGCGCCGCCCTCACCGCGGAGGGCTATGGGGATATCGAGATCATCACGATCGAAGCGAGCCAAACCTTCCGCGATTTCGAAGATTACTGGATGTCGCAAAGGAGCACCTTCCGGCATCCGGTTGCCAAGTCCGTGGCGGCGCTGAGCGATCACGACCGCGAACGGTTGCGCGACAATTTGCGCACCGCGCTGCCGGCCGCCGGCGATGGGAGCGTCACGTATTCCTCCCGCGCCACGGCATTCAAGGCGCGCAAGCCGCTGTAGGAGCGTGTCCGCGTACTGTCCAAAAACTGGATCGACGCCGAACGGGCGGCCAAGGCTTCTAGTGAACTCAGCCTCTGATAGGCTGTTCCCGTGCCGTCGCAGTCGCATCCCCTGCAGTTCGTCCTGGTCGCGCACGCCGGCTGGTTCAACCAGCAGTAGCGCGATATCATCGACTATCTTCAAGAAGAGAACCGCGTAGTCCAAAAACCCGATCTACCTCGGAACGGCGGTCCGAGGCTTCGAGGAACTCAGCTTCTGATAGGCTGGCCGCCGTGCCGTCGCTGTCGCATCCACTGCAGTTTGTCCTGGTCGCCCTCGCCGCTTGGATCAACCAGCAGCAGCGCGAGGTCATCGACTATCTCAGGAAGAGAACCGTGTCCTCCGCGAACAGCTCGG
>DATFWL010000564.1:0-14058 GCA_035259385.1 Vicinamibacterales bacterium | reverse complement strand
CTTTACCGCGAGCCGCGTGCAGCCCTGGAACATGAACCGGGGGAGAAAGCCCGATCGCGGGAAGAAGTTGTTGACCTTGTCGATGTCGCCGTACGCGAACACGTTCTCCCACGGCACGAGCACCTTGTCGAAGACGAGGATCGAGTCGTTTTCGTCCATCCGGCTCGAGAGCGGGTAGTCGAATGGCGTCCCCATCACCTCCGCCGTCATTGCGTACGAGGGACGGCACATCAGCTTCACGCCCGGCGCCCCGGTCGGCACGATGCAGACGAACGCGAACGGCTTCGTCTTGATCGGCAGCGCGCCGTTGTTGGCGATGAAGTTGAGATGCGTCAGCGTGGAGGTGGTGGCGACGACCTTCGCGCCGCTGACGATCAGGCCGGCGTCGGTCTCCTCTTCGACGTGCATATACACGTCTTTGACTTCGTCGAGCGGTCGGTCTCGATCGACCGGCGGGTTGACGATCGCGTGGTTGACGAACGCCACCTGCTCCTGCACCTCGGTGTACCAGCGTTTCGCGTTCGCCTCGTACGGTTCGTAGAACGACGAGTTGGCGCCGAGCGTGGCCATGAACGCGGCTTTGTAGTCGGGGCTGCGGCCGATCCATCCGTACGACACGCGTGCCCACTCGGCGATCGCGTCGCGTGCGGCGACGAGCCCCTCGGCGTCGTGCGAGCCCTGGTAGAAGCGGTGCGTATAGCCGCCGCTGCCCGTGTCGGTCGGCGTCGTCAGGACCGGCTGACGTGCCGGATCATGGAGCGCGTCGTAGAGTCGAGCGATCATCCGCGCCGTGTTGCGGAATGCCGGGTGCGTCGTGACGTCCCTGACGCGCTCGCCGTAGATCCAGATCTCGCGCCCGTCGCGCAGGCTCTCGAGATACTCCTCGCCCGTGAATGGTCTGGTGCGATGCCCCGTGTGACCCGCCATGATCAGGTTCCTTCCAGCTCTTTGGCTCGTTGTGCCCACTCGGCGACGAAGCGGAACACGTTCTCCGCCGGCGGTTGCGGCGAAAACGTTTCCAGCCACCGCACCGGTTCGCGGCCGACGTTCGCGAACGCGTGGACGCAGCCGACGCCGGTCCACAGCACGTTGCCCGCTCTGGCGAGATACTCCCGTCCGTCGAGCGTCGCCTGCACCTCGCCGCTCAGGATGAAATACGACTCCTCGAATGTGTGGTCGTGGAGTCCGATGCTGACGCCCGGTTGGTACTCGATGAACAGCATGCGCTGATGCCGTGCGCCGAGTTTCTCGTCGATCAGCCACTTCAGGAAGACGCCCTGCAGGCCGCCGGTCGTGATCCGTCCTTCGTCGCCGCGCGGAATCTGGTTGACGTCGAAGTGTCCGAGCAGCAGATCCGTGGCGCCCGCGGCATCGAGCGGCGCCGCCTCGGTCGGAACGGACCCGTTCTTCGGGAAGAACGTGTCGCGACCGCTGCCAACCGGTTTCGGTTGCGGCGCGGCCATTTGCAGCCAGCGCACCGGCGCTCCGCCGGAGGTCCGCCACCCGTGCGGCGTTCCCACCTTCAGCGCGCCGTAATCGCCAGGACCGACGCGGACGCTGCGCTCGCCGATCGAGACGACGGCGTCTCCGGAGAGCACGTAGAAGCCCTCCTCGTACGAGTGCACGTGCGGTGCGAGCGTGCCGCCCGCAGCGAGCTCGCACATCGCGAGACCGGTGTGGACCGACCCCGTCCGCTCGTTGACGAGCTCGGCTTCGCGGTAGCCATCTGCACGACCGCCGAAGCGTGGATGTGGCGCCAGGGCGCGGTCGTCGAAGAACCCAAAATAGTGCATGAGTCTCCGCTCATCTATACACCAGTTCGTTCACCGCGAGGGACGAGCGCGAAGTCGAACTCGACGCTGTCGAACGGCGGCTCGATCCCGAACCGTGCGGCCGCCTCGTCTCTCGTGTCGTGACGGATGAACCGGCAGATCAGCGACTCCTTCACCGCGAAGACCGTATCGGAGTCGAGATACGGATCGCTGTCGTCGAAGATATGCGTCGTCACTGGTTCGAAGCCGTCCGCGGCGATCACGAAGTGGATGTGAGCCGGACGCCACGGATGCCGATTCGTCGCGCGCAGCATCCGGCCGACCGGACCGTCGTCCGGGATCGCATAGTGAACCGGCCGGACGGTGCGCAGCACGTAGCGACCGTCGGCATCGGTCCGGAACCGGCCGCGCAGGTGGAGCTCGTCGCTGTCGTCGTACTGCGAGTCGTACCTGCCGCTCGAATCGGCCTGCCAGACGTCGAGGAGCGCGCCGGCGATCGGACGGCTGTCGCGATCGACGACGCGGCCGCTGACGATCATCGGCGTCCCGCCGGCATCGCGCGGTGCGATGTTGCCGCCCGCCGCCATCTCCGGCGCGCCGTCGCGATGAAACGGTCCGAACACCGTCGACTCCGTCGCGCCTTCAGGCTTCCGGTGGTTGATCAGATCGACGACCATCGACACGCCGAGCGTATCGGACAGCAGGATGAACTCCTGCCTGCGGTCGGTGCACATCCGCCCCGTATCGGTGAGGAACCCGATGGCCGCGAACCATTCCGCCTCGGTGAGCTGCACGTCCTTCACGAACGCGTGCAGATGCCGGACCAGGGAGCGCATGATCTCGCGCAGCCGCGGATCGGGCGCCGCTTCGAACCGCCGCAGCACTTCAGCGGTGATGTCGTCTTCGGTGGTACTGCGACGCGTCATCGTATTCTGCATGAGGCGACCATCTTAATTCCCGCCACGCGGAAAGCAACCGCAGAGAACACAGAGATCGCAGAAAGAGGTTTGTTCTGCGTGCTCTGCGAACTCTGCGGTTGATTCCGTCCCGGCGCGAGTCACCGTGTGGATCTGGCCACGAAAACACCATCTTGTGCTTCGTGTCTTCGTGCCTTCGTGGCGTAAACTTTCCGCGAGACGGAGGGCGCGTGTCGACATTCAATCCCAGTTGCTGGACCCGGCGGGAATTTCTGCGTCACACGGCAGTCGCCGGCGTTGCGGCGCCGATGTGGCTGCGCGACGCTCATGCCCAGCCTGCGAACCCGTCGGCGGATCGCGCACTCGACATCGCCGAGTGGAGCTACTTCTGGGTCGGCGTCGAGCAGGCGCATCTCGCGCGGGGCACCATGGTCAACGGCCGACAGATGTACGTGGAGTACTGGATTCCGTCGCGGGTGCGTTACCCATATGCGATGGTCCTCGTGCATGGCGGCGGCGGACAGGGCCTCGATTGGATGGGGACGCCCGACGGCCGCCCCGGCTGGGTCACCTATCTGCTTCGGGAAGGCTTCCGCCTCTACGTCGTCGATCGCCCGGGACACGGACGATCGCCGTTTCACCCGGATCTCGACGGGCCGTTTCCGCCGCAGACGAGCACGCTCGAGAGCATGTCGGGCCAGTTCACGCCGCCGAATACCCGCCGGCCGGCGGTGGGACCGTATCGCGCGCTGCACACGCAGTGGCCTGGGACCGGCGAGATCGGATCGCCCGACCTCGATCAGCTGGTCGCCTCGCAGGGTGGAAGCTACGCGACGGCCGGCGCGGCGCCCGCCGCCTCAGGCGGACGCGGCGGCGCCGCAGCGCCGCCGCCGGTCGACGGTGGCGTGTCGGGCGGCGCCGAGACCGCGCACATGGTGTGGCGCCAGCGCGGCGCGATGCTCGTCGACAAGATCGGACCGTCGATCTTCATGACCCATTCGGCCGGCGGACCGTTCGGCTGGCTCGTCGCCGAGGCGCGACCGAACCTCGTGAAGGGCATCATCTGCATCGAAGGCGCGGGCTCGCCGTTCGCCGGGCAGAACATCTGGGGACTCTCATCGATTCCCGTCGCGTACGATCCGCCGGTTTCCGATCCCGCGCAGATCAAGACGCGGACGGTGACGCCGGGCGAGCCGGGCGTGCAGCCGTACCGTCTGCAGGAGGAGCCGGCGCGAAAGCTGAAGAACCTGCAGAACGTGCCGATCGTGATCGTGACCGCCGAAGCGTCGTTCGCATCGCCCGGAAATCCGGGTGCCGTCGCCTTTCTCACCCAAGCCGGCGGCAAGGCGGAAGAACTCCGCCTCGCTGATCACGGCGTCCGCGGCAACGGCCACATGATGATGATCGAGAAGAACAATCGACAGGTGCTGCAGTCGATCCTCGACTGGATTCACAAGAACGTGCCGCCATCCAGCGCGCGCGGCGCCGCGACACCGGCGTCGAACGCCGCGAAGAAGAAGGACTCGACGGCGATGGCGCTCGCGGATCAGGGCTTCTTCTGGGTCGGCACCGAGCACAAACAGATGCCGTACGGGACGATCATCAGCGGTCAGATGTACGTGCAGTACCTGATTCCCGCGCAGGTGCGTCATCCCTATCCCGTCGTGCTCGTGCACGGCGCCACCGGCCAGATGCTGCATTACATGGGTTCGGGGGACGGCCTCGCCGGCTGGGCGCACTACTACGTGCAGGAAGGCTACCGCGTCTACCTCGTCGATCGGCCGGGTCAGGGCCGATCGCCGTTCCACCCCGACGCGCTCGGCCCGATCGGTCCGCACCCCGTGTACACGAACGCGGTTGCGCAGTTCAAGCGCGCGACGATCGGACCGAACCGCCAGTGGTCGGGCAGCGGCGACATCGGGGATCCAGTCGTCGATCAGTTCATGGCGAGTCAGAACGCGCTGATCCAGGACGAGGCGCTCGCGCAGCGACTCTGGGGGAGCCGCGGTGCCGAGCTGCTCGACAAGATCGGTCCCGTGATCATGCAGACGCATTCGGGCGGCGCTCCATTCGGCTGGCTCGCGGCCGCCGAGCGTCCGAAGCTGGTGAAAGCCATCGTCTGCGTCGAAGGCGGCGGCGCGCAGCCCGATCCGGCGAAGCTGCGCGGCATCCCGATCGTGTACGTCACCGCCGAACAGTCAGGGCTCGCACAGGGACCGGCGCTCGTGGCGCGTTTCAGGGAGGCGGGCTGCGACGCCGAGGACCTGCAGCTGAAAGACCGCGGCGTGCTCGGCAACGGTCACTTCATGATGTTGGAGAACAACCGGCGCCAGGTGTTCGACGTGATTCGTAGTTGGATCGATCAGAAGGTGCCCGCGACATCGTAAGCGGCCGCTCGGCTAAAGCCTTCGCGCTACGTCCCGGCTATCGGACTTCCGGCGCGCGGTCGACGACGTAGCGCGAAGGCTTCAGCCGAGCGTCTGGTGCGCCAGCCAGGCGCGGCCGTCTCCGTAGAGCTTCTCGACCGACGCGCCGCGCAACCCGGGCAACCCGTCTCTGACGGTGAAGCCGTTCTTGACCTGCACGTACGCGAGGTGGCGGTAGCCCTCGGGAAACCGCGCCAGCTGCGCGGGATCGAGCGTGATGTGCGCCGACGGATCGACCGGATCGAGCCGATCCTTCTCGTAGATCGGCTGGCGCCGCACGATCGCCCAGCGGCCGGCGCGCTTCTCGAAGAAATCGTAGAACCGCCCCGTGCAGGCGACGTCGACGATCACGCCGTCCACCGGCGCGCGCTGCAGAATCGCCATCCGCGTCTGCACGATCGCGCGGCTGCCGGCCAGGTCGCACGTCGAGCCGCCGAGCGTGTGCAGGATGTTGACGCCGCGCTCGAAGCCGGCGCGGCTCGCCGCGATGAACTCGTGCGCCGGGCCTTGAAACCAGGTCGCCGACATCCACCCGTCGTCGTGCCACACCGTGGCGAAGCGCTCCCAGTCGCCCGAATCGCGCCACAACACCCAGTTTTCGACGATCGACCGGATAGTCATCCGATCCAGGTCCGCCTCAGTTGGCAGCATGACGCGCCCAGTGTATAAAACCGGCGCGCGTTTCCAATGGCGAATCTCGGCTACATCGGCCTCGGCATGATGGGCGGGCGGATGGCGGCGCGGCTGCTGTCGAAAGGCCACGCCGTCATCGGCTACAACCGGACGCGATCGAAGGCTGAGGCGCTGACCGGCGACGGGCTGCGTGTCGCCGCCACGCCGCGCGACGTGGCCGCAGCCGCCGACGTCACCTTCGTGATGGTCGCGAACTCCGACGCGCTGAAGAGCGTCGCCGAGGGCGACGACGGATTCATCGCGGGCCTCGGCCCGGGCAAAATCGTCGTCGACATGAGCACCGTGAGCCCGGCGCTGAGCCGCGAGCTTGCGTCGCGCGTGCGCGCGAAGGGCGCCGACATGGTGGACGCGCCGGTATCGGGGAGCGTCCTGACGCTCGAGCAGGGCAGGCTGTCGATCATGGTCGGCGGCGAGCGGACGACGTTCGATCGGCTGAAGCCGCTGCTCGAGGACATCGGGCCGAAGGTCACCTACGTCGGTGCGCACGGGCTCGCGGTGTCGATGAAGATCGCAACCAACATCAGCGTCGCCGTCCAGATGCTCGCGTTCGCCGAGGGCGTGCTGCTCGCCGAGAAGAGCGGGATCGCGCGCGCGACCGCAGTCGAGGTGATGACGCACAGCGCGATCGGATCGCCGATGCTGCAGTACCGCGGGCCGTTCGTGCTGGAGATGCCCGACCAGGCGTGGTTCAACACGACTATGATGCAGAAGGACCTCAGGCTGGCGCTGGAGATGGGCCGCGAGCTCGGCGTCCCGCTGCCGACCACGTCGACGACCAACGAGTGGCTGACCGCGGCCCGGGCGATGGGACTGGCGGACGAGGATTTCGCCGCCGTGTTCCACGCGCTCGCCCGCGCATCGGGAGCAGAGGAATGAGCGATCGGCTCGTGCAGATGTACCGCCAGATGGTCGCGATCCGGCTGTTCGAGGAGCGCGTCAACGATCTCTACACGCGCGCGCTGATGCCCGGGCTCGCGCACCTCTATATCGGCGAGGAGGCGGTCGCGGTCGGCGTCTGCAGCGCGTTGCGCAGGGACGACTACATCACCAGCACGCATCGCGGTCACGGCCACTGCCTGGCGAAAGGGGCGTCTCCCGATCTGATGTTCGCGGAGCTGCTCGGCAAGAAGGCCGGCTACTGCAAGGGCAAGGGCGGGTCGATGCACATCGCCGACCCGGAAACCGGCAACCTCGGCGCAAACGCCATCGTCGGCGGCAGCGCCGCCCTCGCGGCGGGCGCCGCCTTCTCGTCGAAATATCTCCGGCAGGACCGCGTCGTCGTCTGTTTCTTCGGCGAGGGTGCGCTCGGCCAGGGCGTTCTCTACGAGTCGATGAACCTCGCGCAGTTGTGGACGCTGCCGGTGATCTATCTCTGCGAGAACAATCTCTACAACGAGTACACACACTTCAGCGAGACGACGGCGGGGGAGATCGCGGCGCGGCCGGCGGCGTTCGGACTCGAGTCGGCCAGCGTGGACGGACAGGACGTGCTCGCCGTCCACGACGCGATCGCGCCGCTGATCGCGCGCGCGCGGGGCGGTGGCGGCCCGGCGTTCGTCGTCGCCAACACCTATCGATTCCGCGGCCACCATGTCGGCGACGTCAGCCGCGACTACTACCGGACGAAACAGGAGGAGCAGCGCTGGACGAGCGATCGCGATCCGATCGCCATCCTCGGTGCCCGCCTGGTCGAATCCGGGGCCGCCGACCGCGCGTCGCTCGACCGCATCCACGCGGAAGTGACGCGCGAGATGGACGACGCGATGCGCTGGGCGATCGACGCGCCGTACCCAGGCGTCGCAGAAGTCACCGAGGACGTGTATGCATAGAGCCGAGCAAGGGGAGATGGCAGGGCACGCAGAGGGAAAAGCAACCGCAGAGCACACGGAGAACGAAGAGAAAAATGTTTCCTCTGCGAACTCTGCGGTCTCCGCGGTTGCTTCTCGCCGCGAGCTTACCTTCGGCGAAGCCGTGAAGGAAGCGATCGCGGAGGAGATGCGCCGCGATCCGCGCGTCGTGCTCCTGGGTGAAGACATCGCCGAGGCCGGAACGGCATTCAAGGTCCTCACCGGTCTCGTCCAGGAATTCGGCCCGGCGCGAGTCATCGACACGCCGATCTCGGAGGCTGGCTTCACCGGTCTCGGCGTCGGCGCCGCGATGACCGGCATGCGGCCGATCGTCGACATCATGTTCGGCGACTTCCTGACGCTGGTGATGGATCAGCTCGCCAACCAGGCCGCGAAGATTCATTACATGTCTGGCGGCAAATGGCGCGTGCCGCTGGTGGTCCGCGCGACGCTCGGCGCGACCCGCCGGTCGGCGGCACAGCATTCGCAGTCGCTGCACGCATGGCCAAGCCACATCCCGGGGTTGAAGGTCGTCGTGCCGTCCACGCCGTACGATGCAAAAGGGCTGATGAAGGCGGCGATCCGCGACGACAACCCGGTGGTCTTCTTCGAAGACAAGATGCAGTACAAGCTGAGAGGACCGGTGCCGCTCGAGGACTACGTGATTCCCCTCGGCGTGGCCGACGTCAAGCGGACGGGCCGCGACATCACCCTCGTCGCGACCAGCAGCATGGTGCAGGTGGCGCTCGGCGCCGCGACCCTGCTCGAGCAGATCGGCGTCGACGCCGAAGTCGTCGACCCGCGGACGACCTGGCCGCTCGACGAAACGGCGATCGTCGAGTCGGCGAAGAAGACCTCGCGCGCAATCGTGATCGATGAAGGCTACGGCCGTTACGGCGTCGCCGCGGAACTGGCCGCGGTGATCGCCGAAGGCGCCTTCTACAACCTCGACGCCCCGGTGGCGCGCCTCGGGGCGATGCACGTGCCGATCCCGTTCTCGCCGCCGCTCGAGGACGCGACTGTGCCGACGGAGCAGGCGGTGTTCGAGGTGGCGAAGCGGTTGTGCAACAAGTAATGGCTAATGGCTGATGGCTGATGGCATATGGAGGATGGTCGATGGGCGGACCATGAGCCATGAACCCTATGCCATCAGCCATCAGCCATCAGCCATTGACGGAGCACTTTATGTCCATTCGCACCTACGGTTCGATGGGCGTCGACTGGGAGCAGCGGATCGATTTCGATCGGCTGCGCACCGAGCGGCTGGCGCGCATCAAGGCGCTCCTGGCGAAGTCGGAGCTGGGCGCCCTGCTCTGCTTCGACATGAACAATGTCCGTTACATCACTGCGACTCACATCGGCACCTGGGCGCAGGACAAGATCAGCCGCTTCACGCTGCTGCCACAGAACGACGAGCCGGTTTTGTGGGACTTCGGGTCGGCGGCCAGACATCACCAGCTGAACTGCCCCTGGCTTGGCGAGCGGTCGCGGCCGGGCATCGCGCTGCTGCGCGGCGCGATGACGCCGGAGATGGGGCGCGCCGACGACGTCGCCAGGAAGATCCGCGCCGAGCTCGAGTCGCGCGGCCTGCTCGGCGAGCCGGTCGGCATCGACGTCGTCGAGCCGCCGATCCTGTTCGCGCTCCAGCGCGAAGGTGTCAAGGTGGTGGACGGCCAGCAGCTGATGTCGGACGCGCGCGAGATCAAGACGCAGGACGAGATCTCGCTGCTCACGCACTCCGCGATGATGGTGGACGCCGCGTACCACGAGCTCTACCACGCGATGAAGCCCGGCATGCGCGAGAACGAGTGCGTCGGCCTGGTCAGCAAGGTGCTCTACGACCTCGGGTCCGAGTACGTGGAGGGCGTCAACGCGATCTCGGGCGAGCGGTGCAGTCCGCATCCGCACGTCTTCTCCGATCGCGTCCTGCGGCCGGGCGATCCCGTCTATTACGACATCCTGCATTCCTACATGGGCTACCGGACCTGCTATTACCGGTGCTTCGCCATCAACTTCGCCTCGGCGGCGCTCATCGACGCCTACAAGCGCTGCCGCGACTACCTCGACGCCTCGATCGAGCTGATTCGTCCCGGCCGCTCGACAGCCGACGTCGCGTCGGTGTGGCCGAAGGCGACCGATTTCGGGTTCCCGGACGAAGAGGCGGCGTTCGCGCTGCAGTTCGGCCACGGCGTGGGCCTGGCGATCTGGGAGAAGCCGGTGATCAGCCGCCTGGTCTCGCTCGAGCATCCGCACGAGATCAAGCCGGGCATGGTCTTCGCGCTCGAGACATTCTGGCCGTCGAAGGACGGCTGGAGCGCCGCCCGCATCGAGGAGGAGATCGTCGTCACGCCGACCGGCCACGAGGTGATCACACGCTTCCCGGCGGAGCAGTTGCTCGTCGCCGGCGCGACCTACGTCACCGTCGATGGTCCGCTGAAGACGACGCGCGAGCTCGAGGGGACGCCGAATCGTGAGGTGGTGCAGCTGATCGCCGAGAGCGCGCGAACGGAGGCGCCTGCGAAGGTGGGCGCCTGATGGCAGTCAGCGTCGTAATGCCGGCGCTGGAGATGGCGCAAGAAACGGGGAAGCTCCTCGCGTGGCGGAAGCGAGAAGGCGATCGTGTCCGCAAGGGCGAGGCTCTGCTCGAGATCGAGACCGACAAGGCGGTCGTCGAGATCGAAGCGCCCGGCGACGGAATCCTCGCCGCGATCACTGCGACTGAAGGCGCAGTCGTTCCGGTCGGCCAGACGATCGCCTGGCTGGTCGCGCCAGGCGAAGTTCCTCCTGCGACGACCGGTGCCGTCCGCATCTCACCGAAGGCTCGCCGGCTCGCGACGGAACACGGAGTGAACCTCGCCGTGATCACGGGATCCGGTCCTAGCGGCGAAATCCTCGCGGAAGACATCCTGTCCGCCATCAGCCGTCCGTCAGCGCTCAGCCCTCAGCCCTCAGCCATGTCGTCGTCGTTCGCGGCACTGATGGCTGCGCGAACGACGCAGAGTTGGACGACGGTTCCACACTTCTTCATATCGCGCGATCTCGAGGCGACGTCCCTCATCGCGGCGCGCGGAAGCGCACCAGGGCTCTCGCACACGGACCTGATCGTTTCAGCCGTGGCGAGGACCCTCGTGAAACATCCGCGCATGCACGCGAGCTGGCGTGATGGTGCCGTTCGTCCGAATGCCGAAGTGAACGTTGCGATCGCCATTGCCGTCGAAGACGCCGTGGTAACCGGCGTCGTTCATCGGGCGGACCGCTTGTCGCTCGCCGACGTCGCGGTGCGGCGCAGAGAGCTCAGCGATCGTGCGCGAGCCGGCCGATTGCAGCCCGCCGACATCGCCGGTGCGACCTTCACCATCAGCAATCTCGGGATGTTCCAGGTCGATGCGTTCACCGCGATCATCGTGCCGCCGCAGGCCGCCATCCTCGCCGTCGGCACGATCGCCGATCGCGTCGTCGCGGTGAACGGTCAGCCGGCGGTGCGGCCGACGATGACGCTGACGCTGTCGTGCGATCACCGCGTCGTCGACGGCGCGCGCGCGGCGGCTTTTCTGAGTGATGTTGTCGAGTTGCTGAAGATGGCTGATGGCTGAGGGCTGATGGCATATGGGAGATGGTGAATGGACCATCAGCCATTGCCCATATGCCATCAGCCATCAGCCATCAGCCATGTCACCCTACAATCCGAACACGAACAGTGCGTAGCCCGCTGCGATGGCGACGTACTGTTTTCCGTCCACGGCGAACGCGATCGGATTCGCTTTGACGGCGCCGCCGAGCTGCAGATCCCAGAGCGGCTTGCCGTTCTCGGCGTCGAGCGCGAAGAAATTTCCCTCCTCCGTTCCTCCGAACACGAGGCCGCCCGCGGTGGCGAGAAGACCGGTCCACGGCGGCGACAGCAGCTTGAACTCCCACTTCAGCGCGCCGGTGGTCGCCTCGAGCGCGCGCACAGCGCCCCACGCATCGTCGCCGTTGACGGCGCGTCCACCGCCGGCGACGAATGGTTCGCCAGGCGCGTACTTCGACTCGCCCTTGTAGTAGTAGGTGCCCATCTCGCGCGCCGGCTGGTAGAAGAGCTTCGTGAGTGGACTGTAGGACGGACTCGGCCAGTTCGACGCGCCCTGGATGTTCGGAAACACCAGCGTTCCTTCGGTGCTCGGATCCATTCCCGGTTTCAGGCGCGGGCGGCCCTTTGCGTCGAGTCCCTCCGCCCATGTCTGCTTCGCATACGGGGCGCCGCTGATGAACTCGCCGGTCTCGCGATCGAGCACGTAGTAGAAGGCGTTGCGGTTGGCCATCGCGACAAGCTTGCGCGCGCGGCCGCCGACCGTCGCGTCGAAGAGGATCGGGATCTCGTTCGAGTCCCAGTCGTGCACGTCGTGCGGCGTGAACTGGAAGTGCCACGTGATCCTGCCGTCTACGGGATTCAGCGCGAGCAGCGAACAGGTGTAGAGGTTGTCGCCGGGGCGGACGTCGCCGTTCCAGTCGGGACCTGGATTGCCGGTGCCCCAGTAGACGAGATTGAGCGCGGGGTCGTAGGAACCGGTCAGCCACGACGAGCCGCCGCCGTTCTTCCAGCTGTCCCCGCCCCAGCTGTCGAAGCCGGGTTCGCCCGGACCGGGAATCGTGTAGGTGCGCCACACGCGCTTGCCGGTCTTCGGATCGTAGGCGTCGAGGAACCCGCGAATCCCGGCTTCCGCGCCCGAGACGCCGACGATGATGCGATCGGCGAGCGCGAGCGGCGCGTTGGTGAGGTAGTGACCGAGCTTGTTCTCGTCGACGACCGTGTCCCACCGCACGGCGCCCGACCTGGCGTCGAGCGCGATCAGGTGGCCGTGGACGGTGCCGAAGAACACGGTGTCGCCGAGGATCGCCACGCCGCGATTCACCGGCGGCGAGCCGATGACGATGACGTCGGTCGGGATCGCCGGCGTATAGGTCCAGAGCGGCCGCCCGCTGCGCGCGTCGAGCGCGGTCACCGTGCTCGGCGGCTCGGTGATGTACATGACGCCGTCGGCGACAATCGGCGACGTCTCGACGATGCCGGTGCGGCGGACCTGGTAAACCCACGCCGGCTTCAGCCGCGCGACGTTGGAGCGATCGATCTGCGTGAGCGGCGAGAAGCGGTGCGCCTGGTAGTTGCCCGAGTAGGTGAGCCAGTTCGACGGCTCTTTCTCGGCATTGGCGATGCGCTCGGCACTCACCTGCGCCGGCGCGGGCGCGGCAGACAGCGCGAGCACGACAGCGGCGGGCAACACGATGCGCGCCTTCATCGCACACCTCGCAGCGTCGCGAGATACGCCACCAGATCGTCGAGCTCGACGTCGGTGACGCGTCCGCGGAACCCGGGCATCAGGCTCTTGCCGAATTCCTTTTCGACCGATTTCAGCTCGCTCTTGCGGAAGGAATGAAACTGGTTGCTGGTGTCGCGCACCTGGATCGTGAACGGATCCTCGTTGATCCGGACGCCGCGAATCGTCTGGCCGTTCGCGGTCACGATCTGCACCGGCAGATACTCGGAGAAGCCGCGGCCCGGCACCAGCGACAGCCCGCGCGGCAGCGCCTCGGCCGGGCCGATCACCGACTGCTTCAGGTAGCCGGCGCCGCGCTGCGTTCCAATCTGCGTCAGCTCCGGGCCGAAGCTTCCACCCTGGCCGTCGACGATGTGGCAGGACGCGCAGCCGAGACGCGTATAGGCGGCGCGGCCGCGTTCGGCGTCGCCGCGTGACGTCGCAGCCGCGGATCGTCCGAGCGACGTCACGTAGGCGACGAGCTGCGAGAGCTCGGTCTCGGTGAGCCGCCGTACGCGCGGCATCCCGCGATCCGGTATGCCGTCGCGAATCACTTCGCGCAGCGCGTCCTCGGTGGCGGCATGCGCGAGCGAGGCGCGATTCAGCGCGGGCCCTTCGTCGCCGGTGCCGTCGATGCCGTGGCAGCGCGCGCACATGCCCTCGAACAGCGTCTTGCCTTCCCGCACGCTCGCGGCCGGCGCGGCCGCCGCGCCTTGCAGCGTCAGCGCGAGAACCAGGGGCACGATCATGAGGGTCCTCCGGCCGTGATGATACACGTCAGACAACGAGTCGGGGCGTGATGTAAACCGCGGAGAACGCTGAAAGCGCGGAGAATAACAGTATTCTCCGCTCGATTAGCAAGCAACATATTCAGATGAAGAAAGACTCTGCGTTCTCTGCGCACTCCGCGGTTGCTTGCCACGCCACGAATGACTATCCCCACACCTCGCGGGAGGTCTCGACGATCAGCTGCAGCTTTGCCTGCTCCTGATCCACCGTCAGCGCGTTGCCTTCGGCGTTGCTGGCGAAGCCGCACTGCGGGCTGAGCGCGAGCTGCTCGATCGGGACGAAGCGGGCCGCTTCGTCGATGCGCCGCTTGATGTCGTCCTTCC